>JAPVVG010000104.1 GCA_028571455.1 Desulfobacteraceae bacterium | reverse complement strand
TTTTTTTACAGTCTCGTCGAATATTTTCCAGCCTTTTTATCCAGAAGCTTTGCTTCGGCTGAGCAGGCTGTTCGACTTTGTGCCTATGTGCCTTTGCTACTTTGTGCCTGAGTAGTTACAAAAATAATATAAAAATTTTCTGCAATGGCCCAACATAAGTTTATTCAGCCAGCAAGAACTAATTTTACAGCCCTTGCAACATCATGACTTATTCCGGGCAGAGCGCTTAGCTCTTCAATTGTCGCGGCCCGGATTTTCTTAATGCTTTTAAAATGTTTAAGAAGAATCGCTTTTCTTTTTTTCCCTACTGAGGGGATGGTATCGAGGACAGACTTCATAAAGGTTCTGGTTCGACGCTTACGATGAAAAGTTATTGCAAAACGGTGGGCTTCATCCCTGATTCGTTGCAGAAAAAGAAGAAGGTCCCCTTCCCTGCCGAAGTTAATCGGATTAACCCTGCCGGGTTTATAGATTTTATCCTCCTTTTCCCCTCTTTTTTCATCCTTTTTTGCTATTCCAATAACTTCAAAATAACTATCAAGCTTTAGCTCCTTAATCACAGATACGGCAATATTCATTTGACCCTTACCGCCATCAACCATCACTATATCAGGATATGGCTTTGCTTTGTTACCTTTGCCATAACGCCTTTTCAAAACTTCGGCCATGTACGCATAATCATCCTGTTTTGGAACGGTTTTAATCCTGTACTTCCTATATGATGATCTTTTCGGTTTTCCTCTTTCAAAGACGACCATCCCTGCAACAGGTTCCTTACCTGATATATTCGAGTTGTCAAAGCACTCAATCCGTAGTGGAGCTCTCTCCATTTTCAGCCTTTTCCCTAACCTCTTAAGCAGATCCATGTTGGAGGCGTTTGAATCTATTTGCTCTTTCAGCCTGTCTTGGGCATTTTGAAGGGCCATATTTAATAGACGTGCTTTTTCGCCTCGTTGCGGATGCAAAACATCCACCTTCTTCCCTTTTAAAATATATAGCCAATCTTCAAGCAACGAAACATCATTAAGAGGTATCGGAACAAGGATCTCCTTTGGAATAAATGGGGTCCTTTCATAATACTGCGTTATAAATGTCCTGATCATTTCAGCATTATCTGACATTGTTTCTGAAAAACTGTAATGTCTAACCCCTAAAAG
Source organism: Desulfobacteraceae bacterium (assembly GCA_028571455.1). Classification (GTDB taxonomy): domain Bacteria; phylum Desulfobacterota; class Desulfobacteria; order Desulfobacterales; family ETH-SRB1; genus Desulfaltia. The sequence goes on along the minus strand of JAPVVG010000104.1, from coordinate 23,105 downwards.
ACAGCCCCTGCGGATAAACAGAAGGGTAATAAGGTAATATTCAGGAGATCCAGCAATAGCGAGCACATCCCTGTCTTTAAAATCGGTCGTAACCACAACCTGTTTTTCAAGTGTTTTTTCAATCGCAAACAGCCTGTCTCTCAGGACGGCGGCCTGTTCAAAAGCCTGGGCTTTTGCAGCCAATATCATCTCATTTTTTATTTTGTAAATAAGCTCAGAGGTTCTACCATTTAAAAACATGGTGACCTCTTTTACTATTTTATTATAAGCGTTTTTATCAACATCAAAACAGCATGGCGCAAGGCATGCCTTTATCTGGAAGTTAAGACAGGGGCGTAATCTTTTTTTAAACTCTTTTGTTTTACATTTGCGAAGCTTGAAGGTTTTATTGATTATTTTAAGTGTCTCACGCACAGCGTGGGAAGATGCAAATGGGCCGAAATAGACAGAGCCGTTTTTTTTTATCTCCCGGACAATTGTCAGGTTTGGATACAGGCTGTTTATATCCAAACGCAGACATGGATATCTTTTGTCATCTTTTAAAATGACATTATATCTTGGCTTATGACGCTTAATAAGGTTTGATTCCAATATTAGCGCCTCTTTCTCGGTTCTGGTAATTATCGTTTCAAATGTTGAAATTTTGCTGACAAGAGTTTTAGTTTTTATATCCAATTGCGCCTGGTTTGAAAAATATGAACCGATCCTTTTTTTAAGGTTCCCGGCTTTTCCTATGTAAATGATCTTTCCACGGGCATTCTTCATCAAGTAAACACCGGGCTCAGAGGAAACCACAGATAATTTTTTATCCAGATCTACTTCCATTATCCCTCTTGATTCCTCCTGTCAAAGTTCTACCCCACGATACTTTTACACAATTCATCAATCGTACCAGGATTCGCTGATATCCAATAGATATCTTTACTGATTCTGAATATGTAATGCTTCTGCCCCATACCTTTGAACGAATAGATCTTCACCCCGTTCAGCTCTATCTCCTTATAATCGCTGAACGGCGATCTTTTACTCGCTGTCATCCTCTCTATCATACTCTCCGTCTGCTGCATAGCATCATCCGTGCAGGCTGATTCAGAGACCCATATAATTGCTTTTTCTCCTTCCCCCTGATAGAAGGCGATCATGCCACTTGCCACATTTATCTTCTTGCCATGGAGTTTATTGATGGCAAGCAAGGCGTCTTTCCCTGTAATCACTTGGACAAGCTTGAGGCCTCTGATCTCTTCTTGAAAAACAGGTGAAGAGCTCTGATTGCAACCCAGAAGAAAAAAAGAAAAAAGAATAAAAACAATGCCCCTTCTCATACCGTGTAACATAGCTAAATTCCTCCCCATTCCTTCTCTTTTATGGCCTCCCTGAAAAAGGCTTTATGCTGTATTTAATATCAAGGTAATCTATGATTCTTTTTATCTGTTCACCGATAGTTCCTGGACGCACAAAGATAGCGTGGGTTACCTCTTTGAATTTAAGAAGCTTTCTGTTTTTGGTTAAAATTATCCTGTTTTCCTTTTTTGATATTTCAATTATTTTCCACGTTGCCCACCCTGCCACCCGGGTTTGTCGGAGCTTAATAAAGAAAACAACGAACATTAGAATGGATCAGAGATTAGTGGATCGGTCCCTTACCCACGGGACGGTTATGGGCGGTCAGAATGGTCTTTCGCAATCTGATGGAAAGGGGGGTCACTTCCACCATTTCATCGGCTTTGATGAAGTGGATGGCCCTCTCCAGGGTCATGGGCATGACCGGGGTCAAAACCACGGCGTCATCCTTGCCCGAGGCCCGTATATTGGTAAGTTTTTTTTCCTTGCAGGGATTCACATTGAGATCCACTTCCCGGTTGTATTCCCCCACGACCATGCCCTCATACACCGGATCATTGGGGACCACGAACAACTGCCCCCGGGGTTCCATCTTGAACAAGGCGTAGGCCACGGCCTTTCCCTGGCGGTCCGAAACCAATGATCCCGTGTACCGGGACGGAAAATCTCCCATATAATCGTCATACCCGGAAAAATAAGAATTCAGAATTCCTGTGCCCTTGGTATCGATCAAGAATTCCTCCCGGTACCCGATCAGCCCCCGGGAGGGCATGATGAATTCGATTCTCACCCGCCCCGTGCCTTTGTTCACCATATTGCTCAGGCGAGCCTTTCGATGGGTCAGCTTTTCAGTTACGACCCCCACGAATGGCTCGTCGCAATCCACGAACACATGTTCCATGGGTTCCTGGCGCTTGCCATTCTTTTCCTTATAGATCACCTCAGGTCGTCCCACGCGCAACTCAAACCCTTCTCGGCGCATGGTTTCGATAAGAATTGCCATTTGGAATTCGCCCCGGCCCTTGACAATAAAGCGTTCTTGACTGCCGGTATCTTCCACGTGAATGGCCACGTTGCGCAGGGTTTCTTTCATGAGCCGTTCCCGGATTTTGCTGGATTGAACGATTTTACCCTCCTTGCCTGCCAGGGGACCGTTGTTGATGGCAAAGGTCATGGAGACCGTGGGCTCGTCTACGCGGATGCGCTTCAAGGCCTTGGGCGCGGTTCGGGTGCAGATGGTATCTCCGATTTTCACATCGTCGATACCCGAGATCACGATGATATCTCCGACATCGGCGCGGTCCACGGCTTTCAGCGCCATGCCCTGGTACACCTGGAGTTTGGTGAGCTTGATGGGCAGGCGGGAGTTATCTTCCGTGATACAGACCAGGCTGTCATCAAAGGAGATAGACCCGTTCAGGATCTTGCCCACGGCCAGGCGGCCCAGATAGTCGGAATAGGCCAGATTCGCCACCAGCATTTGAAAGGGTTCTTCCGAATCGTAAACAGGTCCCGGGATTTCCGACAAAATCGTATCAAAGAGCAGGTGGATGTTTTCCCGGGGCTCATCCAGGGCGGGTTGAACAATACCCTGGCGGCCAATGGCATAGAGGACCGGAAAATCCAATTGATCCTCGGAAGCATCCAGGTCGATGAACAGATCGTAAATCTCGTCCAGCACTTCATCGGCCCGGGCATCTTTGCGGTCGATCTTGTTGATCACCACCAGCATGACCAATCCGGCTTCCAGGGCTTTTTTCAAAACAAACCGGGTTTGGGGCAGGGGGCCTTCCGAAGCATCCACCAGCAAAATAGCGCCGTCCACCATGGCTAGGGCCCGTTCCACTTCCCCGCCGAAATCCGCGTGGCCCGGGGTGTCCAGGATGTTGATCTTGGTATCTTTCCATATGACCGAGCAGTTCTTGGCCGCGATGGTAATGCCCCGCTCCCGCTCCAGATCCATGCTGTCCATGATCCGCTCATCCATTTCCTTGCCTTCCCGGAACAGACCGCTTTGGCGGAACATGGCATCCACCAGGGTGGTCTTGCCATGGTCGACGTGGGCGATGATAGCAATATTTCTCAATTTTTGATTTTGTTGTTTGGTCATAATAAATATAGGTTCTTCTCCAATTTAGTTGGAGAAGAGGGTCCAAGGATTCAAGGGGTTGTTTTTTAAAAAGAACCGGTGTCAACTTATAAACTGAGGTCCCCTATTCTACCCGTAAACTCTTACCCCTTTTATGCCCTAAAAAAGTCAAACATCGCACGATTGAATTCTTCCATTGCCAAAAGTTCTGAGTCTGATTTCAGATTGATTTTAAGCAGCGATGCAATTGGCGCAATAATTTCAAGTGTTTCATCATTTCCAACCAGTATTTCCTTTGGCAAAGCCTCATGCTTTTCTAAAAAACCGAGAAAATGGTTTCTGAACTCTGAAGTGTCGCTCGAAATTTCAAATACATGAAAGTCTAAACCCATTATTGAGCGGTGATCTATTACTGCAAGCATTCGCGGAAAATAGGGCCTTTCTTTTTTCTCCCTCACAGGTGTGGGAGAAAAGGCAAGTTCGATTTCCCAGATACTGCTTGTTCGGACAGCTTTCTTTTTGATCTTTTGTATCTTGACTTCATTGACCCGGTCATCAGACAGCTTGGTTTTTTTCACGGGGGCAGGTTTCATCCATCTATCTTCCCAAAGGATAATATCCTCAATTTTATCAGGAACCCTGATCAAATATTCATTTTTGCCGCGCGGCGTGAGCAAACCTTCATCTTCCCGGAAGCGCACAGCCACATCAATGGCCTGTTCTAAGGCAACAGTCAAAAACAACGCCTCTTTTTTCGTTAAAAACCACGGAACATAACCCGGCCTATAACTTTTGAACATAGGCCACTGGTTTCGGCCGCGAAACTTTAACCCAAGCTTTTTTATTAACTGCAGATCCTCTTTCCATAAACAATCCCTGTCTTCAAAGGAAGCCATGATGCATTTTTGACAGTAGAGCGCATCAGGATCTGCTCCACCGATCTCACCTGATTGAATTTTGAGATATCCATCCAGGCCATCTGCTCCCAGGTAAACAGCAACGCCAAACATTTGTCGAAAATTACCCATGATACAGCAGTATCCAATTTCACAATCGTCCGGATTCTGAACGCCAAACAGATCATCATCATACATCCAGTCCCAGCATTCCAGTTTTTTAAATTCTACGGCTACATCATATAATCTCCGCCATTCTTTCATTGAAGGTGTTTTTTCTTTCATGTTCGCTAACCCCTTTTTCGTTTTTTAAATCCTTTTTTTTTAGCCGCAGCTTCACAAATCCCGGTAACACCGTAAGATAAGGGGATCGTGTCTTCATTATTGACAGATTTAGGCATAATGTGAAGAATGAAGACACGACCCCTTTATTTCTTTCGGCCGGTTTTATTCATCCCATGAAAAATATTCTGCGCAGGTGCCGGCATATTATCCCACGTTTTTCCAAAAAGTAATCTTCCGTTTGCCTTTTTTTGTACGTTTTTTTCCGTCTGCTCCCCAACCGCCCCATTGCTTGAAGAAAAAAGGCCTCTGAGTATCCAGACACTTGGCACGGATTCCTCCACCTATATCACTTCCATATCCGTAAAGAATTGAATTTTACTTTTTGCGACTTGAAGAATTTCTCAACGGGTTTCTTTTTAGAAAAAGGTACCATGATACAACCACTGGCAAGCTTTTTTCCATTTAGTTCGGTGAGAACTCCAGGGTAATTATAATTTTCACGCACTCTGGGGTAAAAAGCCCTGTTAAACTTGGCCTTTGCTTTTTGATCAAGATTGCCAAGGTCAAAAGTATAAACAAGAAATGGCTTAAGATGGAGGAGTGCAGAGACATCAATATCAAGTGGCTCGCTCAGAAAAAGTATCTTTCCCTCAAGGAAGAGGTTTTGCAATAGGCCGGTATCCGTTTCTGCCAACTCCTTTTCGGTCCTGATAACCGGCTGGATACTCCGTCCAAGTTCAAGAGAAATAATTGTGTCTTGTAACTCCTCGATAGTTTCTTTTTTAGTGGTAATCAGCATCAGGTCAATATCAGACCTTGGCCCATAGTCTCCCCTCGCAAAACTACCGTAAAGGATTATTGCTTTTAAATCCTTGACCGTTGAAAGTCGCTCGACAATCTTCTTGTATATGCTTTTATGCTTCAATCTGTTCACAAAATCTTTTTTCAAAAAACTTCAGAACCTTATCCAGGTTTTCTATCGCTCTCTTTGCCCTTTCACCATTAACGCCATCGTAACCGAGATCTCCATATGCAAACCACACTTTTTTCATAGCTGAGTTTATCTCTTCGGGGTATCTGTCTCCCGAGAATTTATGTCTTTCCAGATGAGTTCCAAAATGTGTGTTTTCCCTGGCTGCATCAGCCTCAACAAGCTGCTCAACAACCTTAGTGGCAAGATCACCAACTACGGTATGTTGCCCATTTTCAAAGGCATTTCTTACTGCTTTCAGCTTTTCTCGTGCCATTCGAATATGTTTTTCATATTCACCCATTTTAATTATTTCCTTTTAATTATGATAACGAAAAAGGTTCAAAAATACAAAATTTTCGTTATGATATGAAAAGCATATAAGAAAAAAATATCACCCATCCAACAGCCGCCCGCCTTATTCTTGTTAATTCCCACATTAGGCGAAGAAGAAAGCAACTCCATCGGATTTTGGATTTCTGGTTGAATGTCCGACCCTAAATTTTTTCTTCCGGTATCCTATATTTCGGATCAAAGTGACCAGTTCTATTCATCCCATGAAAAGGGGGACGAGGTTGAATTTAGGCGTTTCTTTTTTCATTTGTTTGGGGAATCTATATAACGTTCCTCAGTTTATAAGTTTGTATCGTCAAGAATGGAATAGCTAACTCCTTTTTTAAAAGAAGAACGGGGTTTCTTGTTAACGCCACTTTGAAAAAATCTCATGTCTTTAAGATTGGGATTTTGTATTTTATCAGACGGTTGTCATGGGTTACAAGGGTCAGACCTTCCACTTTCGCCTGGGCTACAAGCATTCTGTCAAATGGGTCCCTGTGGTGTGGTTCCAGATTACCAACTGCATGGGCGTGATCGACTGTAATATCAAGCAGCTCGAAGTCCTGTTGATCTAATACCTGCCGAAAATTCTCAGGAATTTCCAGCTTACCTAATGCGTGCTTAATCCGTATTTCCCAGATTACGGCGGCACTTACTAAAATTAAATTTTTACCGTCGGCAATTGCAGCTTTTGCACGATAGGAAAGATTCGGGTGATCATCGAGCCACCATAGTAGAACGTGTGTATCTAATAAAAGATTCATGGGTCCACCATCCCGAAAGCTTCGGCAATATCTTCCGGTAATTCATCAAAATCATCAGAAATTTTTATTTTGCCCCGCAGAGCGCCTGGGTGGCGCGGTTTATCGCTTCGTTCATACCGCACAAGCTTTGCCACGGGTTTGCCTGCTTTTCCGATGATTACTTCTTGGCCGGACATGACCTTTTTAATGAGCGCCGAAAGTTGGGCCTTTGTTTCTGATATATTTGTTATCATCATAACTGTTACCTCCTCAATATAGTCTGACCAGACCAGACCAGAAAGTCAAAGGTTTTTTACAGATATCGGCAAAAACTAATAAAGAGCTATCCTTTTCAGCTCCTTGATCTGATCACGAAGCTCCCCTGCCCTTTCAAATTCAGATATACCTACGGGACGTACGTGCGGAACGTTCATAAAATTGGATGTTGTCTTTTTCCCTCGCATTTTTCTTGATGAAACAAGCGCCACACAAAGAAATATCAATGCCGCTTCGAAAAGCCTTACAATATCGTTTTCTTTGCTCCAGTGTCTTTTTAAATCGATCAAGCAATGCATAGCCTGGTTCACCCCCAAGGGTAGCTTAGAAAAAATTTATTACCGCCTTGTAAAAAAATAACCTCCTGATAGCATAAACTATTATAGCGTTTCATTAAAAAGTTGTCATTGCGAGTCCGCCAAAGAGCTCTGGCGGATTGGCGGACGAAGCAATCCCGTGGTGTAGTTTGTGAGCCTTGTTGAGATTGCTTTGTCGCTTCGCTCCTCGCAATGACAGTGTAAAGGTTTTCATGAAACACAATAGTAGTTATGATAATTAAAGAAAAAATGGTTGTTATTTGCTATAATATCAAATTATTAAGATTTAATGGGTGCTTTGAAAATGAAAATTTTTGATCTGCCAAGATAAACGATTTTATTTATTTCTTATCCGATAGGGAACCACTTTATTGATTTTAAATTTTTTTGACAATATAATTAGTATCTGAACGAAAACCCCTCTTTTTGTCATTTCGACCGAAGGGAGAAATCTTGTAGCTGTTTACGACTTGAAACTTGAAATTGGAAAGTAGAAATTTGGAAGAGATGAAACTCGACCCAAAATTGAATGCGTTCATCAACAGCACAAAAGCATGAGGCTAAATTTCCAATTTCCAATTTCTATTTTCTATTTTCAGTGTCATAAGATTTCTCGCTCGGCTCGAAATGACAACTTTGGATAGTTTCCGTTCAGGCACTAATTAATATAACAATTCATTAACGGCGTACATTTATGATTCATGTTGATAATGTCAGCAAAATCTATAACCAGGGGAAAAGAGAAGTAACTGCTCTTTCAGAAATTTCTTTTACCCTTAATGACCGGGAATCTCTCTTAATTATGGGTAAAAGCGGTTCTGGAAAAAGTACCTTACTTCATCTCATTGCCGGCCTGGAACGGGTAAGCTCGGGCAGGATCTATTTAGGAAAAAGGGAGATAACTGCCTTGAAGGATCGGGAGCTTACCCTGCTTCGACGGGAGAAGATCGGGATTATTTTCCAGTTGTTCAACCTTTTGGAAAATTTGACGGTTTCAGAAAATATCGCCCTTCCCCTGATACTTGCCAGAAAAACTTCCAGCTACATTAAAAGGGAAGTGGAGCGGGTAATGGAACTCGTTGATTTGAGGGATCGGGCCAATCACCGTACCGGAGAGCTTTCCGGAGGAGAGATGCAGCGGGTTGCCATAGGACGAGCAATCATTAAAAAATCGGAAATTATCCTGGCCGATGAACCTACCGGAAATCTCGATTCCAAAACCGGGAAAAAGATTCTCTCCCTTATCTCTCACCTGGTCAAAGAGAACGGATCTTCTTTGATTATTGTCACCCACGATGTGAAAGCGACTTCTCTCTGCAAAAAACAGATGACACTGAAAGACGGAAGGCAGGTATGAGGATAAGAGGTGAAGCGGTCAGATCTTTGCGGATCGTAAAAATTCTTTCCCTGAAATATTTTCTGGGAACCAGGGGAAGAAATTTGCTGGTAATAACAGGAGTGGCCTTGGGGGTGGCCCTCTATATTTCGATTAAGACCGCAAATATTTCTATCATTCGATCCTTTGAAAAATCCCTGGATTCTGTGGCAGGAAAGGCTGAACTTTCTGTTTTTGGAAACGAATTGGGGTTTCCAGAAGACATCTATCCCTTCCTGGTAAATTATGAGAAGATTGCCACTGCAGCGCCGGTTATCTGGGGAACCGGACACCTGGAAGGTGAGGAAGGCGACATCCTCTTCATCCAGGGGGTAGACCTTCTCATCGATCCTATGGTCAGGCAGTATTCTCTGGTAACCATGGAAGAATCCCCGGAGGACATATTGCGGGAGATCCTCAACCCTGGAAATATCCTTTTGACAGAAAAGTTTGCTCACCGTTACGGCCTCAAAAAGGGGGATAGGGCATCCTTTGTAGTTGACGACCGGGTGTGGGAGCTGGTGGTGGCAGGACTGTTGCAATCGACCGGCTCCGGAGCTTTCATGGGAGGAAACCTGGCGGTTGTGGATATCTCTTTTGCCCAATTGCTCTTTAATAAAGCTGGTGTGCTTGACCGTATCGACCTTATTCTGGAAAAAGGGGCTCTCCCGGCGATAGTGAAAAAAGAGTTAAATGATGTCCTGCCCTCCTATGTATCAGTAGATTTTTCTGAAAGACGGGGAAAAAGCGTAGGCAAGCTTTTGGCCTCTTTTCAGTTGAATCTGGAGGTATTAAGTCTGATTGCCCTTTTTGTGGGAATGTTTTTGCTTTACAATGCTGTCTCCTACTCAGTAATAACCAGGCGGGAAGAGATAGGTATCCTCCGGGCAGAGGGTTGCAGTCGTTTAACAATTCTTATGGTTTTTCTCCTGGAAACCTTTCTGGTATCCGGGCTGGGATCATTATTGGGAATATATCTGGGGATAAAGTTTGCCGGCGGAGCGGTTTCCCTTATGTCTTCCACCATTTCCTCTCTTTACCTGATTACCCGCGTGGAAGATATTGAAGTACCGGCCCGGCTTCTGATTCTTGGAATGGGAGGGGGAATCGGGGCATCTCTTTTGTCTGCCATTTTTCCGGCAATAAACGCTGCCTTTTATCCTCCTATCCTGGCAATTACCAAAGGCTCTTACGAAATTGAGAAATCCGGCCAGACAAAGTCTTTCATAGTGTTAGCCTTCATTCTCTTCCTTCTGGCAGCAGGGGTAATATACCTGCCTACCACATCCCCTTTTCCAGGGTATATTTCCTCTCTTTTAGTGATGCTGGGGATGTCATCCCTCATGCTTCCCCTGCTGACTTTTTTGCAAAAACCATTGTCAAAACTCTTTTCCCGTTTCGGGGCCTGTTCCCGTTTGGGAACTGATTCATTTTTTAGTCACCGGGGAAGAAATTCGGTGGCAATAGCGGCCCTGGCTGTGGCCGTGGCTATGGTGGTTAGTATTGTTATTATGGTGGAGAGTTTCCGCAGCACGATAACCGTCTGGCTGAATCAGACCCTGCAGACAGATATTATCGTCACTATGGAATCCCGGTTTCAACGAGGAGGGACGGCCAAAATGTCTCCGGATATTGCGGAGAAAATAAAAAAATTGCCCCAGGTTCTCGATGTGGAGCCTTTTCGCTATATTAACATAGAATATGAGGGCCACGCTGCTGCTTACGGGGTTCTCGATTTTTCCACCATTGCCAGGCACAATACCCTGCCGATAAAAAAAGGGGCAGCTCCTTTCTTGAAAGCCCGGGAAAATGAGGGGGTGGTGATTTCCGAAGGATTTGCCACGATTCATAACAAGAATGTGGGAGATACTCTTCTGCTTCCCACTTTTAAGGGGGAAGTAAGATTTAAAATTTACGGCATATATTATGATTATGCCATCCAGTATGGGATTATATTGTTTGACAGGGATACCTTTGTTCGATATTGGAACGACCGGTTTTTAAGTTCTCTGGGCATCTATGTGAAAGAGGGGAAGATTGAAGAAGCCCGCAGCGAGATAATGGAAATCATAAAAGACAAGAAGGGTCTTGTCCTTTTCAGCAATAAGGATATTAAGGAAAGGGCATTAGATGTCTTTGATCAGACCTTCAGGATTACCTATGCCCTGCAAGTGATTGCGGTCATTATTGCTATTCTGGGAATAATCGGGTCTTTAGCCTCCTCAGTGATGGCACGCAAAAGAGAGATAGGAATATTACGCTCTGAGGGATTGACCCGTTTTCAGATGGTGGAGCTGCTGGTAATGGAATCATCCCTTCTGGGAGCGCTGGGGGTAGCTGTGGGAATGGTGACAGGTGTGATATTATCGGCATTACTGATAGATGTCATCAATTATCGATCCTTTGGATGGACCATCCAGCACACCTATCCTCTGGTTACGATTTTACTTTCGGTATTACCGATTTTTGCCTTCACCATCCTGGCAGGAATCCCTCCTGCCTTGAAAGCCCTGTCTTTGAATGTGTCCAGAGTGCTTCGATATGAATAGAATGTAATCGTTCAACATATAGACTTTCAGATAAAGTTTTCGATTAAATTGGTATACAATCCTAAAGAGACGTTGTCTTTGTTGTCGAGAGAAACTGGAAACTGGAAACCGGAAACTCGATAACCCATAGAAATCGCAATACATGCCCAAGTTTCAAGTTTCAAGTATAGTTCGCACCATGATCCTTGTCATTTATCCAATTCAAGAAATACTAACCCCAAAATGTTTTTCTTAAAAACTATAGCTCAAACATGAAGACACTAAAAAATATTTTCTGCGCCGTTGTTTTACTTGCTGTCGCATGCGGTTCTGGTTTGGCGGAATATAAAAAGGCCCTGCCCGGCTACCAGTTCAGCTTCCCCCGGGATCACTATTCTCATCCGGATTTTGCTATTGAATGGTGGTACTATACAGGGCATCTCTTTACCAAAAAAGGAAAACGGTTTGGCTATGAGTTAACCTTTTTTCGCAAAGGGATTTCTGCAGCCACCCAAAAGCAAGAAGATTCAAAATGGGAGGTAAGGGATATTTTTTTTGCCCACCTGGCGATAACTGATGTCTCGAAAAAGAAATTCCATTACTTTGAAACAATACACCGGGGGCGTGAGCGGGTTGCTTATGCATCTACTGAGTCCTTTGAGATCAAAAACGGAAAATGGAGGCTTTGGGGCAGCCCTGATAAACAGAGAATAAAGGCAAAAAAGTCGGGATATGGAATTGACCTTGCTCTCAATCCGGTTTGGGGTCCTGTAATTCATGGTCAGGATGGTATCAGCCGGAAAGGGGAGGGCCTGGGCCATGCCTCCCACTACTATTCCTTTACCCGCCTGAAAACTGCGGGAACCATAACGATTAAAAATCAGGATTATCCGGTTACAGGAATCTCCTGGATGGATCATGAATTTTCCAGTGATCAGTTGGGAGCCGATCAGGCAGGATGGGACTGGTTTTCCCTGCAACTTGAGAACAATCAGGAGATAATGCTCTACCTGATGAGAAAAAAAGATGCCACCGTCGATCCCCATTCCTCAGGGACTCTGGTGATCAACGGAAATTATGAACATCTATATACCAGTAAATTCCGGATAGTTCCAAGAGGGAAATGGAAGAGCAAAAAAAGCGGGGGGATCTATCCTTCCGGCTGGGATATCAGTCTGCCGGAAAAGAATATCCGGCTTAAAGTAATACCGTTGGTAAAAGATCAGGAGTTAATTACCACCGAAAGCACCCAGGTTACTTACTGGGAAGGGGCCTGCAAGGTATCAGGAAGGATAGGAAAAAAGAAGGTGAAGGGGAGCGCCTATGTGGAGCTGACCGGTTATGCCGGCTCCCTTACTGATTTTTAGAATTCGGTGTTACTCTACCGTCAATAAAGCGCTATCCTTTTCAGCTCCTTGATCTGATCACGAAGCTCCCCTGCCCTTTCAAATTCAAGCTCTTTTGCGGCCTGAGCCATTTCTTCTTCAAGGGATTTAATAATATCGTCGATATTGTCTAAGGACTCGTATGCGGCAACAGCTTCCGCAACCTTGTCTGTAGGAATATCATCAGTAGCATATGCTGAGCCAAAGACAGGCATAATATTTTTTTTGATAGTTGTTGGAATAATATTGTTCTTTTTATTGAAAGCCTTCTGAATTTTTCTGCGCCGGTTTGTCTCATCTATTGCCTGCTTCATCGACTTTGTTATATGATCGGCATACATTATTACCCTGCCGCCGATATTTCTGGAGGCTCTGCCGCATGTCTGAATAAGAGACCTTTTTGAACGCAAAAAACCTTCCTTGTCGGCATCAAGTATGGCTACAAGTGAAACCTCCGGTATGTCAAGCCCTTCGCGAAGGAGATTTATGCCAATAAGAACATCAAATTTACCGGCCCTGAGGTCCCTTATAATATCCACCCTTTCCAATGTGTTTATATCTGCATGAAGATAGCGAACCCTTATGCCAAGATCCTGATAGTATTCTGTAAGGTCTTCAGCCATACGCTTTGTTAAGGTAGTAACCAGGACTCTTTCATCCCTATTGCAGCATAGCTGAATCTCTTCAAAAAGGTCATCAACCTGATGCTGTGCTTTTCTTACATCAATTTGAGGATCAATAAGGCCTGTGGGTCTCACTATTTGCTCAGCAAGAGCGCTTTTGCCCCTGTCAAGCTCGTATTCAGCAGGCGTCGCTGATATGTAGAGAACCTGTGATGCCTTTGATTCAAACTCTTCGAACTTAAGAGGCCGGTTATCAAGGGCTGACGGCAACCTGAAACCATATTCAATAAGGGTTGTCTTACGGGATCTGTCACCCTTATACATGGCGCGAATCTGTGGCACGGCAATATGGCTTTCATCAATGCATACTAATAAATCGTCAGGAAAATAATCAAGAAGTGTTGGAGGCGGTTCACCAGGAGTTCTTCCGGTTAAATGTCGCGAATAATTCTCGATACCGTTGCAGTAGCCTAATTCCAGCATCATCTCAAGATCAAAATTTGTTCTCTCTTCAATACGCTGGGCCTCTATCAGTTTGTTTTCGTTCCTGAAATAATCGATCCTTTCCTTTAGCTCAACAGTTATGCTTTTTATTGCATCCTCAAGTGTCTTTCTGTCGGCTACATAATGGCTGGCAGGATATATTGTAATTCTTTTCAAACGATCTGTAACAACCCCTCTTAAGGGGTCAAACTTTGAAACAGCTTCCACCTGATCTCCGAAAAAATCAATGCGAACAGCCCTTTCCTCTTCATAAGAAGGATATATCTCAACTCTGTCACCCCTTACCCTGAAAACTCCCCGGTGAAAATCAATATCGTTTCGCTCATATTGCATATCAACAAGCCTGGATAGAAGCTTATTTCGAACAAGCTCCATGCCGGTTTTTAGATCAACACTCATAGAGAGGTAGTCTTCAGGATCGCCAAGTCCGAATATACATGATACGCTCGCAACAACAATAACATCCCTGCGTGAAAGCACGGATCTTGTCGCACTGTGGCGCAATTTGTCTATCATTTCGTTGATAGAGGAATCTTTTTGTATGTAGGTATCGCTGGCAGGAATGTAGGCTTCAGGCTGGTAATAGTCATAGTAGCTTACAAAATATTCGACACTATTTTCAGGAAAGAGTGATTTGAACTCACCGTAGAGCTGTGCTGCAAGAGTCTTGTTGGGCGCCAACACAAGGGTTGGTTTTTCAACCCTTTTAATAATATTTGCCACGGCAAATGTTTTGCCCGACCCGGTAACTCCGAGAAGGACATGGTGTTTGTTGCCGGACAAAATGCTATTGCTTAATAATTCAATTGCCTTTGGTTGATCGCCCTTTGGGGTAAAACCCGATATAAGGTTAAAAAGAGGCATGGGTGTTTTAAGTTTTAAGTGTTAGGTGTTAGGAATCTGAATATCGAATGCCGAACAAGGAATTTCGAATGATGAAGTGTTTACTTCGATATTCTGCGGTTCCTTGTTCTGCGGTTCTGCGGTTTTCTGTTTCTATTTATTTCACCACGAAGAATTTTAAGTTTTTGCCTTCAGCCTTCAGCCGTTAATCCCTAACTCTTTATCTTCCAAATCGTGCCTTCAGGACGATCTTCAATAATTATATTCATTTCACTGAGCTGTTTTCTGATTTGATCGGCCCTGGCCCAGTTTTTTGCCTTTCTTGCCTCGGTCCGCTCATTTATTATTTTGTCAATCATTTCAGAATCAATCGATTTTTTTTCAAGCCCTGTGGATCTTTTTTTTGCAAAATAGTCTTCAGGTGATTCATTAAGTATGCCGAGGATTGCGCCCATTTTTAGAATATCTGCCCGACCAGAGCGTACCTTATCTTCAACGTCTTGAGAAAAGCTGTTTTTATTTTCATCCAGCAAACGGTTCATGTTGCGAACGGCTTCGAAAAGCGTGGCTATTCCAAGGGCGGTATTGAAATCATCGTCCATGGCCCGACAAAATTGCCCCCAGAACACAGTAGGATCACGAGTTTTATCTTTGTCTGATACAGACCCGAATTGCTTCTCAATACGCTCAAGCAGGGCATAGACTTTATCAAGACCGGCAACAGCTTCGTTCATTGCATTATCTGTAAAGTCAACAGGGCTGCGATAATGCTTGGAAAGAAGAAAAAGCCGCAGCGTTTCAGGATGGTAATGTTTTATTATTTCCTTTAGTACGATAAAGTTTCCAAGCGATTTTGACATTTTTTCCT
Source organism: Desulfobacteraceae bacterium (assembly GCA_028571455.1). GTDB lineage: Bacteria > Desulfobacterota > Desulfobacteria > Desulfobacterales > ETH-SRB1 > Desulfaltia. Next base: position 7,726 of record JAPVVG010000104.1, on the reverse strand, counting down.
GATTAATATTTACAAAACCGTTATGAATCCAGTATCTGACAAAAGTTTTTCCAAATGCGGCCTCTGACTGGGCTATTTCATTTTCATGATGCGGAAAAATAAGATCTTTTCCTCCGCCATGGATATCAAAAGTTTCACCTAAATATTCGGTGCTCATGGCCGAACATTCAATATGCCATCCTGGCCTGCCCTTGCCCCAGGGACTGTCCCAGGCAGGCTCTCCGGGCTTTGATGATTTCCACAAAGCAAAATCAAAAGGATTATGTTTTCTTTTATCGATTTCAACCCTTGCGCCTGCCTCCATATCTTTTAGTTTCCGACCGGAAAGTTTTCCATAGTCTTTAAATAACTCAACCGCATAATAAACATCATTGTCTATCTGGTACGCAATTCCATTTTCTATCAACCTCTCGATAACTTTAATTATCTGATCAATATGATCTGTTGCCCTGGGTTCGATTGTAGCCCTTTCAACATTCAGGGCATCCATATCCTCATAGAATTCCTTGATATATTTCTCGGCAAGCACACGGGTGTCCATACCCAGCTCATTAGCTCTGTTTATTATCTTATCATCAATGTCGGTAAAATTTCTTACATAGGTTACATTAAAGCCTTTTGCTTTTAAATACCGGGCTATGACATCAAATGTAATAATCGACCTTGCATGTCCTATGTGACAGGAATCATAGACCGTGGGCCCGCACACATACATGCCTACCCTGCCTGGTTCAATAGGTTTAAAAATTTCTTTTTTTCCGCTTAAGGTATTATATATACGAAGAGTCATAATGTTTTTTAAGTGTTAAGTGTTAGGAACCTGAATATCGAATATCGAACCTATTAAAGGGATGAACGTCCAACATCGAACATCGAATAATGATGTCGCTTTGCTCCTCAAATTATTTCTGTTTCTTTTGTTTTTCATTCGACGTTGGACGTTCGATGTTCGATGTTGGACGTTCATCCCTTTTCTTTCCGATCTCTGTCTTTCAGACCTCTGGCATCTGACCTCTGATTTCTGTTTCTTTTCTCGTTTCCATGCTCCAGTGATGGTGCATAGAATGCACCTTACATGGCTAACAGCCTACAGCCTAATAAGCTAATTCCTTCTGAGCAGCACAACACTCATCGCTCCTATCCCCTCCCCTTTTCCGATCATTCCAAGCCCTTCAAAGGTAGTTGCTTTGATATTGACTCTGTCCGGTTCAATTTTAATTGTTTTGGCAATATTTTTCTGCATTGCTTCTCTATACGGTAAAAGTTTTGGGGCTTCGGCAAAAATGGTAGAATCTACATTGCTTATCGCAAAACCTTTACTGTTAACCATTTCATAAGTTTTTGCAAGAAGCCTTATGCTGTATATATCTTTGAGTTCAGGATCTGTATCCGGGAAATGCAAACCAATATCGCCCAGGCCGGCTGCACCCAAAAGTGCGTCACACACCGCATGGACAAGAACGTCTGCGTCTGAATGCCCGAGAAGACCCTTTTCAAATGGAATAGTCACACCGCCAAGAACAAGTTTCCTTCCATAAACCAGACGATGAATATCATATCCGATGCCTATATGCATTGTTTTTCCTCGTGGATCACCCCCTGTGCGGCAAGCTTCAGGAAGCTTTAATAAAAAATTCCTGAAAAGCAAAGCGATTCAGGAATCCTCAAAACACAAAGTTTTGCAAAGACCTTATTTAATACAAACCTTCCTGACCTGAAGTAGATCGCAGTGCCCGGAAAAAATCTTCTCTATTCCATCCTGTTTAAGTGTAGTCATGCCGTCTTGTATAGCCTGTTCACGCAATTTTTCCATTTGCGCGTTGCTCTGGATCAATCTTTTTTGCTCATCGGTCCCCATTAATAATTCATGTATGCCCATCCGGCCTCTATATCCGGTATTGTTACATGCCTCGCAGCCGGCAGGCTTATGTAGAGTCAGATCATCCGTATATGGAATTTTAACATTCTTTTCAAAATCTTCATGACCATATTCCCGGACAAGCTCATCATATTCCTTTTTTGATGGATGGTATTTTTCTTTGCAATCCTTGCAGAGGGTGCGAATTAATCGCTGGGCAAGAATGCACAAAATGGCATCCGCGAAGTTAAAAGGATCCATCCCCATATCAAGGAGTCTGGTAACACTCTCAGGAGCGCTGTTTGTGTGTAAGGTTGAAAACACAAGATGACCTGTTAAGGATGCTTCTATGCCGATCGATGTGGTTTCCTTATCCCGCATTTCGCCAACCATAATAACATCGGGATCTGCCCTTAGAAATGCTCGCATTGCAGCGGCAAAATCAAATCCGATCTTTGGTTTTACCTGAACCTGTCTCAAGCCGTCCTGAGTGATTTCAACAGGATCTTCGGCAGTCCAAATCTTGGTTTCAATCTTATTAATATAGCTCAAAGCTGAATGAAGCGTGGTGGTTTTACCTGAACCTGTGGGGCCGCACACAAATATGATGCCATAAGGTTTTGTAATAACACTTACAAAACCTTCATAATTTTTTTTCGAGAAACCCATTTTGTCAAGGGGAATAGGCTCGCCTGCCGCGAGGATACGCATTACAATATCCTCCAATCCACCCTGGGTTGGAACGGTTGCGACCCTAAGCTCAATGTCAACGCCGCCGTATTTTTTGAATTTGATCTTACCATCCTGGGGCTTACGGCGTTCCGCTATATCAAGGTCAGACATAATCTTTATACGCGATACTACCGCACTCTTATAGCTGTAAGGAATGGTCTGGTATAAAGAACAGGCCCCGTCAACCCTCACACGCACCCGTGTGTTTTGCTTCCCGGGATAGGGCTCTATATGAATATCGGAAGCCCCGCGATTATATGCATCAATAATAATCTTGTTTACCAGTTGAACGACCGCGCTGGTTTCCTCGTATACAGCGGCCTCAGCCTCATCCATCTCCTCGGCCTCATCCTGAAGCTGCCGAAGAATATCGTCCATATCGGCCAGATCTTTGTCATCCTGTGTAAATAGTTTGATATAATTAAGGATATCCTCCTTGAATGCAACGCAAAATTGGATCTGTTTTCCTGAAAAAAGAGCTTTTATTCCGTCGATTTTCTGAAGGTCATGCGGGTTGTCTATGATAATCGTCGTCTTTCCATCCTCGACACGCAAAGGCACCCAGACATTATTCCGCATAAAAGGAACCTTTAAGCCGACCAGGAGTTCTCCCGGGATAGCTATTTTTGAATTATACTCTATAAATGGAATATTATAATATTTGCTGTAGGATTTACCGACCTCTTTTTTTTCGATTTTAAGATCCTTTACAAGAATATTTTCTATAAGCTCTTTTCTCTGTCTTGCATCAGCTATGGCTTTATCCAGTTCTTTTTGGGTGAGAATATGATTTTCAATGAGATAACTAAATTTATTGATCCTTGCCCTTGCCATCCGTTTCTGGTTATATAAGGCAATACTCAGTATTTTAGCTAATTCTGTTACAGACTCCCCATCCATTTTTGTAAAAGAACTGCCGGTTACCCTGTTTATCAGTTGAACCGCTCCAAGCAGATACTTCTTGAAAATTATCGGCACTACAAGGACCTGAGCTGTTTTAAAACCTGTTTTTTGATCCCAGCTTTTATCAAATTTCAAGGCAGGATCGATTGCAGCCAGCTCCTTATTATCATAAACATTTTTTATATTTATAAGCTTTTGTTTAAAGGCGGAATATCCAGCGGTACTGCCTGAAGAAATAGGAACCCGGATTTCTGATATTTCGTCGCCGGACTTAAAGCGTGATGCCAGTTCTCTTTTTTTTCCGTCCACAACATAAACAGTAAGTCTTTCCGCCTCAAAAAGATCTGTGATTTCGTCTTTCAGATCGATTAAGATCTCATCCATATTGGATGCAGCATATATCTTGTTGCAAATGTCCTGGAGTTTTGTCCTGTATTCCACCTCCGATTTGAGGCTCTGGACATCTGTTGACTTGGCGTTTAATGTAGCAGATGTGTTTAACATAGTTAATTCTGGTTTAAATATTATTTTTTTGACAGGATTTACAGGATATTCAGGATTAAAATTATTGTAGCCGTTCACGGCTTGAAACTTGAAATTGGAAATTGGGAAGAACAGTACAAAAGAATGAAGGCCAAATTTCTAATTTCTAATTTCAATGTTCCGTGAACGCTTACAAATCTTGTTTATCCTGTCAGACTATTTTTCAAAAGGCTAACTTGTTACTATTTATCTGGAAGTCTATAGTTATCATAAAGCTTTTTTGCTCCCCCGCCGATAAGCAACACACCTAAAAAATAGAAACAAAAACGTATGAAAAACATTATCGAAGAAAACTGTTTGATCTGCTCTATTTTGGGCATAACCTGGGGTATTCTGTAAAATACCCCTATTCCAGTCAAAACAAGGGCAATGCCCCAAACCAATTGAATAACTTTTTTATTTTTGGCCATAATCTGCAACCTAAACAAATCTCATTCTCAATCATATTTTTTTATCTTAGCGTCTTATTAATAACATATAAACTAATTTAACTTACAATGTCAAAGAATTAACTCAGGTTGGCTGTAATTGAACTTATAAAATCCCAAATTTCAAGCATCAAATTACAAATAAATCCCAAATTTCAATATTCAATGAAACAGGATAGTCGAGTAGGAAATTAGTCGAGTAGTCGAGTAGTTAATCCGCTCCGCCAGAGCACTTTGGCGGACTCTGGCGGAACCATTTTTCTACTCGACTACTCGACCAAAAATGTACGGGTTTGGGATTTTAAATTTTGGTCATTGTAATTTATTTGATATTTGATATTTGTGATTTGTTATTTCAGGAAAGGAAATTCCTATCCTATCAGGTTTGCAGGGGTTTTTTATCCTTTGCGGTCTTCACGCGGCGCAAGCGCCCCTGCCGCGACGGGCGCGAGCACGGCGGGTGCGCTGCACGTGCGTGATAATTAATTTTGTTATCCCCCCAGATAATGCTCCTTTACCTTGGGGTTGTCCAAAAGCTCGGCGGCTAAACCTTCTAAAACGATTTCACCTCTTTCGAGCACGTAGGAGTGGTGGGCCACTTTGAGGGCAGCCCTTGCATTCTGTTCCACAAGCAGAACCGTGACGCCTGATTGGTTGAGCTGCTTAATGACGTTGAAGATCTCTCGGACCACCAAGGGAGCTATGCCCATGGATGGTTCGTCCAAAAGCAGGAGTTCGGGACGTCCCATCAGGGCACGGCCGATGACCAGCATCTGCTGCTCACCGCCGGAAAGGGTGCCGGCGATCTGTTTGGAGCGTTTTTCCAGGATCGGAAACATTTGATAAACACGCTTCATTCTCTCTTTGATCTCAAGCCGGTTGCTCCGCTTAGAATAATGATAGGCCCCTAAATTGATATTATCCCGGACGGTCAGGTGGGCAAAAATCTGTCTCCCTTCGGGAACCTGTGAGATACCCAGACCCACGATCCGGTTTGCCGGCATGCCGGCAATATTCCGCTCCTTATAAAGAATACTGCCCCCATTGATCTTCATTATGCCGGAGATAGATTTTAAGAGAGTGGACTTGCCGGCCCCGTTGGCTCCAATGATGGAAACCACCTTTCCCACGGGAACCTGTATGGAAATATCTTTAAGCACACGGATACTTCCATAAGAGGCGTTGAGTCCATGGATCCTTAGCATATTAGGCCTCCACTCCTAAATATGCTTCAATAACACTGAGGCTGTTCCGGACATCTTCAGGCAGCCCCTCTGCGATCTTCTGGCCATAGTTTAACACCAAAATCTCATCCGAGATATTCATCACCACCTTCATATCATGTTCCACTAATAAAACGGTTATCCCTTTTGCATTGATGGCCTTGATCAAGGAAGATGCCATATGAGTCTCTGTCTCATTGAGACCGGCCGCGGGTTCGTCCAGACAAATCAGTTCCGGCTCACTGGCCAGTGCCCGCCCGATCTCTAATAATTTCTGTTCACCCAGGGGCAGGCTGTCCGCCGAATCTTTGAATTTATCAGCAAGCCCGATAAATTTCAGAATCTTCAATGCATTTTCCCTAATCCGTTTTTCTTTCCGTCTGGACTGCGGCAAAACAAACCCGGAAGCCATAAAGGATGTCCGAACCTGGGTATGGCATCCCAGCATGACATTTTCCATGACCGTCATATTGCCGAACAGCTCAACCGTCTGAAAGGTGCGTGAAATGCCCCGGTCCGCAATCTTGTGGGCCTTGAGATGTTCAATGGATCGGCCTTTGAACCTCACCGTTCCCTTTGTTGGCGGAAAAGACCCTGTAATAATATTAAAAAGAGTAGTCTTGCCGGAACCGTTGGGTCCGATAATCGCCTTAATACTTCCCTTCTTGACCTGGAAATTAAGGTTACTAAGAGCCATGAGTCCGCCAAAGGTCATGACCACTCGATTTATTTCCAAAATATTTTCTTCTTCAACAAAATTCATCGAATTTCTATTTCCTGAACCAGCCTTTTACGATTCCCGGCACCCCCGCCAGTCCTTTGGGCAAAAAAATGGTGACCAGAAGCAGGATAGCACCGTAAACAATAACCTCAAATTCCTCAAAATAATAGAGCCACTCATAGCTTAAGAAGGTAATCAGGCCGGCCCCGATAACAGCGCCCCAGATATTATGCATCCCGCCTAATGCGATCATGATCAGAAGCTTGATCGAAAAGAAAAGGTCAAAGGTAGATGGATTAACAAAATTAAGATAATGAGCATAAAGACTGCCGGCCAAAGATGCCAAAACAGCCGAATAGACAAAGACCAGTATCTTGAACCTGGAAACATCAACTCCCATGGCGCTGGCTGCCGGTTCACTCGCATGGATGGCCCTTAAGGCCCGGCCTGTGCCTGACTGAATTACATTGACGGTAAAGACAAAGGCAGCTAAGACAATACCCCAGACCAGATAGTAATACCTTCCAACAGAGCTAAAATCAAACCCCAACAGGCTTAAACCAGGGATGCCGGCCATGCCGTCCGGACCGCCAGTCCATTCAGTCTCTTCGTTAAAAATAATAAAAACAATAATCCCAAAAGCAAGGGTTGCCATGGCCAGATAATGGCCTTTTAATTTCAAGGAGGGCGCTCCCACCAAAAGCGCCACCGCCGCAGTAACAGCCATTCCTATACACATGCAGACCCATGGGTTCAAGCCGTATTTTACAGTCAGAATAGCCGATACATAGGCACCAATACCATAAAAAGCCGCATGCCCAAGCGATATCTGACCAGCATACCCCATGAAAAGGCTGAGACCGATGGTGATCAGACAGTAAATTCCTGCAAAAACCATGATGTCGGTATAATGATTTATAGCGGGAATTTGACTTGCAATCCATGGAAATGTGATAATAAAGACAGCAAAGATGACAATGGGAAGCTTGGCGATTCGTAACATGCCTAAAACCTTTTGATTTTACTGATCTCTATGTCTCCGAAGATTCCGCTGGGCTTAAAAAATAAGACGGCCATAAGCACAAGCAGCGCAAAGGCATCCTTGTACCCGGAGTTAATAAGTCCAGCCCCGAATGATTCGATACTTCCCATGATCAGGCCACCCAGGATAGCGCCTGGAAAGCTTCCCAGCCCGCCAAGAATAACCGCGCCGAATCCCTTTATCGCGAGCATGGCCCCACGGTCATATTCCATAAGGGATATCGGGGTTATGGCAATACCTGCAACCGCTCCGATAGCTGCTGAAAGAGCAAAGGAC
>JAPVVG010000103.1 GCA_028571455.1 Desulfobacteraceae bacterium | reverse complement strand
CTGATGATCAGCGGATTTATGATGCTGTTTTGGCTTTTGGCGGCAAGGCCGTTATGACTTCGGCTGAAAACAGATCTGGAACAGACAGAGTGGCCGAAGCCGCAGAGAAGATCGGCCTTAATCCGGATGATATAGTTGTAAATGTGCAGGGGGATCAGCCGGTTTTTAACCCGGCCTGTATTGATGAGCTTGTAGAGCCGTTTTTTGTTGATCCGGATCTTGAGATAAGCACACTTGCCTTTAAAATCATAAATAAAGATGAAATAACAAACCCAAAGGATGTAAAGGTTACATTTGACAGTAAAGGTTTTGCTCTTTATTTTTCCAGGTCTCCGATACCTTTTGGCCGTGATTTTTCTGATACTTTTGATACTTACAAGCATCTCGGTTTTTACGCATATACAAGAGGTTTTTTGGAAACATTCAGGAACTTGCCCCAGGGAAGACTCGAGATGATAGAAAAGCTTGAACAGCTCCGGGCACTTGAATATGGCCATAAAATCAAGATGGTTGTAACAGGTTATGATTCGCCGGAGGTTGATTTGCCGGGAGATATTGCAAAGGTAGAAAAGGAATTAAGGGATTAGAGGGCGGTAGGGAGTAAGGAGTAAGGAGTAAGGAGAGAGCAGAAAATCGGAGGTCAGAGGTCAGAGGTCGGAGGTCGGAGGTCGGAGGCGTGCGGCGCAAGCGCCTGTGCTGCGCGTCAGAGATTAGGGATTAAAGGATTAAATTCAAATGATACTAATTATCGATTTTGGCTCGCAGTATAACCAGTTAATAGCGCGACGAGTGCGGGAATGGCATGTTTTTTGTCAGATTGAGCCGCCTGATGTCAACCCTGATTACATAAGATCACTTAATCCAAAAGGGATAATATTATCAGGGGGGCCTTCAAGCATATATGAGAAAAATAGTCCTAAAACCGACAAGGCAATTTTTGATCTTGGCATTCCTGTGCTTGGAATATGTTATGGCATGCAGTTTATGATTGATGCGCTTGGCGGAACCGTAAAAAGGGCCGAAAAACGGGAATACGGCCTTGCTGAGCTGCGAATCAAACAACAGGCCGATCTTTTCAGGAAGGTGGACAAAAGGACGCAATGCTGGATGAGCCATGGCGATTCGATTGAGAATCTGCCGAAAGGTTTTAGAATAACCGCTTCAACTGAAAACACAAAAATAGCCGCAACTGCCCATAGCAAAAAGAATCTTTACGGCTTCCAGTTCCATCCGGAGGTCAGTCATACTCCTCGGGGCGCCATAATGCTTAGCAACTTTCTTTTTGATATATGTGGATGCAAACGGACCTGGACAATGAAATCGTTTGCCAGAGATTCGATTGCTCAAATCAAAGAAACAATAAAGGACAAAAAGGTTATTTTAGGTTTAAGCGGCGGCGTTGATTCCTCTGTTACAGCCATGCTTATACACAAGGCTGTTGGTGAAAATCTTACATGTATATTTGTAGATAACGGTCTTCTTAGAAAGGATGAAGCTAACGAGCTGAAAAAAAGCTTAAAAGAGCATTTAGGAATTAATATGCGGTTTGTAAATGCCGCAAGTAAATTTTTGAATAATCTGGCCGGGGTTACCAGTCCTGAAAAAAAGAGAAAAATTATCGGCAAAATCTTTATAGAGGTCTTTGAGGCCGAAGCCAAAAAGATAAAAGGGGTTGATTATTTAGCCCAGGGAACCCTGTATCCTGACGTTATTGAGTCTATATCCGCCTTTGGCGGGCCCACAGCGGTTATTAAATCGCACCATAATGTCGGCGCTCTTCCAAAGAAAATGAAGCTCAAGCTTGTTGAGCCGTTAAAATTTTTGTTCAAGGATGAAGTGCGTTTGTTAGGCAGGGAAATAGGTCTTCCTGAAGAATTGATATGGCGTCAACCGTTTCCAGGACCCGGTCTTGGCGTCAGGATAATCGGAAAGATAACCAAGAGGCGCCTTTTAATGCTGAGAAATGCCGACCATATTTTGCTTGAAGAAATAAAAAACAGCGGATATTATAAAAAATTATGGCAGTCATTTGCAGTGCTGCTGCCCATTAAGACTGTTGGTGTAATGGGAGATATGCGAACCTATGAAAACATTATTGCTGTCAGGGCTGTTACAAGCAAAGATGCCATGACCGCAGACTGGGCTAAACTGCCTCACAGGCTTTTAGGCGTTATTGCGAACAGGATAATAAATGAGGTAAAAGGAATAAACAGGGTGGTTTACGACATAAGCTCAAAGCCGCCGAGTACAATTGAATGGGAATAAATAGTTAATGGCTGAAAAAGACCCCACAAAATTCAGGATACGCATTGATGACCAGAGCCCGGATACCGGGTTTGAAGAAGAAATCAAGGATCGTCGCATTGAAAAATTAAGCCAGAGGATTACGTTTGTATCAATTTTGATTCCCTGTCTGATTGCCGTTATTCTATTTGTTGCTTATTTTGATATCAAGAAGAGGGTAGGCAGCATGCACTCCAGCGGCGAGGTCGTTTCTCAGGATCTGGGATCAAGGATAGCCTCAGTGTCGGAAAAACAGGCAAAACTCGAAGACATGCTTGTAAAAAAGATTGAGGTGGAATTAAAAGAGGCTACTACTGCCATAAGGTATATCAGATCAGCAAGAAAGGCCGATAATAAAATACTAAAAGGGGCCATAGCCGGTATCGAGAAGGGGTTAGGCCCTGTCCGCAAGGATTTGAAAAATACTGCATCCAAAACCAAAGCCCTTGATAAGAACCTGACAAATTTCGGAAAAGAATTTGATAAGGTAAAAAATGATTTAAATAAAGTGCAGGCGGATATATCCCTACTTTCTTCCGCCAAGATTGACAGAAAGGCGCTTGACAATGCTCTCAATAGTAAGCAGAAGATTTATGAGCAAAACCTAAAACAGATTGCAGATGATTTGGCAAATAAGCTCAAATCTATCCGGAAAAGGATAAAGAAGATCGAAATGAGCATGTCGTCAGTTGCGGCTCCAGCAAAGCCACCTCCCCCCAAAAAGCCCGCAGAAAAAATCGCTGTGCCACCGCCCGGGACTATTATTGAGGAGGATATTAAATAAAATGAACATCGAACACCCGCCTGCCATGCATCACAAACGATGGTGGCATGATCATTGTCACCGGGCCGAGACACCAGGACATTCTACCAAGACCACCCAAAGGCATTGCGGGCAGGTCGAACGTCCAACATCGAATTTTGAATAAGGTATTCTGCCAATCTATAAACTGGCGGAGCGGAGCGACATCATTATTCGACGTTGGACGTTCAATGTTTCCGCCAGAGCCCTTTGGCGGATTGGACGTTCATCTTTTAATAAGGAGGCATAAGTGCTTGAAAGCGGTGACCTGAGAAAAGGTCTTAAAATTGAGTTGGATGAAGAACCATATATAATAGTTCAATTTGCCTTTGTAAAACCGGGTAAAGGGAAGGCTCTTTATAAGTGTAAGTTAAAAAACATGCTTACAGGGGTTCAGTTTGACCGAACATTTAGATCAGGCGAAAAATTCAAAGAGGCAAACCTTGAAGAGCATGAAATGGAATATCTCTATTCGGATAATAACGGTTACTGTTTCATGAACACATCTACATATGATCAGGAGTTTTTAGCCAAAGAGCATGTTGATGAGTCGATGAAATTCTTAAAAGAAAATACTGTTTGCAATGTGCTTTTTTTTAAAGGCAAACCGATCGGCATATCGCTTCCCAACTTTGTCGATCTAAGGATTATTAAAACCGATCCCTGGGTCAAAGGTGATACCGCGGCAGGGAGCACGAAACCGGCAACACTTGAGACAGGTTTTCTTGTGCAGGCGCCTCCATTTGTTGAGGAGGGGGAGCTTGTCAGGATAGATACCAGAACAGGTCAATATGTTGAGCGGGTTAAGGAATAGGCTGTTAGGCTGTTAGTTGGATAGGCTGAAGGCTGTTAGGCTGTAGGCTGTTAGGGGGGTGAGGATGCGTGATCATACTAAGCTCAGAGCGTTTGAACTGGCTGACGAAGTGGCGCTTCTGATCTATCGAGCAACCAGGAAATTTCCGAAGGAGGAAATATATGGCTTGACTTCCCAAATGAGAAGAGCGGCAGTTTCAGTTCCATCAAACATCGTTGAAGGGTGCGCACGTGAGAGTCAGGTCGAGTATCTCCGCTTTCTTGAAATTGCGTTCGGTTCCTTAAGGGAGTTGCATTACCAGTTTGGCTTGTCAAAACGTCTGGGGTATTTTGATGAACATGACATTTCCGGCTGCGAATCAAAAATTGTGGAGACCGAAAAGGTTTTGGCCGCTTTGCTTCGATCAATGCGCAAAAACTAACAGCCTTCAGCCTAACAGCCTACAGTCTAAACAACCTTCTCTATAAGAATTTCGTTAATTGCCCTGTTGCTTGATTGCATGACGGTATATTTTACATTTTTGTATATTAATGCTTCTCCCTTTTTCGGGATTTTCCCCATCTGTTTCAGAAGAAATCCTCCAATGGTTTCATAATCTTCTTTGGGCAGATTAAGATTCATTTTTTCGTTGGCACGCTCGATTTCCATTGCAGCATTTACCAGGAACCGGTTTTCGCCAAGCCTGACAAACTGGCCTGTTTCCATATCATATTCATCTCGGATTTCCCCAACAACCTCTTCAAGAATATCTTCAAGTGTAATAATTCCCACAGCTCCGCCATATTCATCAACAACGATTGCAATGGAGTCATGGGTTTTCTGGAACGAAAGCAGAAGATCATCAGCCCTTTTAAGTTCAGGCACAAAAACCGCCTTGCGCATAAACTGACCGATCTTTGCCAGGGTGTCGGGGACGTCAAGTAGATCTCGGGCAAATATAACGCCTGTAAGGTTGTCAATTCTATCTTTGAACACCGGGAGTTTGGAATAGCCGGTCTGGCTGATTATTTTTATGGCATCCTCTACAATGGCTGTGTCTGGTATGGCTGTGACATTAATTAGAGGAACCATGACGTCAGCAACATCCGATTCAGCAAGATGAAAAACCCTGTGTATGAGTTTTTTTTCTTTTTTCTGAAGATCGCTTTCTTCGCCGGACACCCTTAGTATTAGCGCCAGATCCTCTCTGGTGATAAGATGTTGTTTTTTAAAGGCTTCCTGTCCTAAGCGGCCGTAAAACAGCCTGCTGGCCCAAAAAACCAGATATGTAACAGGCGATATAATACGTGATGCTACCCATAGGGTCTTAGCGATCCTTGGAGCGATTTTCGTTGCATTTTGCTGGAAAAGTGTTCTTGGGATTATTTCTCCAAACATCAAAAGCACGGGAGACATGATAACAATTGTCAAGGGCTCGCCATAGATTTCGAAAAAGTGATGAAACCATGTAGCAGCGATAACTGAGGATATTATCACGAACATATTTGTTCCTGTGCTGGTACTCGCAAGGAACCATTGCTGGTTGTTAATCATATTTAGCGCAAGCCTGGCCCCTTTTGACCCTTTTGCAATCTCTTGCCTGAGTTTTAGCTTATTTGAGGCTATCAGCGCCATCTCAGAGCCGGAAAAAAAGGCCTGAATAAGGATGCAAAGAGCTATTATAATTATATTCAGGCTAATCATCGGGCTCCACCCATATCATGTTCATCATAGATTTCACCAAAGAGTTCTTCTAAAAGGTCTTCCATTGTGACAAGCCCTGAAACCATTCCCTGCTCATTCAGGCAGATGGCAATATGTGTATGTTTTTGCTTTAAGATATAAAAGAGTTCATCAACCATTTTTGTCTCTGGTATAAAAAAAGGTTTTCTGCATATTTTTGGCAAAGGTTTTGTTTGCCCGCCGATCTTTTTAATTTTAACCTTTAACAGATCCTTTACATAAAGAATTCCAGTGATTTTATCCGCAGTTTCTTTGCAAACCGGTATCCTGGAAAAAGGGGTCTTCTTAATATGTTTTAAAATGGTGTCTATATCCATATCTTCCGTCAGGCAGAACATTTTTTCCACGGGAGTCATGACTTCAAAGAGATGGGTGTCGCTAAACTCGAAAACATTGTGGATAAGCTCCTTTTCCATCTTTTTCAGCTCGCCTTCTTTGTGACTCAGATCAACCATGTCGCGGAAATCATCCTCCATGATTGTGGCTGGAGCTTTTTGTTTTTCAAAGCCTGAAAATTTGATTATTAAATTCGCCGACTCATTGAAAATCCACCGCAAAGGAGTAATTAGTTTTGAAAACAGGTAAAGAGGTCCTGATACAAAAGGGGCAACACGCTCATTATGGGCCACTGAAAATGTTTTTGGTATAACCTCGGCAAATAACAGGGTCAAAGGGGTCATGATAATAATTGCAGCCCATTTGCCGTGTTCGCCTAATATGGATATAAAGAGATATGTTGCTACAACAGATGCGGCTATATTTACAAGATCGTTGCCCATAAGGATTGTAATTATAAGCTGTTTCGGATGCATAAGAAGCCTGTCAATCACGGCGGCTCTTTTACTTTTGCTTCTTCTTATGCGTTCACGCTGCATTAGCGAAAGAGAAAACAGAGCGGTTTCCGATCCAGAGAAAAAACCTGAAAAAATAAGCAGAAAAAATATTATGCAGATTTTGATGATTATCGTAAATTCCAATTCGCCATCCTATAACTAAATTGAGCGATTAGCCGTTAGCCTTTTTCTCGTTCCCACGCAGGAGCGTGGGAACCAGGGAACCTCCAACACATATTAAAAGATGAACGTCCAACATCGAACATCGAACGTCCAACATCGAATGAAAAACAAATACCCAATGAGAAACAGAGGTTCATGGGTATTGAGTTGCTGTTTTTCTGGCCTCTGACATCTGACATCCGACATCCGACATCCGGCCTCTGACCTCTGACCTCTGACCTCTGACTTCCGACTTCTGACTTATTTCTGCCGGCAGATTTCACTTAGCCTTTGATCATACATCTTGCCTATGCCGTACTCTTTGCGCCTCATGAACCTTTCTTGTGGCGGCCCGATAATTTGCATTTCCGGATATTTCTGCTGCACTTCAAGCGCGATTTTCATTTCTTTTGTGCATCCTGTACTGAATGTGGCATCCTTGCCCACCCATTCAGGCGGGACCTTTTTATCCATACTCTGAAACGTATGAACAATATCCCCATATGTCTGAAATCGCCATATATCTATAAAGCCGCTTCTCTGGACGATTTCCCACATATATATAAGGTCATCCGCATCCATCCCAGGCTCATAATATTCCGAAGGATTTATTATAAAGGTCATTGCAAACTGTTCCCTGAGGAGATTGATGGAAACAGACATTATTTTCTTTGCCATTTCTATCTTGCCCGGTATGGAACCGATAATTCCACTGTAAAATATTACCGTCATCCCTTTTTCCCCGGCCTCTTTCATCTGGTCAATAATTGTTTTAGCTTTATCTTCAAGGTCTGCATGAGAAAATTTTATTACTGCGGGATGCTTAGGTTTGAAGCTGATTAAAACCGACCCTTTATCACCTGCTGAAATATTATATATGTTTTGAGTAAATTGAAAATGAGTGTCAAAGAAGCGCCGCCTTTGATCATGACCTCTGGATATTACACCGTCAACCTCTTTGAAAATTCTGGCAAATGTTGTAGATGAAAGAAGGAGGTTGAGATTTTCACGTGTTCCGTCAGATATGACAGTGATATTTTTATCGCTTTTCAACATATTTGCGAGTTCATTTTTCCCAAGGTTTTTTTCAGAAATAAATAATGCCCCTTTAAGCTTTTCGCCCAACATTTCATCTTCAACAGCGTCATAATAATCGACTTTGGTAAAAAAGGGTCCATCTTTGAAAGCAATAATGATTTTATGCCCTAAGTTTGCAAGATAATTAATTATGGCAAGATCCACCATAATCTCTCCTGATTCATCCGCTAACCATAGTATTTTTTTGGGTAGAGATTTTTCCTTGTCCTGAGCGCCCAAAAAGTCAAACAGAGGCTCGACGCCGTTGCCGGACAACCGGCGGTTAAAAAAGCCAAGGTAATCATTTTGCGTGTAGCCCGCGGCTTTATCAGACTCCCACAGAGAGTGTTCCATAGACAGACAAAGAAATCTCTCTAATTCCAGATAATGCAAAATTTTTTTAATGCCCGAAATGGTTGAAGGGGGCTTTTTGGGATCAATGATAGCTCCATGATTCATGGCATTGATTAAGGCATCTGAGCTTAATGCTTTGTTTGAGCGGCTATTTCGCAGGGCTTTTTCACAAATGTAAGGGTCTTCAATCTGGGTGCGGTTTAAGAAGATTCCCAGCAGGCGCTTTTCAAGGCGGGATGGTATCATGATTTCATCCCTTGTTTCATGCTGGTACTTGATTTTAATCAGCGATTCAAGATAGGCCTTCTCGTCTTTATTCTCTATTTGGCTGTCAATAAGTTTAAGTATTTTTTGCAAAATCTCATGATAATTTTTCTGTAAAAATTCCGATTGGTTTCTGTTCATGATGGCTTCAAACATGCGATCTGAACATGGATAATACCGCTCATCTTCTTCAGTAGTAAAGACAATGAATCTTATCTGTTCAGGTGTGGAAACATGGTCGGGGTAGGTATAATAGTCAAGATGGTTTTCTATAAAAAATGCCGTAAACCAGGCATCTGTCTCAGGGCTTTTGGGGGGCAGGCTTGACCTCCTTTTTGTGTCAATATTTTTCATCTTTCGCCATCCTTTATATCGGAAATTGTTAAAACCGTGTAACTACTCAGGTGGATAGGCTGAAGATTGTTAGGAAAAAGCGCACTTTGAAGCCATGTTTGGTACAAGAATTAGATATTTCCGCCAAAGTACGGCAATCGTGCTCTTCTGACCCCTTCAGCCTTCAGTCTAAACAGCTTCAGCCTGACTACGTGAGTAGTTGCAAAACCATACACCATAAATGTTAGCAATACAACAATTCGCTCTCCATGCCATCTTCTTGCGCTTGCAATAACAAAATCCGCCAAATCTTGGTCAAGGCTGATATTTAAGTCAGGCCTGACGCATATCTTTTTACACATTTACAACTATTTGTTATTATAGAATAATAACGGATTAACAACCAGTTTTTAATAATACTTTTCGCGCTATTTTCACCACGACCTTATCCCTCCTCCATCCCAGAACTATTTCGTGCTATATATCTGTCAATATAAAAATTATATTGACAAAAACAAGACCAAAAAGTAATATATAAAAACATGAAAATCAATCTTGGTTTCATCGGAAAAAATATCCGTAAACTTAGACGGCAGCGTAGTTGGACGATGGCTAAACTGGCTGCAAAAGTCGGAATGAGCGAAGTGCCTTTAGGAAGAATTGAGCGCGGTGTAAATGCTCCTTCCGCTTCTGTAATTTACAGACTGTCAAAAGAGTTGGGCGTTTCTGTGGATATGCTTTTTGCCGAGGAAAATCAAAACTTCAGATCTCTTCAGTATGAAAAAGCACGAAATCCTTTTCTTGTTGCAATCGACAAAGAGCATGAAGCTCTGCCCGCTAAAACCAGGATTATGGCCCAGGATATTATTGATGCGTTTTGTGCCCTTGAAGATATTTGCAGGGCGCAAAAAAGGGCAAATATTCCGCTTGTTATTCCGTTCGATCCTACAATTAGGGGAATGGAAATGCTTTCGGAAAAGGTGCGCTGTTTTGCCGGAATCGAGCACGGCATAGTCTTTGACTATTTTGAGCTGTTTGAAACCCTTGGTTTTCGTGTAGTGGTCGTTCCAATGTCTAAAGATGTGCATAGTTTTTCGTATTATGACCCACCTAATCAGAACGCATTCTTTTTTCTTAATGCCAGGAAAAATCCTGAACGTCAGCTTTTTTGCCTGGTCTATGAATTGGGAAAGGTCTTAATCCTGACCCACACGATACAGCAGGGCGTGGAATTGTTTCAAACCGATGGTGCGCCCGATCCTTCATGTGAAAAACCGTTTACAGCACATCGTGCGGCAAGGCGTTTTGCCGCTACCTTTCTTATGCCTGCAAAGGCTGTGAGCGATACTGTTGAACAATTAGGGATTCAAAAAAAGTACTGGTCATATGAACTTTTGCTTCGCATCAAACATCGTTTTGGTGTTTCAGCAGAGGCTTTTTTATATCGTTTAGATGAACTCGATTTAATCGACACCTCTCTGGTCCAACCTCTTAAAGACACAATTCACAAGCACTACGGCAAAACGGGCTTTGGCGAACCCGACTTTTCCAGAAGGCTTTTAACCCCCAACGGCCGTCTGTGGGATCTGGTATTGACGGGGAAAGAATCAAAAGAAGGGTGTAAGGAAGTGCTTGAAATTGAGAGAGTATTAAAAAAGTGGAAAGTGGTGAAAAAATGAAAACTCTGCCGGCCATCAAAGTATTTGCTTTTGAAGCGAATAACGATTATAATCGCTTTAAATTATGAAGCGAAAAGAAGGCTAAAATGCGTTATGTATGGCAAAATACAAACTGGACAGAGTTTAGCTGGGAAAGTGATGCACTGATTCAACCGCTTGGCCGGGCTCGACTGCGCCAGGGCAGGTTGCTGAGCAAGGTGAATGCTCTGGGTTTGAAATTCAGTAAAGAAGCCAGAGTTGAAATATTGATTGAAGAAGCCGTTAAAACCGCTGCGATTGAAGGGCAGGCCCTGCACAGGGATTCGGTCAGGTCTTCAGTGGCACGGCGACTTGGGCTGCCGACAGCCGGTTTGCCCGCTACGGAACGGATTGTCGATGGCCTGGTGGATGTGCTGCTGGATGCCACTGCAAATTACAGCGAGCCGCTATCGCCCGAAAGACTGATGGGCTGGCAGGCCGCCCTCTTCCCGACCGGGTATTCAGGCTTGCGGAAAATTCGTACCGGCCAATGGCGAGGCCCGGAACTTATGCAGGTGGTATCCGGCCCTGTTGGGAAAGAAAAAGTCCACTTTGAGGCGCCGCCATCAGACCAGGTGGATATGGAAATCAGAGATTTCATCCAATGGTGGACAAAGGGATCGAAAAATATCGAGGGACTGCTGCGGGCCGCTATAGCCCATTTTCGGTTTGTCACTATTCATCCGTTTGAAGATGGTAATGGACGGATCGCCAGAGCCCTTACCGATATGGCGTTGGCACAGGATGAGAACCAGCCGTCCAGGTTTTACAGCCTTTCAACACGTATCATGGCTGAAAGGGATGAATATTACCGTGTGCTGGAGCGATGCCAGAAAGGAGACGGCAATATAACCGATTGGCTGCTATGGTTTCTGGAATGTTTTGAACGAGCGCTTGAGCATTCAGAGACATTGATTTCAAATGTTCTGGCAAAGGCACGGTTCTGGCAGCAGCATGGGCAGACAACACTGAATAAACGACAGAAAAAGGTTATCAATCGTTTGCTGGATGCCGGCCCAGGCGGTTTCGAAGGCGGTCTGACCACCCGTAAATATGTGGGCATGCTAAAGGTTAGCCGGGCAACCGCTTATCGCGAGATATCCGACCTGGTTGCAAAGCAGATATTCAGGCAGAACCCGGGCAGGGGTCGCAGTGTCAGCTATGACATAATATGGGCAGATTACGCGGAAAAATGAGATAATCTTGTTTTTATCCGACGAAATGGTGTGGTATAAAAATTATTATGTTTGAAAATTATCCAGATATAATTCGAGCTCTGATCGCTGAGGCAGAGACTGACAGATTGAGATACTTTGAACTATCGGCCTTCATGACAGGTCCGTCTCTAAAAGAGGTGTATGAGAAAATTGACAAAACCATGCGGTTTTTTTCGGTATATGTTTACATGGAAAGGCTTGAAAATGATTTGTGGGATAATGATCGTTATACAGAAAAAGAGAAAGTTATTTTATGTTCTCGGGTGGAAGAGGAAGTTAGAAAATATTGGTGGGACAGAAACAGAGAACATATAAAGCTTATCGATGAACGGATGGAGTTCTTAAAAAACGAACCGGAATATAAAAACATGAAAGAGGGCGACCTCAGGGACAAAATAATTAAGGATTTGGATCAGGAAATTTTCCCAGAAATGATTGAGCGGGTAAAGGAAGAATATCAAATCATATATGAAGACGAGTGGGAAAAATACTGGGAAAAAGAAAATTCCTTTAAAGAGCGGGTAGAATACCGCTATCATCGCCGGTACGAAATGCCGCGGCCTTTTAATCACTGGGACAGCAGAAATCCCTGGCAGCAATACTATTTTTGCAAAGACCAAGATGGACATTTTTACTATATAAAGGGCGGTTCCGGTTCCAGCGGCCAGCGATATAACCACGGCTTCTATGGCCACCTGTTTGCCCTTTTAAACAACGAAAAACCCGTGCCTACATATTTTTTCACTTATAACAGCCGCAACCGGTTTATCTTTAATCGAAAAGAAAAAAGCCTGCATCTTTATTTTTTGCATCTGGTTGGCAATTTTCAAATAGATTGGAAAGAAAGTGAGCGCATTTTAAAGGATGTTACTGAAATCAGGGATGAATTTAAACTGTAGGAATTTAATTTTTATGATTTTCTAATAATAACAACGCTCATCTTGTCAAAGAATGGCTCAAATAAATTGATGGAGCAATTATGATGATCTCAAAAGAACTTACAAACTCAACGATAGAACGCCAGAATGTTCTGAACAACCAGTTTGCCGTTACCGAAATTCAGAAAGCAATCCAAGCGATTTATCCATGAGATGGAAAACATCAGCTATCATGTCGCGGCAGGAAAAATTGATAAAGACCTGCTAAAAGAGATTATTTGCGCTGTCATTGAAGATGATATGGAAATTGGCATAAAGATTCATTTTGGCGTATTTTTAAATGTGGAAGGTAGTCAGGAAATGAAAACCGTATTGCATTAAGGTTAGTTATTATTAATGCAGACACCGGACTTGACTGATAAAAATATAGAAACGAAAGTAACGGTGATATAATTATGAAAAACAAAAACTCTTCCGAATTACAACCCTTTTCTAATTTTGTCGTCTTTAAAACAAAAAGTGGCAAGGTAAATATAGATGTCTTTTTTTATGAAGAAACCCTTTGGCTGACTCAAAAAAAAATGGCGGAACTCTTTGAAAAAGGGCGAACTACCATTACAGAGCATTTAAAAAATATTTTTTCCGAAGGAGAATTATTGGAAAATTCAGTATGTCGGGATTTCCGACATACTGCGGAAGATAGTAAATCCTATGTTTCAAAGTTCTATAACTTAAAAGCCATAACCGCAGTAGGGTTTAGGGTCAATTCGCATAGGGCAATCGAATTTCGAAAATGGGCAGGCGAGATTTTGCATGAGTACATCATTAAAGGCTTTGCCATGGATGATGAACGGTTAAAACAAATCAAACACTTTGGGCAGGACTATTTTGATGAGATGCTGGAGCGGATTCGGGAAATTCGCTTGAGTGAGCGGAGAATATATCAGAAAATCACCGACATTTACGCTCTTTCAGCAGATTATGACAGCCAGGCCGATATAACTAAACACTTTTACGCAACAGTACAGAATAAATTGCATTGGGCCATAACCGGTAAAACTGCAGCAGAAATTATTTACAATGAAGTAGATGCTCAAAAGGCGTACATGGGGCTGAAAACATGGAAGAACGCTCCGGATGGTAAAATTCTTAAAAGCGATGTATCTATTGCCAAAAATTATCTCAATGAAGAACATCTCCGACAATTGGAGCGAATTGTCACCGCATATCTTGATATGGCAGAAAATCGGGCGCACAACAGAAAAGTGATGAACATGGCAGACTGGGATCAATTTCTTACACAGTTTCTGGAGCTTTCAGATTATCCGATTCTTGCCAATTTGGGCAAAGTAAATATGCTCGAGGTAAAATTGAAAGCAGAAGCGGAATTCGATAAATACAGGATAATTCAAGATAAGAACTATGTTTCAGACTTTGATCGGGAAGTCCAAAAACTATTGGGTAATGAGGATCGTGATAAATGAAGCTGATATTCAAACAGCAACCCTACCAGATCGATGCCACTATGGCCGTTGTCCGTTGTTTCGAAGGACAAGGCAAGGAATTTACCAATGCGTTACGGGATTATGTGGACATGGGTAATTTCAGATAATCACATTATGAAGCACAAATGGACAGATATTCCCACCGGATTTTAAGTTTAGACCGACCAAAACGGAAAAATGAGGATTAGGAGGGGTGATGGAAACATCTGGTTGTCTCCCCCGAGAACTATCTGGACATTCCTCAGAAAAGACGGAAAAAGTTGAATGAAAAAGAATAAGACTCTTTTCAGGGCGAAATGAAATCATGTCGAACAACCGTATAAACTCAACAAATCGGTATGTAGCGCTGGATGTGGAAACAACCGGTCTTTCGCCCAAAAACGGGGACAGGGTAATAGAGATCGGCGCTGTTGCTATTGAGAATCAGAGCATTGTTGATGAATTCAGCAGTCTTATCGATGTTGACAAAATAATCCCACGGCAAGTTCAGCGGGTGTACGGCATAACCAACGAAATGCTATATGGCGAACCAAAGCCGGATGAGGCGCTGCCGGAGTTTTACAAATTCATTGCCGGAAGTATCCTGATAGCCCACAATGCAAGTTTTGATATCGGATTTCTCAGGAATGAATTTGCTTTACTCAGCATGAGTCTGAACAACCGGTCTTTATGCACACTAAAAATGAGCAGAAAGCAGTATCCACATTTGCCCAATCATAAACTGGAAACAGTGAGTCGGTATTTGCTTGGAAAATCGGCAAATCAGATGCATAAGCACCGACAAATCAAGCAGATCAAGGATCGCATCGAGGAAATTAAGGCAGAATTATGAATCGCGAAAGAGATAAAAAGCACAAAACAGAACAGCGAAGGGTGCGTAATGTAAAACAAAAAGACGGGAATGAAGTATTAAAAGGAAATGTCGCCCTCTTTTATGAGGGCGTGGATTAAATTAGATTATGCAATAAAATTTAGTTAAATTATTACTTGACAAATTAGGCGGGGTAAATGTTATATTGTTTATAACAATCCCCGCCACGCCTCTCCATTGGATGCGCACCTCGGCGGGTTTTTTATGTCTGAAATCTATCAGCGTTACGAAAAACCGGTTTTAAATATCGACCAACAGCTTGAGCTTCTTGTTAAGCAAGGCCTGCTTGTTAAAAACCCAAAACGAGTTCTCCATTATCTTCGCTTTATAGGCTACCACCGCCTTTCCGGTTATTTTCGAACTTTCCAGCTTCAAAATACTTCTGAGCACATTTTTAAAAAGGGCACTACATTTGATTCTATAATATCGCTCTATATTTTTGATAGAAAGCTCAGATTATTGGTTATGGATGCTGTAGAAAGAATCGAAGTTGCCATACGAACAACTATTTCCTCCACAATGTGTGAAAAATACGGACCCCATTGGTATCTCAAACCAATGCTCTTTAAATCCAGCTTTAATTATAAAGACTTAATAAAAACCATCGAATATGAAACAGGCTTTAATAATAGAAAAAAACAAAATAAATCCTGCGGTACTTATTTTAAAAATTATAACAAACCATATCTGCCGCCTGTCTGGATAGTGGCGGAAGCTCTTTCTGTAGGAGCATGGTCAAATATTTTCAGCAATCTAAGATCACGAAAAGATCGCAAACAAATTAGCGATCAATATTATCTGCATTACAATATAATGTCATCCTGGCTGCAGTCATTTACTTATCTTCGAAACCTCTGCGCACACCATTCACGTATCTGGAACAGAAAATTTACAGTTAAGCCGAAAGTCGCAAATAAATTTAAAAGACATCTTCAAAATAATACCGGTTTTTATGCTCAAGCCGCTGTTTTGAATGTGTTTCTGTCTGTCGTAGCAGATGGGTCACGCTGGCAATACCGTTTGTTGGATCTTCTTGACAATAATCCCGATATACAACTTGAAAAAATGGGCTTTTTCAAGAATTGGCATAATGACCCTTTTTGGCGCATTTTTAAATAATACTTTGATAGCAAAAATGATTTTTTAGTTTGTAGAAAAACTGCAAATCAGAGGAAACAATATTGAAAAAAGAAGATATTAAAATGAAGACTACATCCTATTTGGCACATTATCGCAAAGTCGATTGTGCCAGACATAGCGTGAAAACACACTCAGTTGAAACTTCTCTGTTTGCTAAAAAATTTGCGGGCAAAATCGGGTTGGATCTGATCGGTGAGCTGTCAGGGCTACTTCATGACTTGGGAAAATACAGTTTTGAATATCAATGCTACATAAAATCCGCCGTTGGATTGCTTTTTCCGGGGGATAAAAACTATGTAGATGCAGAGAGATTAAGAGGCAAAATCGATCATTCCACTGCCGGTGCGCAATGGATTTGGGATGCATTAAAAGATGAAGTCAAAATCAACAAACTGGCGGTGGAAATAGTCTCTTTATGTGTACTCTCTCACCATTCGGGCTTGATCGATGTATTCGATATTGCCGGTGAAGATAAATTTTCAGTGCGACTGAATAAAGATTTCACTACGACGCATTATTGCGAGGCGCAAGAAAAAATTGATTATTCAATTTCAGACCGCATCACTGAACTGATTAAAACAGAGGGGAAAAATGATCAATTAAGGAATTTCATAAGCAAGATCCATGGGTTTTACTGTGACCCTGTACGGCAATTTTCAAAAGGACTGTTGGTCCGCTTCCTTTTCAGTAGTTTAGTGGATGCGGACAGGTTGAGTACCGCCAATTTCGAAAACCCGGAAGATGCAAAATTGCGTTATCTCGGGAATTACCCGGATTGGCAAAAACTGATAGATTGTTTTGAACAAATATCCTTTGAAATTAAAAATAAAGTCGATCAAAAAAGATGCGAGATTTCATCGTCCTGCAGGCAACGGGCAAATGACAAGCAGGGACTTTATTATTTGACGGTTCCGACAGGAGGCGGAAAAACATTCTCCAGTCTTCGTTTTGCCCTCCACCATGCAAAAGAGCATGAACTTGACCGTATTATTTATGTCATTCCGTATACCTCGATAATTGATCAGAACGCATCAGAAGTGGCTAAAATATTTGATGGCATATCCAAAGAAATTGTTTTGGAGCACCACTCAAATCTTGTGCCTGAAAAAGACACATACCGAAACCGGATTTTGTCGGAAAACTGGGATGCGCCGATCGTATTCACTACATCCGTACAATTACTGGAAACGCTTTTCGGAGGCGGAACACGCAGTGTGCGTCGTATGCATCAACTTGCAAAATCTGTCATCATTTTTGATGAAATTCAGACTCTGCCAATCAAAACCGTTCACATGTTTAACAACGCAATTAATTTTTTAACAGATCTTTGCTTTTCTACTGTTATTTTTTGCACTGCGACCCAGCCGCTTTTGCATGAAGTTGAACCGTCTAAAGGCACTGTGCCGTATTCTGATGCTATGGAAATCGTGGATTATCCTCCGCTTTTTGATGCACTAAATCGGGTGAAGGTGCAAGATTGTCAAAAAAGCGGGGGATGGACGGAAGAAGATTTGACAGAGCGTGTGAAAGCGCTTTTGCAAGATAAGGGAAGCGTGCTTGTCGTTACAAATACAAAGGCAAATGCAAAACGCTTATACGAATCCTGTCACGGTCTGTCGAAAAATGTATTTCACCTCAGCACAAACATGTGTCCCAAGCACCGGAAAATTATTTTAAACCAGGTGATTGATTGTCTTGGCCCATCGAATTCTAAACCAGTCATCTGCATCAGCACCCAGTTGATTGAGGCCGGGGTGGACGTAGACTTCGGAGCTGTCATTCGTTGTTTGGCCGGTCTTGATTCTATAGCCCAGGCAGCAGGGCGTTGTAATCGCAACGGAAGACAAGAAGTCAAGGGAATAGTGCAAATCGTCAATATGCAAAATGAAAACCTTGATAAATTACCGGAAATCAGGACAGCTCAAGATGTGACATTACGAATCCTTGATGAGTATAAAAAGAATCCTGCCGACTTCGATAAAGATAGAATCGGCCATAAAGCCATGAAACAATTTTATAAGTACTATTTTTACGAACGAGCGCATGAAATGAGTTATCAGGTATCCAGAGAGAGATTGGGCAGTGACGACAATTTGCTGTCTCTGCTTTCAGAAAACCGGCAATCTGTTGAAGAATACAAAAGAAAAAGCGGAAGTCCCTCCCTGTATTTGAGGCAGGCATTCAAAACAGCGGGCAAACATTTCCGTATAATTGATGCACCAACAGAGGCAATTATTGTTCCGTACAATGAAGAGGCAAAGTCAATAATTGCAAAGCTTTCGGCAAAATTACACCTGAAAGAAGAATCGAAGCTATTGAAAACTGCGCAGCAGTATTCTGTAAATATTTTCCCCTATATGATTAAAAAACTGCGTGAAGAAAATGCCCTGTTTCAGACGTATGAAGAAAGCGGAATATGGTATTTGGATGATCAATATTACAGTAAAGATTTTGGTGTAAGCCTGGAACCGGTCTCAGAAATGAAATTTTTAAGCGCATAAGGAGGTTAAAGTGAAAAACAGTGTTGAATTCAAAGTAACGGGGCGGCATGCTCTGTTCACCGATCCCGTGACCAGAATGGGCGGCGAGAAGTGTTCCTACCATATTCCTACATATGAGGCATTAAAAGGGATTTTGAAATCCGTCTACTGGAAGCCTACTTTAATCTGGATAATTGATGAAGTTCGGATAATGAAACCGATAAAAACGGAAGCCAAAAGTATTAAGCCTCTAAATTATGGAGGTGGGAATACATTGGCGATGTACACGTATCTTGCGGATGTCGAATATCAGGTACAGGCACATTTTGAGTGGAATTTGTTTCGTGAAGATATGGCAGCGGATCGTATTGACGGGAAACATTTTCAGATTGCAAAACGAATGATTGATAAAGGCGGGAGACAGGACATTTTTCTCGGTGCACGAGAATGCCAAGGTTATGTGGAACCGTGCCGTTTTGGGGAAGAAACCGGTGTTTATGACGACCTTGAGCGTTTGGATTACGGCATCATGTTTCATGGGTTTGATTATCCAGATGAAACAGGGAAAACGGATGAGAATGGCAAATCTGATTCAAACGGAGAAAACCGGCTTCACAGTCGGTTTTGGAAACCGGTCATGCAGAGAGGAATAATCAAGTTTATCCGCCCTGAGAAATGCACCATGAGAAAATTTGTGCGTGAAATGATTCCCAATCCGCCCCAATCCAACGGGCTTAATGAGGAGGCACTGCAAAATGAGCTGGATTGAAAAACTTTATCAAACCTACGAAAATAACACTGATAATATAGGCGATAAGAAGGATAAAACACCGCTTTTGCCTCTTTTCCATACAACAAAAAAACGGGCACATGTTGAAATAATACTGGATGGAGATGGCTCATTTAAACGGGCATCAATTATACCAGAAGATACCGCGAAGACAATATTACCTGCAACGGAAAATTCTGCTGGAAGAACCAGAGGCTGCGCCCCTCATCCTTTAGCAGATCAATTGCAATATGTTGCTGCTGATTATGAAAAATATGGTGGCGCTAAAGAACATTACTTTGGTTCATTGTTCGTCAAGTTCAAAGGAAATAAAAAGCTGTTTGGCGAACTGTTGGGCAATAGTGATAAAGACAAGAAAGGTTGCCTGAGAAGAATTTTAATAGAGAATAAGCAATTTGTTGATATCATTGAAAGCTTTAAGGCAAAAAAGCAGGTTTTTTCATCAAAGATAGATACAGATATTAGAGAGCGTAAAACAGATAAAATTTATTACGATTTGATTGATTCCGACAGCCCTCTGATTCGAAAAAATAATAATAAATTAACAAACAATAAGAGAGAACAGAAAGAACAATATGTAGAATTAAGAAGGCGAATTGGTGATGCTGACCAGCTTTCTGATAAGGAAAAAAACTATCTGAAAGCTAATATTTTGGAATGCGTATATCCTTCAATTGAGACAGGATACATAGGATATCTCGATGTTTTAGAGGGATGGGCAAAATCTGAATATGCAAACCAAAAAGTAAAAGCCGTCTATCATTACATATCCAAAGGGACTTTGATTTCAGATTTAGTATTTGAGAAAGTGCTTCATGTGGATGAAAATGGAAAATTGCTCAGCTCATGGAAAGGCAAACGGGATGATAAGCCGGATATTTTTAAAGTGCTTGGGCAGGGTCAAAGACAAACGGATACATTTATCCGCTGGAGTGTTGAAATCCCAGGAGAACCATCCTCAGAGATCCAATACGATAAAACCGTATGGCAAAGCTGGATTGATTATTATCAAAGCACACGAAGCAAACATATTTTTTGCTATGTTTCTGGAGAATCAACTACTGAAGAGCCGAAATATCAGACTGAACAATATCCGCGTATGATTAGATCTGATAACGATGGTGCAAAACTTATTTCATCAAATGACACTTCCGGCTTTACCTACCGCGGTCGTTTTACGGATGAATGTCAAGTTTGCGGAGTTGACGTTAGAGTGGCCCAAAAAGCCCATAATGCGTTGCGCTGGTTAATAGCTCGACAAGGAAAAAATGTGTTTTACGTAAAAAACGAGCCTAAATTGGCTTTTGTCGCGTGGGCAGTTTCGGCGGTAAATGTTCCTGATCCGCTGGCAGACAGTGACGACTTATTGAGTGACATTTCGATTGAAACCGATATAAAAAAAACAGAGAAAAACTTTTCCGGATTCACTGCTCAGGAATTCGGAATTCGCCTCTCAAAGTATCTTTCGGGTTATTCCGTTAAACTGAAGGCAACAGATCAAATTGTTGTAATGGGAATCGACTCCGCTACCCCAGGTCGCATGGCAGTTACTTATTACCGTGAATTGACCGGTTCTGATTTTATAGACCGTTTAGAATCGTGGCATCAGGGATGCGCATGGCTGCAACGATTTTCAAAAGACAAAATGTTTTACGGAGCGCCAGCTCCCAAAGATATTGCCCAGGCAGCTTATGGAACAAAGGACGGAGATCTAATTAAGGTCGATGATAGCTTACAGAAAACAACAGTTGAGCGATTAATTCCATGCATTATTGATGGTACGCCACTACCTTGGGATATTGTTGATTCATGTATAAAAAAAGCGACCCAAAGACAAAGTTTGCCTGAGTGGGCATGGCAGAAAACTTTGGGAATCGCTTGCGGACTTTATAGATATTATTTCAAAGAAAAGGAGGATTTCACCATGGGACTTGATCAAGAACGAAAAACCAGAGACTATCTCTATGGGCGACTGCTTGCGGTAGCAGACTGCCTTGAGGGGTATGCGCTCAAACTTTCAAATGAAAGCAGGCAGACCAATGCAACAAAGTTGATGCAACGGTTTGCGGAACGACCATGCAGCACATGGAAAACCATTGAGCTGGCCTTAACACCCTATAAGGCCAAGCTTAACAGAACCAATAAATACGATAAAGAACTCGATGATATTCACGGTTTATTCACCGATGTTTCCGGTTATGCATCCGATGATCCGTTGTCTGGAGAATTTCTTTTAGGATTCCATTGCCAACGAGTAGAACTTTTCAAATCAACTCAGGAAAACACTACTAACAAAGAGGAGAATGATAATGAGCCTAACGAATAAAATTGATTTCGCCGTTGTGTTTAAAGTTAAAAATGCCAACCCTAATGGAGATCCTTTGAACGGAAACCGGCCCCGCACAAGTTACAACAGGATCGGAGAAGTTTCAGACGTTTGCATCAAACGAAAAATCAGAAATCGTTTAATGGAAGTCAAAGAAAATGATGAGTATAAATATCAAATTTTCGTTCAATCTGATGACAACAAACTTGATGATTGCAAAAATCTCCGTGAACGAGCTGAAACGGTTATAGATTCAAAAAAGTCCTCTAAAGAAAATGCTGAATTAGCCTGCAAAAAATGGTTTGATATCCGGGCATTCGGACAGGTTTTTGCGTATGCCGGAGAAAAAAAAGGTTCCGGCGTGTCAATCGGCGTAAGAGGTCCGGTTTCGATTCATACGGCCTTTTCTTTATTTCCCGTGGATATTACAAGCACCCAGATCACCAAGAGTGTCAGCGGAGAAGGTGACGGCACGAAAAAAGGTTCCGATACGATGGGCATGAAGCATCGTGTAGATGAAGGGGTTTACGTGTTTTATGGCAGCATGAACCCTCAACTTGCAACAAAAACCGGCTTCGGCGATGAAGACGCCTTGGCTATTAAGAATATACTGCCAAAGCTTTTTGAAAATGACGCATCCTCGGCTCGACCGGAAGGAAGTATGGAAGTTCTTAAGATGGTTTGGTGGCAGCATAATTGTCCACATGGGCAATATTCATCGGCAAAAGTTCACAGGAGACTTTCTGTAAATCCGGACGGTTCTTTGGATTCCGAAAAGCTCAATTCCTTTGATGACCTAAAGCCAGAGATCGTTGATGGCTTCTGATTGATCAATAATGCAAAAATCATCATCTGAAAGCCCTTGACGGCAAGATGCGTAAAACAAATTACGGCCAACACCGAGGGCATTTTTCGCATTGTTCAGTCCATCCCATCCCCGAAGGCTGAACAGGAAAGCAGTAAGCGGTTGAAGGAAAAAAGTAGCAACGTGGAGCAATAACAATGACTCGAAAGGCAGGAAAGATCGAAAGCATTAATTCCGATCTCGGCGAAATCGTATTGTATCAGTCTGAGGACGGGCAGGCAGCGCTGGATGTTCATCTTCAGGATGAAACCGTATGGCTCAGTCAGAAACAGATAGCCTCTCTTTTTGAAACGGAGAGAAGTGTTGTAACCAAGCATATTAACAATATTTTTCGGAGTGAAGAATTAGATAAAAAGGCAGTATGTGCAAAATTTGCACATACTGCTGGTGACGGTAAAACTTACCAAACGAATTATTATAATTTAGATGTCATTATAGCGGTAGGTTATCGGGTGAATGCTAAACGCGGCACTCAGTTTCGCATTTGGGCTACCACCGTTCTAAAAGACCATCTCGTGCGTGGTTATTCGCTTAATCAGCGCAGACTGGCGGCCCATCTCCTCTATTTCGTGATCAAGGATCATCCTTTCACGGATGGTAACAAGAGGATCGGCTCTTTTCTCTTCCTGTTGTTTCTCAAAAAGAATGACTTGTTGGATCAAAAAAGCTTCAGCAACAAGGCGCTCGTGGCGCTTGCCCTTCTGACGGCAGCGAGTGAACCGGGGCAGAAGGAATTGATGATTCGGCTTATTGTGAACCTTATTTCAGAGGAAGGCTGATACTGAAAAGTTTCAGAATTTTTTTATATGTACTCAGAAGACGACCTCATTCCACTTTCTGCCTTGCAGCATCTGATTTTTTGCGAGCGGCAGTGCGCTCTAATACATATTGAGCAGGCGTGGGCGGAAAACCTTTTTACTGCCGAAGGCAAAATTATGCACGAGCGGGTTCATGAGGCAGATCGGCAATCCAGAGGCAAAGTTCGCATTGAGTACAGCATGTGGCTTCGTTCATTTCGGCTGGGGCTAATCGGCAAGGCGGACGTTGTTGAGTTTCATCGAAAGCCGGCTTTGCAGAAAGCAGGATCGTTGGTGTGGATACCGTTTCCCGTGGAATATAAACGCGGCAAACCAAAGAAGAATAATTGCGATAAGGTACAGCTTTGCGCTCAGGCGCTCTGTCTGGAAGAAATGCTAAATGTTGAGGTTCCGTGCGGTGCGCTTTTTTATGGGAAGAAGCGCCGGAGAACAGATGTTATCTTTGATGGCGCATTGAGACAGCAGACTGAAGACACGGCAATGCGTCTCCACGAACTGATTGCATCCGGCCTGACTCCAAAACCAGTCTATACGCCAAAGTGTGACAGTTGTTCACTGGCGAAGATATGCCTGCCGAAAACTATTGAAAGAAAACGTTCAGTAAAACGCTACTTGTCGGGAGCGATTCGAGAATCATGAAAAGACATCTTAATACCCTTTTTGTAACTACACAGGGAGCCTATCTTGCAAAAGAAGGCGAATCGGTTATCGTAAGGGTGGAAAAACAAACCCGCTTGCGTGTTCCCGTCCATACATTAGGAGGGATTGTCTGTTTTGGCAATGTAGGTTGCAGCCCGTTTTTGATGGGCTTTTGCGCCGAGCGCGATGTGTCTATCAGCTTTTTATCTGAGTATGGACGCTTTCTTGCAAGGGTGCAGGGCCCTGTTTCCGGAAATGTCCTGCTGCGGCGGGAACAATACCGCAGGGCAGATGACATGACTTTTTCTGCTCAAATGGCAAGATCTGTGCTTACCGGCAAACTTGCCAACTGCCGCACTGTACTGCAAAGGGCATTAAGAGACCACTCCGATAAGCTTGATGCAGATAAAGTCAGCCAAGTATCAAAGCAGATTAGCTATTCTCTGAAGCGTTTACAGGAAGATGTACCTTTGGATTCCATGCGAGGCATTGAAGGTGATGCAGCGCATGTCTATTTTAAAGTATTTGATCACCTGATTACCTCTCAAAAAAAAGACTTCTTTTTCCAGGATCGAAATCGACGGCCACCATTGGACAACGTAAATTGCCTTCTGTCGTTTTTATACACACTTGTAATGCACGATGTTCGTTCTGCCCTTGAATCTGTGGGATTGGACCCAGCGGTTGGTTTTTTGCACAGAGACCGTCCGGGCAGGCCCGGACTTGCACTCGACCTGATGGAAGAATTTCGTCCTTTTATTGCAGATCGTTTAACACTTTCGCTGATAAATCTTTCACAGGTGCAGAAAAAAGGATTTAAAAAGTCAGAATCAGGCGCTGTATTGATGGATGACGAGACAAGAAAGACTGTTTTGGTTGCCTATCAGAGAAGAAAACAAGATGAGATAATGCATCCGTTTATTGAAGAAAAGGTTACAATCGGCTTGTTGTTTCATATGCAGGCCTTGTTGATGGCTCGTTACTTGCGCGGAGACCTGGATGGTTATCCACCTTTTATCTGGAAGTAGGAGAGTGGTATGTTTGTACTTGTCAGCTATGATGTTGCCACCAGTAAGGATGGAGGTCAGCGCCGTCTGCGCAGGGTGGCAAAGACGTGTCAGGATTATGGGCAGCGGGTTCAATATTCTGTTTTTGAATGTATCGTTGACCCTGCACAGTGGACGGTTCTTCGCCAGAGGTTGATTGATGAGATTGACCCGAAGGAAGACAGCC
Organism: Desulfobacteraceae bacterium; assembly: GCA_028571455.1. Lineage (GTDB taxonomy): Bacteria > Desulfobacterota > Desulfobacteria > Desulfobacterales > ETH-SRB1 > Desulfaltia. The sequence goes on along the minus strand of JAPVVG010000103.1, from coordinate 44,434 downwards.
TCAGGTTTTATTTTTTAGGATCAAATTGGAAACGTCGTGTAGAGCATGTTGGAGCTAAAAAGTCAGTTGACCAGGAGGGGCCGTTGATTGTTTAGAACTATCTGCGAACCGGAAGCTCGCAAATGACTGTATCCGATATCGCTCCCGCAGGGGCTTTATTTGGAGGCAGATATTGCTAAAATGGTTCGCACTGCGTGTAATGTGTTGAAAACAAGGAGTTTGCCAAAAATGTTTTTTGATAATCGAAGATATTATACGTTGAAAAAACAGTTTCGCAGAAAACAGAAAATAACCTTTTTAAATTTAATAAGTTAGACAGAAACAGTCGCTCCCCATGCGGGGGCGTGGATTGAAACTCGGCCAAGCCGCCGAATATCGCCCGGAATCCATAGTCGCTCCCCATGCGGGGGCGTGGATTGAAACGCTTAATGCATGAGTTATCCTTGCTTTCGGAATGTCGCTCCCCATGCGGGGGCGTGGATTGAAACATCCTTATACAATGAAACTTTTCCGCCTCCGCCGCGTCGCTCCCCATGCGGGGGCGTGGATTGAAACCGGATGCAATCAAGTTCCCGGCCGTGGGGATAAAAGTCGCTCCCCATGCGGGGGCGTGGATTGAAACTTTTTCCAGGTGACTGATTAATTTTTCCTGCGACCGTCGCTCCCCATGCGGGGGCGTGGATTGAAACGTTTTTAAGCTGCTCAAGTTCTTTTTTGGTGAACGTCGCTCCCCATGCGGGGGCGTGGATTGAAACAGCATAAATAAAAGTTAAATCACCGGTTTGTTTGTCGCTCCCCATGCGGGGGCGTGGATTGAAACAAACTGGGCGGCAAATGGGACGGCAGCGATTTTCGTCGCTCCCCATGCGGGGGCGTGGATTGAAACTGGGACACCTGGTATCCGCCGAACGGTCACAACTGGTCGCTCCCCATGCGGGGGCGTGGATTGAAACACCTGACGCGAGCGCTGATCGAAACATGCCTCAGTCGCTCCCCATGCGGGGGCGTGGATTGAAACCCATAGAAAAAGATCATCCCGCCGCATACGTCCTGTCGCTCCCCATGCGGGGGCGTGGATTGAAACAGGATGGGCTTACGCAAAGATGTGAAGGCGCAAAGTCGCTCCCCATGCGGGGGCGTGGATTGAAACCAATGATGGCGCCGGTGCCGGGGATCCCTGGTATGTCGCTCCCCATGCGGGGGCGTGGATTGAAACTATAATGCCCTTGGCGGTAAGCAGGCTCTGGTAGATGTCGCTCCCCATGCGGGGGCGTGGATTGAAACAAAAATACAGATAGAAGTCCGGGTCGACGGCAAGGTCGCTCCCCATGCGGGGGCGTGGATTGAAACTGAGATGGAACCTGCGGAGCTGGAAGAGCTCATTGGTCGCTCCCCATGCGGGGGCGTGGATTGAAACACGACGCCGCCGTGGAAGCGGAGAGGACAAAGGCGTCGCTCCCCATGCGGGGGCGTGGATTGAAACCGACGCCACACCTGCGGTGATTACCATTACAGATGTCGCTCCCCATGCGGGGGCGTGGATTGAAACATCGATTCTTTCGTTGCTACTTTTGCCCGGGATGGTCGCTCCCCATGCGGGGGCGTGGATTGAAACAGCAGATGGCAGGCAAGGGCGTGATCTCGATGGAAGTCGCTCCCCATGCGGGGGCGTGGATTGAAACTGCGGCCTCTTGATCCAGGGTTTTTCCGTATTCGATGTCGCTCCCCATGCGGGGGCGTGGATTGAAACCGAGTTAAGGGATATGTCCTCGGAGGCGCATATACGTCGCTCCCCATGCGGGGGCGTGGATTGAAACTATCCTGATAATATTGTACCTGAATCAATTGAAGTCGCTCCCCATGCGGGGGCGTGGATTGAAACAGGTTCATGCAAGTTGATCTTGCGCTCCAGTGCTGGTCGCTCCCCATGCGGGGGCGTGGATTGAAACCAAACTTTACCGCTCTTCTCCCCTACTACTTTTGTCGCTCCCCATGCGGGGGCGTGGATTGAAACTTGACTCTTTAAGTCGACCCTTGGCCTTGTGCGAAGTCGCTCCCCATGCGGGGGCGTGGATTGAAACAGCAAAACAAATTATCACTTTTAATCGGATACCCGTCGCTCCCCATGCGGGGGCGTGGATTGAAACAAAGATTCTGCTTCAGCGCCTTATTTTACTGGCGTCGCTCCCCATGCGGGGGCGTGGATTGAAACATGCCAGTGCAACCATTTCCCTTGAAATGGTTTGTCGCTCCCCATGCGGGGGCGTGGATTGAAACCTATGAACCTTGTAAGGCTTTTACGCTGGAATGAGTCGCTCCCCATGCGGGGGCGTGGATTGAAACGTATGAGACGGTGGCTGGTGATGAACATATCAAGTCGCTCCCCATGCGGGGGCGTGGATTGAAACAGATGATATAAGAAAATTTGCACAGAAGGCCGTTGTCGCTCCCCATGCGGGGGCGTGGATTGAAACAGGATAGTTCGTTAGAATAATATTAACATAGGAGGTCGCTCCCCATGCGGGGGCGTGGATTGAAACAAATGTTAAAACCGATGTATTTGATGGACGGGTAAGTCGCTCCCCATGCGGGGGCGTGGATTGAAACTGTCTTCCAAAAGTAAAAGTAGGTGGGGCTTCAAAAGTCGCTCCCCATGCGGGGGCGTGGATTGAAACCCGCGCTCGGTGACAATGCAGTTGATGCACTTTTGTCGCTCCCCATGCGGGGGCGTGGATTGAAACATGTCGTATCATTCATGGATGGACATGTTGAGGGGTCGCTCCCCATGCGGGGGCGTGGATTGAAACATTTTTGGCTTAACCTCCTCTGCTAATTTTTTAACGTCGCTCCCCATGCGGGGGCGTGGATTGAAACCGGATACAAGAGAAGGTTACAGGGCACTTGTTGAGTCGCTCCCCATGCGGGGGCGTGGATTGAAACTTATGATCAAAATCGAATTCAACACCTGTCTTAGTCGCTCCCCATGCGGGGGCGTGGATTGAAACCAATATCACTTATGAAAAAAAGATTGCAGGCTGGAGTCGCTCCCCATGCGGGGGCGTGGATTGAAACTGATGAAGACTGTGGGTATATCATGCTATCAAATGTCGCTCCCCATGCGGGGGCGTGGATTGAAACATAATTTAATCCAGCTATCGCAAGACTTTTACCTGGTCGCTCCCCATGCGGGGGCGTGGATTGAAACATCATCTCCGCCGCTCTCATGGTCCTCATGGTGTAGTCGCTCCCCATGCGGGGGCGTGGATTGAAACAAAATGGATTGATCACTATGGAATATGGGAGAGAGGTCGCTCCCCATGCGGGGGCGTGGATTGAAACTTTTCACACCCGAAATGCTCGATAGAATCAAAGATGGTCGCTCCCCATGCGGGGGCGTGGATTGAAACCAAAAACGCCACCCAGTCTTTAATAGCGTAATTTGTCGCTCCCCATGCGGGGGCGTGGATTGAAACTCGGTCATGGATATTTTGTTTTTTGCGGCCTGTTGGTCGCTCCCCATGCGGGGGCGTGGATTGAAACATATTTTTTACAGTTGTGGCTGTCAGCTCATTTACTGTCGCTCCCCATGCGGGGGCGTGGATTGAAACAGGGGGTTATGTGTGACGGGTTTGTTTGTTTTTGTCGCTCCCCATGCGGGGGCGTGGATTGAAACATTGTTAGAGGTGCTATCATAAAGAGTATTCCCAAGTCGCTCCCCATGCGGGGGCGTGGATTGAAACATAATGGATACAGATGGCAAGCTTTGGTTTGTGGGTCGCTCCCCATGCGGGGGCGTGGATTGAAACCGGCATCCGTGTTCGCCAATGCGCCCCGGCTCCACGTCGCTCCCCATGCGGGGGCGTGGATTGAAACATGTAATCATCGTCAGAAGTAAGCTCTGCAAAAAGTCGCTCCCCATGCGGGGGCGTGGATTGAAACCAATTTCTTGTTGTGGATCTGTATCATCTGCTTGGTCGCTCCCCATGCGGGGGCGTGGATTGAAACATACATTATAAGATCACTTTCAACTATAAGCGTAGTCGCTCCCCATGCGGGGGCGTGGATTGAAACGTTTAACTGGGTCATAAGATAAGTCACGTACCCGTCGCTCCCCATGCGGGGGCGTGGATTGAAACAATTAGCGAACATAGTTCCGGCAGGTCAGATAGAGGTCGCTCCCCATGCGGGGGCGTGGATTGAAACTGGCGTCAATCCTGCAATGCAAGGATCTACTCCGTCGCTCCCCATGCGGGGGCGTGGATTGAAACATGGTAAGCATGCATCAATGACACAATAGCTTATGTCGCTCCCCATGCGGGGGCGTGGATTTAAACCGCTTCCACGCCGACGTTGCTTACCTCTGTAAAGGTCGCTCCCCATGCGGGGGCGTGGATTGAAACCTGCGAGGATGTCCTGGATCAGTGAATTAAAAGCAGTCGCTCCCCATGCGGGGGCGTGGATTGAAACCAGGGCAAAACGTGGAAGCCAGTGCCGTCAAAGCGTCGCTCCCCATGCGGGGGCGTGGATTGAAACTTACTGACAGCCAGACTCCCGTGGGCCAGGAAAGTCGCTCCCCATGCGGGGGCGTGGATTGAAACGGATATCACCCTTTTAACTATTTTGCAGATTGCGTCGCTCCCCATGCGGGGGCGTGGATTGAAACAAGCTGGGATGGTGCGGCGGCCGGCGCCACGGAAAGTCGCTCCCCATGCGGGGGCGTGGATTGAAACCCAGACCGCTCTCGATGATTAAATTGTATTAAAGTCGCTCCCCATGCGGGGGCGTGGATTGAAACTGACGATGGAACAGACTCACAGAGCGATCGCGGGTCGCTCCCCATGCGGGGGCGTGGATTGAAACCATATCTCACGACCATCTCTGTGCAGCGCAAATTCAGTCGCTCCCCATGCGGGGGCGTGGATTGAAACTTCGACTATCGACTCCGGGAAACTGTCGAATACATGTCGCTCCCCATGCGGGGGCGTGGATTGAAACCGGTGTATTGCCCTGTGTCGAGTACCGTATAGTCGTCGCTCCCCATGCGGGGGCGTGGATTGAAACCAGTAAGAGCTGTGTTGGCATCAATCACATAAGAAGTCGCTCCCCATGCGGGGGCGTGGATTGAAACCAAGGTTAATCTCAGACAACATCGGCTCAATACTCAGTCGCTCCCCATGCGGGGGCGTGGATTGAAACAGAGGTCAGGGCGTTTGTTTATGAAGTTTGCAAGGTGTCGCTCCCCATGCGGGGGCGTGGATTGAAACAAGTAAGGAAAGTAGAGCCCCGAATTAACAATATGTCGCTCCCCATGCGGGGGCGTGGATTGAAACCATGCCCATGCCAACGACAGCAGTCTCGTAGGTGTCGCTCCCCATGCGGGGGCGTGGATTGAAACTCATAAAAAAACCCCATACCGTGGTATGAGGTTCGTCGCTCCCCATGCGGGGGCGTGGATTGAAACAGTCAGCAGGTCGAGCGGATCGATATTTTCACTTAGTCGCTCCCCATGCGGGGGCGTGGATTGAAACAAAGTTTTCTTAAACGATAAGAGATATAGGGAAAGTCGCTCCCCATGCGGGGGCGTGGATTGAAACAAAAAGGGCCAGGAAGTCCGGGATATACTGAAAAAGTCGCTCCCCATGCGGGGGCGTGGATTGAAACACTAATCCCCAGCTAAAGATCACTCACGATATAGGTCGCTCCCCATGCGGGGGCGTGGATTGAAACAGTGGTCGTCTGGACATTACACATATATCAGGCAGTCGCTCCCCATGCGGGGGCGTGGATTGAAACGCATCTTATTTGACGCTTGTTGACTGGATAGATGCCCTGTCGCTCCCCATGCGGGGGCGTGGATTGAAACGCATATCCTCAGGCAACGATTTGTAGCACCGAAAAGTCGCTCCCCATGCGGGGGCGTGGATTGAAACTAATTGCCCGGATCTCGGCGACAGTTGTGGGGTGTCGCTCCCCATGCGGGGGCGTGGATTGAAACTGAATGCTAATATGTCCTTATGCTCAATAATGAGGTCTCTCCCCATGCGGGGGCGTGGATTGAAACAAGTAAGGAAAAGAGAGCTCCGAATTAACAATATTGTCGCTCCCCATGCGGGGGCGTGGATTGAAACATGATAACGACTGCTACGGTTATGCATACGGAGCGTCGCTCCCCATGCGGGGGCGTGGATTGAAACTCAAATTCCTTTTCCGCAAGCCTTCCTCTGAATTTGTCGCTCCCCATGCGGGGGCGTGGATTGAAACACCTCATGATTTTGTTTTTGAACAATTCAACAAAGTCGCTCCCCATGCGGGGGCGTGGATTGAAACCAGCCTTGCGCATGAAACCACTGAAGGAGTAACCGTCGCTCCCCATGCGGGGGCGTGGATTGAAACTGATATATGACCCGATATCTTTGCTCCAATTTTGTCGCTCCCCATGCGGGGGCGTGGATTGAAACTGCTATCATGCATATCGCTCAACACTTGCCCATAGTCGCTCCCCATGCGGGGGCGTGGATTGAAACTCGCGCTGCGCGCCGGGATATACCCAATATTATCGTCGCTCCCCATGCGGGGGCGTGGATTGAAACACCCCATCACATACAACAAAATATCGTTCTTTTGTCGCCCCCCATGCGGGGGCGTGGATTGAAACATTTGACCCCTTTACTGTGTCGATTTTTGATAGGGTCGCCCCCCATGCGGGGGCGTGGATTGAAACCGACTTTCGCCCGTAAGTTTATCAAGGTCTTTAGGTCGCCCCCCATGCGGGGGCGTGGATTGAAACCATGCTCCAGCCAGTATCTATCTACAGATGAATCACGTCGCCCCCCATGCGGGGGCGTGGATTGAAACAAAGAGCCTGGATTATCTTGCGACCCGATATTGAGTCGCCCCCCATGCGGGGGCGTGGATTGAAACCATGTATGTTATGTGCCTGGTTCGGCGCACCATGGGTCGCCCCCCATGCGGGGGCGTGGATTGAAACTAAAGCATCGGCTTCATCTTTTGCCTCAACTGATGTCGCCCCCCATGCGGGGGCGTGGATTGAAACATTTAGCTGTGAAATGGGGTCAAGTCTACTGTAGAAATGGGGTCAAGTCTACTATTGACCCATGTCAGATAAAATGTTATAGAAATTCTTTGGGGATGCCCTTTAGTTTTACAGTTTGCAAATGATAATTGATGTGCTAAGCGTTTATCATGCCAAGAAAGTCGAGAATAGATGCGCCTGGTGCGTTGCATCACATCATAGCCCGTGGGATTGGGGGAACTATGGATCCATTAGTAAATCAGTAACTCATTTGAGCAATTGATAGTCTCTCTCTTTGGTTATCCTTTCCCCTTTGTTTATCGCATAAACCATGCCGGATTGGCTGTCTTTGAATATCTTTCTACGTTCTATTCCCCGTATAATTACATGGTGCACCGCACCGGCCGCATCCAATCTAACTGATCGTAGCATAAAAAATATCATATTATCAACATGCTAAACCGACAACTGATTTACAAATGGACGCAAGCCTCGAAGTTTAACACCAATAGACCAAAAATAAAAACACTTGCATATTACCGTATTTAGTAATATTATTGTTTTATGAAATATCAGGTCAGAATTAATAAGAGGGTTAATCGAGGATTAAAGAAGCTACCAAAGGATGTAAAAAAGCTTCTTTTCTTATTGATTGAAGACCTGATAGCAGACGGCCCTATTCAGAAAAGTTGGAAAAACTTCTCTCCTTTGGGAAAAGACAGATACCACTGCCACCTGACCTACCGCCATGTGGCTTGCTGGACTTGTCGAAAAGAAGAAATAGAAATTGAGGTGTATTATGTTGGTTCTCGTGAAAAAGCCCCATATTGAGTTGTCGATACATGGTGAGCATGCTGATGAGCTCATCACATGGATCAGCAAGAAGTTTGAAGTGAGCGTACTCACTTCCGACAAGTCCGACAGCATGCCTGTTGAGGAGACTGATTTTTGGAAGGAAATGCAGTCCAATCGTATAGGCAATCTCTTGGCTGCAGCCAGGCTCAAAGCGGGCTTGACACAAGCCCAGCTTGCCAAGAAAATGCGTATCCGCCAAAACATGATCAGTGATTATGAAAGAGGAAAACGCAGGCTCGCACCAGACATGGCGAAGCGGTTTGCCAAGGCCCTCCACGTCAAAGCAGATCGTCTGAGTTGAATATTTCGAGTGTCTCTTGGGGACGCCCTTTAGTTTTCCAGTTTACGGGTAACAGTTTAGTGCATTCTTAGAACACCTGTCTGTTATCACGGGGGTGACAGGTTTTTCTTCTGATGCCGGTGTGGATTTAAAATCACGCTCTACGAGCTGTAGGCTCTACTATCCGGCCTGGAGGCTCTGCGGGTGCCGGAGGTATATGACTTAGATATAGTCAAGAAGTTGAATCAGATCGGTTATTACAAGATCGGCAGATAAGTTTTTACACTCCGCAACATCTTTCCTGAGCCTTAAAGATCTTGCGTCTCCTGCAAAAAGGGCTGTGTTAAATCCGGCATTTTTCGCGGGATAAATGTCGTTTAGCATATCATTGCCTATGTAAAGGGCTGAGTCAGCAGGAACATTTAAGCCTTTAAGCCTTTCAACTGCGGATTGAAACATAAATGGCGATGGTTTTGCGTGGCCTGATTTATATGAAAAGAGGATTAGATCAGGATGAAATCCTAACTGTTCCAGGTTTGAATCCAAGAGCCACTCGAATAGATACGGTGTATAGAACTGAGCATTAGAGATAATGCCTAACAATACTTTTGATTTTTTGCAGGCGGAAAGTATCTCTTTAAGATTCGGCATCGGATACACAGGATTTACGACCATTTCAAACCTAACCGCAAACTCTCTGACCGTGACCAGGTCATTACTTTTCAGAATATCCATCCATATACGGTCTATCTCGACTTCCGGGAAGTCAATTCCCTGTTTTCTTAGTTCATCATGTTTCTTTTCAATACCTGAGAAAAGATCATTCAAAACAGCCTTACGGGTTTTTCTTATTTTGAATTTAATCAGCAATTGTTCCAGTTCGTATGATTCTTTGTATGCTTTTAGGGACTTTTTTTTTGCAATGCCGATGTCGCCGGATGCGCTGATAAATAGTGTGCCGTAAATATCAAAGATCATGCATTTGATCTTTTTTTTTAAGTTTCCGGTCCGGCAAAGTGTGGTCGGAATAGGGGAAAGGGGGGCTATATATTGTGATATTTGCTTTTTATTTAACATAATCGCCCCATTTAAGAAGGCTGAATTTTTGCAAATTCAAAAACTCTGACAGGAGAATCTTTTTATCTATTCTCTGTCTGACCGAATTTTTGCATACATTTGAGTAAATCTCAAAAAGCTTTTTCTTATATATTCTATTATTGTAATTACTGAGCACAGCCTTCATATTATTTTGTATCAAGTCCTCTTGATTTTCTATTTCTCCGATGTGTGAAAGATACGGATTAAGGGAGCGCAGCCTGTTTGCATTCTTTTTATCCGAAAGTACACAGGCGATTATCTGCTTTTGAAATGATTCGTTCAGCAATCCAAAATCAATATTATTATTTTTTGTTATTGCAGAGAAACCCTTTTCAATATTGTTATTATCAATTTTGTAATTAAACAAAGAGCAGGCCTTTAAAACAGATGCCCACCATCTTTCGTAAAGCTCGTTTTTGTCGATCCATTTTACAGGAACGAGCAGTTTTGTATAAAGATGATCGAGCTTAATCCCGTTTTGTTCAAAATCATAACATATATCCGGAAGCTTTCTTCCGCAAAGGATTTTTTTAGCTGTCCATGGTTCAAGAAATGAAAAGCCGAACCCTTCTGTTATGCTTGTTGTAATAAGAAATCTTGCTGCAAGTACAAGCTGTTCAAAATCATATTTTAATCCAGCCTCAAACACCACATCAAGACTGTTTTCTTTTGCAAAGCTTTTCCATCCCTTATAACTTATGATGTCAATCGGGCTGTTTGGCGGTTGCGTTATAAAAAGAGCCGGGTGGTTTTTAAAAAACAAAGATAAAAGAATTGCTTCGCCAATATTTTTCCTTCTAATAGCGCGAATCGGATATAGAGCAAACCTTGGAGTAACACCCCCCTTTATCCCCCCTCGAGGGGGGAATGGTGGGGGTGCCCCCCCTCGAGGGGGGAATGGTGGGGGTGTTACTCCCCCTCGAGGGGGGATAGAGGGGGGTGTTAACTCGAAAGGTTTTATTGTATTGAAAATCTTATGCAGGCCCTCCTTTTTTAGACCTGCTTTAAGCAGTATATTGTAATCGCGAGAGTTAATTACCCCGTAATGGCAGTCAGGCACATATTCATCCTCATCAAAGTATGACAATGGACGGCCGTCTTCCGCAAAATCATGGATTTGCAAAAAAAGCCTGATTTTCCTTTTGCGCAGCTCTTGTAGAATTTTTAAAAAATTCTTATTTTTGGCAAGTAAGGGATTATGAACATGAAGGATGTCGCATCCTTGTTTCCACTTTGAATGAATTGCCTTGATTATTGATTCTGCAACCTCTTTTGGAGTAAATACTTTTTTGGATGACCTGCCATAATAGGCAAGTCCAGGGATATGTTTTATATCGGCAGGGAAGGGGGAATCAGGGAGTTCTCCCGTAAGAACAAGGATTTCACAATCGTTTTTGATAGCTTCAATTTGTTGCCTTAAGACAGTTGTTACCCCGCCGGTTTTAAGATGATAATGAGCAAGGGCTATCTTCATTTTACAAAGCCATCATTGCGGGTGTATTATCCTTATGCTTTTGCGGAATTGTTATTATGTTATTTTTTTTAAAAGAGGCATAGATAACTCTCAAACGTTTTCTTTGCCCTTCAACGCATGGAGGAATGGACGCCAAGTTTTCTCCACGATAAGGTTTCATTTTAGCAATATCAAGGCAAATATCCATTCCCTGTTCAAGATTGTCTTTAAACTCACGAAGCCTTTTTATTTCGATCTGGGTGTAAGCGCTACGAGTTACCAGTTTTTCAAAATAGTCCACATACATCACTATCTCAGCGGCAAACATGTGCGGTCGTTTTGATGGAGCCAGTGATCGGCCTCTTCCGTAAATATGGTCCACCATCTCTTTAAGCGAGTATAATCTCTTATACCAGGCAATATTGGGCCCGGGACATATTGACTGAGGCGAGTTCTTTTCATCCGCGATTCCTAAAGTGATAAGGGCTCCATTCCCCAGATGATCGCATAGACATGCTTTTTCAACAACCTGTTGGATCAGCCTTTCCTTCTCTTTGGCAGAGATCTCCATATTCTTTATTTCCTTTAGCTTTATTTTCTGATACTGCCGGGAGGCAAGACAGATCGGCTGTTTTGTGAACTCGGTATTAGATGCAAGAAAACCCTTAGCGCAGGGGGAGCCTGGCTTTCCCTTTGCGACTCTTTTATTTGTCCACATTTCGGATCCGCATTTGTGTATATTATTAAAGGGGATTTCAAGGGGTGAGACGTCGCTCACATAGAGATCCTCTTTGCCGGCCTGTTTTAGAAGCTCACGTGTGGATGCATCCACGCAGGTGGCTTCAGGAACCAGCAAAAAAGGGCTGGCCCAGCCTGTAAGATCCATTCCAAACTGCTCTCTGAGCCTGTGGTCTTCTCCGTGAGTGCCGATTCCGCCCTGGACGGTAATAACCGGCCTGGCGCTTAAAGCCTTTTCAGGATATTCCCAGCCCATTTTTTTGTAATATTTCTGTATCAGGGGCAGGAATTTTGCAGTGAAGCCATCACGTTTTTCTTTGAATTCCTTTAAAAGGCTGGGAAGCAAAAATCCGTTTGAAGGAAAGGCATGACCACCGCAATTAAGCCCTGATTCAATTCGAAATTCATATACTTCCAAACCCTTTTTTGCCAAAAACTTACCCTGGATAAGGGCTGAGCGGAAATCACTTACTTTGAGAATTATTTTCTTCTTTATCTTGCCTGTCTTATCCCTGTAAAAGTCCTTAAACCGGGTCATATAATGAAATAATCGTTGATTGATGCCTGCGGAAAATACAATGGCCGACTCAAGGCTGCTCTCGGCATATCCTCTAAGCGCTGTTTTGGCATCGCTGAATTCATCAGTAATAGGCAGGATATTGTCATGATAAATCCGGTCAAGTTTGACCATAATGTTGACGTCAATAGAGCCGGGCCGCATTCTATTAGTCAAATCTTTTGCCAGTACATTTCTTTTAAGTCCCGCCCTCATCTCTAAAAGTTTGTTATATTCAATTTTCAGCCGGGATTTATCAGGCAGAAGCTCAAAGTATTTTGTTTTATCATTTTTTTTAAAAAAGGGTTGTTTTTTGATATTCTCCATTTTGATCCGAACGATTTCGTGTACCAAGTCAAGATAGGCGGTGGTTCTTTTTGCTCTGCCGTCTACGGCATTTCTTTGTATTTTGGAATAGGGCAGGCCGAATTTTTTGCTGTAATATTTCCTAATTTTTTCAAGCAAAATATCATCAACAAGGGAAATTACGGATGTTATACCAAGCGGGGCAACACGGATAGGTGTGTCTACAGAGTGTCCAGTGCCCATAACAGGAATATGAAATGTATGGTAATAGTTTTGCATATGCTATATGATGGCTTCGTAAAAAGTTAAAAACTATTTTAAAAATATTATAGTATTACAAAAAAGTTAAATAAATTAAAGTAATTTTTTTGATTTTACAAAAGTTTTACACAGGTTAGCCTATGTATCGAGCAAAATGGTTTTTTCATCCCATCCTTATTTTAATTTTTTCTATCGTGGCTCTGGCCATGTCCCTATTCTTGTATATTTACTGGTATATGGAGGTAAGCGCTGGTTTAAAGAAGGTTATACTGGAGTTAAATCTCGATCCCGGACAGATTCTGGAATCTCAGACCTGGGTGGTCATTATGGTACTTTCGATACTTGTCGGGATCATCTTGATGGGGATATTTATTATTTTTGTCTATCATCATAAGACATTGCAACTTTATAGGATACAGCGCAACTTTATCAACAATTTCACTCACGAACTGAAAACCCCTGTTACCTCCTTAAAGCTGTATCTTGAGACATTTGAAAAGCATGAGCTTTCAAGGGAGGATCGGCTTAAATATACAGGTTATATGATTCAGGACGTTACCAAGCTTTCTGATAATATTAACCGAATGTTGAATCTTGCCAGAATTGAGAGCAAGAGCTATGGAGGGGAGTTTGTAATATCGGATCTTGTCCAAACAATTAATCGATTTTATAAAAACAACATTCACCTTTTCAGTAATTGTGAGGTTAAGATTCATAATTCTTTAGACCGGTCTTTTTTATGCCGTATTAATCAGTCTTTATTTGAAATGTTCTTGATGAACATTATGACCAACGCTATCAAGTATAACAGGTCTAAGAAACCGATAGTTGACATTTCCTTTGCGATCAATAATGGCAAGTTGAATGTCATGTTTGAAGATAATGGCATTGGAATTGAAAAAAGGGAAATCAAAAAGATTTTCAAAAAATTTTATCGGGCCGGCAGTTCGGATAATACATCACCCAGCGGCAGTGGATTGGGGCTGTATCTGGTGCAGAATATAGCTCGCATTCATAAGGGAAAGGTAATTGCTGAAAGCAAAGGACTAGGAAAGGGATCAGCTTTTACCTTAATTTTGCCTTGTTGAGAATCACCTGTTCCATTTAAGATATTATATATGAAAAATAACGATAAAAAACGAATTCTGGTAATCGAAGATGATGAGCATATAGCAGAGGGTTTGAAATTAAACCTGTCGCTTCAGGGATATGATGTGAAAATCGCTATGGACGGGGTTTCAGGTCTGCGACAATGGAAAAGGTGGATGCCTGACCTGATCGTACTTGATATAATGCTGCCGGGTATTGATGGGCTATCTGTGCTCCAAAATATTCGTCTTGAGGATGAGCAAATTTCGATTTTGATTCTGTCGGCCAAAGGGGCTCCTGATGATAGGATAAAGGGGCTTTCTTACGGTGTTGACGATTACCTTTCAAAGCCGTTTAACCTTGAGGAGTTTTTGCTGCGGGTAGATCGTCTTTTAATCAGGGCATCATGGCATCGAGGCGGGGAGGATATAAGCAAAGCCGATTTTTCTATCTCAACGCAGACCTATACTTTTGGCGGCAACCGGATCGATTTTGAAACATCAACCGCATATTGTAAATGCGGCAAGGTTAATCTGACCGAGCAGGAGGTAAAGCTTTTAAAGCTTTTTATAATCAATAAGGGAAAACCTCTTTCAAGAGGCAGACTGCTGGAAACAGGGTGGGGATACGCCAGGGGAACCTCAACCCGTACAGTGGACAATTTTATCGTGCGGTTTCGAAAATATTTTGAGGACAATCCAAAGAAGCCTGTGCATTTTAAGAGCCTTAGGTCAGTAGGATATATTTTTAACCAAGACTTTTCTGTTTGATTTAATCGGCAATGATGGTATGTTAATTATTATGATTCGAAAAGCACAAATAAGTGACATAAAAGCTATTCACAGGCTTCTTGATGAATATGGAAAAAAAGGAGAACTTCTTTCTCGACCTTTAAGTGAACTTTATGATCATCTCAGAGATTTTTCGGTATATGTAGATGATCAGGAAAATAAAGTTCTGGGTTGCTGTGCTTTGCAATTTTGCTGGGAGGACTTGGCGGAAATACGATCATTAGCGGTTTATCCTGAGCACACTAATAAAAATATCGGCTCAAGGCTCACAGAAGCAGTCCTTTCCGAGGCAAAATCATATAATATGAAAAAGGTATTTACTCTTACCTACCGGCCTGGATTTTTTAAGAAATACGGTTTTGTGGAAATAGACAGATCTGAGCTCCCGCTTAAAATCTGGGGAGACTGCCTGCTGTGCGTCAAGTTCCCGGATTGCGATGCAATAGCAATGATGAAGAATATAAATTAATTATGAATGTAACTGTTCACGGAACGTTGAAATTGGAAAATAGAAATTGGAAATTTGGCCTTCATGCTTTTGTACTGTTGATGAACGCATTTAATTTTGGGCCGAGTTTTTCAACTATTGCTTTGTATTCTGCCAGCTTGTAAACATCCAACTCGTAAACTCGTTTCATCCCTGCCTGTGCGTGCCCGCACGCAGACAAGTCTTCCCAATTTCTACTTTCCAATTTCAAGTTTCAAGCCCCGCCGTGGCGGGGCTACGAATAGATAACATTTAACGATAGCGGGGGATACTTCCACACGCCGGGTTTTGGGAGTATATGCTGCCCGCCGACCGTCAGCCAGTAAAGATCAGGGATAAGCTCCCTCAGCTTACCATCATCAGGCGATCTGGCAGCGTTTGTAAATGAATAGGTGGCCTGGAAAATAAATACGCCATTCTTCCTGTTGCGGGAAATCATATAATTCTTCTTGAAAGTCTGCAGCGCAAGATTATTATCCTCTGCAGTCTGTTTCATTTCTTCCTCTGTGAGCTTCATTAGAACCGATTTAGATGTTCCCCTTTCAGAAATGCGTATAAGAGCTCTTGATTCACTGCTTCCTGCGTATACGGTTGAGATACATGGGAGCCTTTTCAAATACTGGGCCGCCACAATAGCTGCCGTCCTTCTTCCCCCGGACATTACAGGGAGCCCGTAATATCCGAAAAATTTCTTCTGTATATCTTCAGCGTATTTATCCCCTTTTTCATACAGGTCTTTTGATATATATCGAAGACTTTGGGCAAGATTCTCTGCAGCCTCAGCAATCGGCCAGTCTATTTTAACATGAAAGTGGGAAAGATCATATCGGGCCCTGGTCTTGCTGGCCGGATCCCTTTGAATAAGAAGGGCATAATCGACCGGAAGAAGAACTCTTAAAAAATTAAAAAAATGGGCAGACTCTAAGTATTTTTGATTTCTGTCAAATTTACCTGAAAGAGGAAGGGCTTTGAAGGGAAGTAAATTAGCCTTTGTGGTTTTGTTAACATCAAAGAATCTAATATATTTCTTGTGGCTTGCAGGTAGCGTATCCTCAATAAAGATTACAAGAAAGGTATTCTGGCATTCGTATTCAACATCCGGGATGCGAGCGCGTGGTTTGAGTTCCCGTTTTTCAACAAAGGGATAAGGAAGTTTTTTGCCAATAAAGTTATGATATGAATCTATCAGGGAATGCTGGATCACGAATTGATCCAGCTCATCTCTCAAAAGCTCGTAATATGAGCGCCTTAATCTGTTTGCCTGGCTAAGTTCCTCCCTTACGCTCCAGAATGCAAGTTTTTTTTCCACTGTGCTGATCAATCTTCAAGCCCCGTTGTATGTTTATCATTGGCAACTATTATTGTAACTACTCAGGTAGATAGGCTGAAGGCTGAAGACTGTTAGGAAAAAGCGCATTTTGAAGCCATATTTGGTGCAAGAATCAGATATTTCCGCCAAAGTACGGCAATCGTGCTCTTCTGACCCCTTCAGCCTTCAGTCTAAACAGCTTCAGCCTGACTACGTGAGTAGTCACTTATTATTTCAATTATCATCATTTACTTCAACCGTCAATAACCGTCAACAACCGATTATTTATTATTAAACCTTTCCATCCACTGATAAAGAGTTTCTCTGCGCCTGTATGCAAATAGGGCAATAACAATACTTAAGCCAAGGACAATGGCGAATAGCTTATAATTTTGTTCATAAATCGATGCCCCCTGAAGGCTTAGCATAAATGTTCCAGGCATACGCCCTATGCAGGCAATAATAATGAAAACTTTGGCAGGAATGGCGCTTAAGCCTAAAAAAAAACAAAAATAGTCCTTTGGAAAGCCTGGAAAAACAAATAAAATAAAAAAAACAAAAATTCCCTGACGGTTACAAATAGTGTCGAATCTGTTTAAATAAATGCTTGGGATAAGCTTTCTGATATAATGTTTTCCCAGAAAGCGGCCGATAACAAAATTGATCAACGATCCTATAGTCAGAGCTAAACTGGAATACAGGAAACCTTTAGTTGCTCCGAACAGATAGCCTCCGATAAAGCCGCTAACTTCGCCGGGGACAGGAGCAAAGAGCACCTGGAGCATCTGGATGATCATAAAAATCACAGGCGCTGCCATGCCGAATGATGTGATAAATGTTGCAACTTTTTCTCTGTCAATAAAAAGATTATAGCACTGCGCAGCGCTTTCCCATAATTGCGTTCTGTAGAAATAACCCGGCAATGCAAGGGAGAAGAAAATTATAAGTATTAAAGCAATATGTTTAGCGGAAAAAGACTTTAGAACCATTAGGGCTATAATGTTTACCTTTCGTAACATTTTAGCTTTTTGAAAAAATTTAACTTTGACAGCGGTTTTTGAACCGCAGAATATCGAACAAAGAATTATGAATGTCGAAGTAAGGTATTCTATCATTTTTACTACTATAAAAGATAGAGCGTAGCGATTCCACAATTCATCATTCGACATTCCTTGTTCCACATTCGATATTCAAATAATGCTTTTTCGAATTAGCAACATCTCAACGAAAACAGCCAAATTTTCAAAGCGCTAAATTATTACTACCTTTCCAATTATTACTTATCCATTTTCTTTTCACAATTCTGCAGAGCAGCTACTGCAGGCAATGTCTTCCCCTCTAACATTGTGAGAAATGCCCCCCCACCTGTTGAAATATATGTTATCCTGTCGTCTGCCTTTTCTTTATGGATAGCGATATCCGTCTCGCCGCCGCCGACAATAGTGAGGGCATAGCAGTTGGCTACGCTGTGGACCATGGCAATTGTGCCTCTGCTGAAAGAGTCAATTTCAAGCGCACCCATGGGGCCGTTCCAAATTACTGTTTTTGCGTCATAAAGAACTTCGGAAAATAGCAAAGAGGTGGCAGGGCCTATATCCATGGCCATCCAGTTTTCAGGGATCTCCTGTATAGGCACTAATTTTGTTTGAGCTTTTGGATCAAAGCGTCTTGCGACTACGGCATCAACCGGGAGATAGAACTTGATTTTGCGTTTGGCTGCTTTTTTCATTATCGATCCGGCTGCTTCTACAAGATTTTCTTCGATTTTTGACTTCCCGACACCATAGCCTTTGCTTTTCAAGAAGGTGTTTGCCATGGCTCCGCCGATTATGAACTTATCAACGTGATCCAGCATATTAGCTAATGCCATAAGCTTGTCCGATACTTTTGCGCCGCCGATAATTGCGACAACAGGGTGTTGCGGATTAGCCATTATCTTTGAAAAATAACCGATTTCTTTTTGAAGCAAGAAGCCGGCGACCGACACAGGCGCATATTTTGTAATAGCAACAACAGAAGCGTTGACGCGGTGTGATACGGCAAAGGCATCATTTACATATACATCGCAAAGCGATGCAAGCTCTTTAGCAAATTTATCGTTATTTTTCTGTTCTTCTCTACGGAATCGTAAGTTTTCGAGAAGAACAATATCGCTTGTTTTCATAGCTGATACAAGCGATTTCACATCAGGACCTATGCAATCGTTTGCCATCTTCACATCCTTTTCAAGCAGCCTGCCCAACCGTTTGGCTATTGGTTTAAGGCTTAGTTCAGGCAATTTCTTTCCTTTTGGTCTGCCCATGTGTGAAGCTACGATCAGCTTTGCCTGATTGTCCAGAGCATATCTTAAGGTGGGAAGAACAGCCTGAATCCTGGTGTCATTTGTAATATTCTGCTGTTCATCCATAGGAACATTAAAATCGACCCTGATGAAAACAGTCTTGTTTGTAATATCTATTTCTCTGATTGATTTCATTATGTACTCTCCTGGAAAGAACCTGGTAATTTTTGTAAGCGTTCAGGGAACGCTGAAATTAGAAAATAGAAATTGGAAATTTGACCTTCATGCTTTTGTACCGTTCTTCCCAATTTCTACTTTCTAATTTCAAGTTTCAAGCCGTGAACGGCTACACCTTTAGTTATCCTTATATTTTGCGCTTTGCGTTTTTATCTTGCGATTTAAGTCTTTCTTTTTGGACCATCTGCTCAGAAAACCGATCATACCGGACTCATAGGCCCTGTCCACCAATTCTTCATGGACTGTTAACCCGCCGGATCCAGCCATGGCAGATCTTAGACATTCTGTTTTGTAAATGCATTCAAGACAGGCCTCAGGGCTGCTTCTAAGACCTTCCTCCCCTGTGGGAAAAACCCTGTCTAATATTCCAAAACAGGATGGATATTCCTTCTTTTTATCTTTCATTTTTTTATAACACTCTATCCACCGACTTCTGACTTCTGACCTCTGATCTCGTTGTGCCTACAATTCATCCAGCTCATGTTTAAGATCGCGAGTCATTAGCCTTTGCAATGCCTCTTTTGGAGAAGCATCGTCATAAAGTATATGGTAGATCTCGTGACAAATCGGCATTTCAACACCGATCTTGCGAGACAGGTTGTAAACAGATTTGGCTGTTTTAATTCCTTCGGCAACCATGCGCATTTCAGACAGGATATCCTGCAACCTCTTACCCCGGCCTAACTGTTTGCCGACAGTGTAGTTGCGGCTTAACTTTCCGGTGCAGGTCAGGATCAAATCTCCAACACCGGTCAGGCCGGTGAATGTGCGTGGGTTTGCCCCAAGTTTTAAGCCAAGACGCCTGATTTCCGTGAGACCCCTGGTAATCAGAGCCGCCCTGGTATTCAGGCCAAAACCGAGCCCATCGATCATTCCTGAGGCAATGGCAATTACATTCTTGACAGAGCCGCCTAATTCCACCCCGATAATATCATTATTTGTGTACACTCTAAAAAGAGGAGTGACAAAAACATGCTGTACAAAGGAGGCCGTCTTTTTGTCTTTTGATGCCACAGCGACCAAGGTTGGAACATTTGAAGCAACTTCACGGGCAAAACTGGGACCGGAAAGAGCTGCAATATGCTTCTCAGGAATTTTCGGAAGTGTTTCTTTAAGCACGCCGGACATGGTTAAATGGGTTTTGTTCTCAATCCCTTTTGAGGCAGAAACTATTATGGTATCCTTTGAAACATATCCGGCAATTTTATGTGATGTTTCCCTCATAAAGTGAGAGGGCACAACAATAAGCACCAGGTCCTTGCCCGATACAACGCGAGACAGATCGTTTGACGGGCATATGTTTGAGGAGAGGGAAATACCGGGAAGAAACAGCCTGTTTTCTCTTAACTCCTTAATCTGCTTAATTACTTCAGCTTCAAATACCCACAGGTCAATATTAAAACCTTTCCGGCCAAGAAGATTGGCCAGAGTTGTCCCCCAGCTTCCACCTCCAACGACACCTATCTTTGTGGAATTTACATCTATATTATTCATTGAGTTGTATTACCTTTTCCTCTTCCTTTTCAGCAAGCCCGGCAGCCCCGATCACCTTTTCTCCTGGATTAATATTTATAAGCTTTACGCCCTGGGTGTTGCGACTGATAATCGAAATTCCTTTTATGGGCATGCGTATAATCTTGCCGCTGTTAGTCATGAGCATAAGGTCGTCATCCTCTTCCACAAGAAGCATTGCAACTACAAGCCCATTCCGCTTACTTGTTTTGATGGTAATCACACCTTTACCCCCACGTTTTTGAACATGATATTCATCGATCGATGTTCTTTTCCCATACCCGTTTTCTGTGGCTGTAAATAATGTCTGGCCATGGCTCAAAACCTCCATGCCGACTATATGGTCACCGGTAGCCAGCTTCAGCCCACGTACCCCACCTGTAACGCGGCCTGTTGGGCGAACATCAGATTCGTGGAAACGTATTGATTTGCCAGCAGCAGAGCCCAGAAAGACATTCATTGTTCCATCTGTTATCCGTGTTCCGATCAATTTATCATCTAAGGCAAGTTTCAAGGCTATGATACCTCCTGCCCTGGGGTGGCTGTAAGCCATAAGTTCGGTCTTTTTTACAAGCCCGTTTTTTGTGGCCATAATAACATGATAGCCCGGTTCAAATGACGGCACATCAAGCACCGCTGTAAGCTTTTCATCCTTTTCAAAGTTAAGAAAATTAACGATCGCTTTGCCGCGGCTCAAACGACCTGCCTGAGGGATATCATATACTTTGCGCCAGTAAACCCTTCCAAGATTTGTAAAAAAAAGGAATGTATGGTGAGTGGAGGCTACAAAAAGAAGTTTGACGAAATCTTCCTCCTTTATTCCCATGCCTGTCTTTCCTTTACCGCCCCGCCGCTGACTTTGATAAAGGGTAATTGGATTTCGCTTTATATAACCGCTGTTGGATATGGTAACGACCATATCCTCTTCAACAATCATGTCCTCTATTGTAATCTCCTTTGTAGATTCCAGTATTTCAGTGCGGCGAGGATCTCCGAATTCATTTTGTATCTCGGAAAGCTCCTCTTTGATGATTTGTTCTACTATTTTTTCGCTGGCAAGTATTTCTTTGAATCTTGCGATATCTTGTAAAACGTTCTTGTATTCTTCTAATATTTTTTCACGTTCAAGACCGGTAAGCCTTTGAAGGCGCATCTCCAATATTGCCTGAGCCTGGATTGCGCTTAAGTCAAATTTTTGAATCAGACCTGTCTTTGCATCAGCAGGAGATCTTGATTTTCTAATAAGGGAAACAACATTATCAAGATTATCAAGGGCGACTTTCAAGCCTTCGAGTATATGAGCGCGCGCCCTGGCCTTTTTCAGATCATAACTGGTCCGCCGAATAATTATGTTTTTGCGGTGGTAAATAAAATGTTCAAGGATTTCTTTAAAAGATAAAAGCTGCGGCCGGTTGTTTACAATAGCAAGAAGTATAATGCCAAAAGTATTCTCCAACTGTGTGTGCTTATAAAGCTGATTAATCACCACCCCTGCAATCTGATCCCTCTTAAGGCTGATAGCGATCCGCATTCCCTCTCTGTCGGATTCATCCCTTACATATCTTATTCCCTCTATTTGCTTGTGCCTTATCATTCCGGCAATTTTTTCAACAAGCTTAGCTTTATTAACCTGATAAGGGAGCTGTGTAATTATTATGGTTTCACTTTGCGTTCTTTTGTCCTTTTCGATTTGAATTTTTGCTCTTACACGAATTATGCCGCGTCCGGTTTTATATGCGTCAATTATACCGGTTGTTCCGTAAATAATGCCGCCTGTAGGAAAGTCAGGCCCAGGTGCCAATTTCATAAGGTCCTGACATGAAATTGCATTGTTGTCTATTATCGCATTTATTGCCGCAATTATTTCAGAAAGATTATGCGGCGGAATATTAGTCGCCATGCCGACCGCTATGCCGGAAGAACCATTGATCAAGAGATTAGGAAGCTTGGCAGGAAGCACTAAGGGCTCATTCAAGGATTCATCATAATTCGGGACCCAGCCAACTGTTTCTTTGTCCAAATCTTCCAGCATCTGATGTGCCAGGCGCGTCATTCTGATCTCTGTGTATCTCATTGCTGCGGGAGAATCCCCGTCAACGGAGCCAAAATTTCCCTGGCCGTTTATAAGAAGATACCTTAAAGAAAAATCCTGCGCCATCCTCACAATTGTGTCATAGACGGCAGTATCACCATGAGGATGATATTTGCCGATAACATCTCCGACAATGCGGGCAGACTTTTTATAAGGTTTGTTCCAGTCGTTTTTAAGCTCACGCATTGCATACAGCACACGTCGGTGTACAGGTTTCAGGCCGTCACGAACATCCGGCAAAGCCCTTCCTATGATTACGCTCATGGCATAATCGAGATAAGATTTTTTCATCTCGCTTTCAATGCTGATTTCCGACATTTTTCCTGTATACATTATGTCAATTCCTTTGGCCCAAGCAGTTTCTGGTAACTGGCATGATAAATATCGGTCAGGGTCAAAAACGCGGTTACAATAAGCGGGCCGTATATAATGCCAAGAATTCCGAACAGCTTCAGGCCTCCGATTATGGAAAAGAATACAAGAAGTGTATGCATTTTAACGCGCTGGCCCACTATTTTCGGTTTGAAGATGTATTCAATGCCACCGGAAAGGATTATATAAAAAATAACAAAGAAGATAGCAGAGGCGATCTGTCCTTTTAAAAAAAGATATATAGCCGCTGGTATAAATACAACTCCAATCCCTATTATAGGAAGAAATGCAAGCAGAGCCATTATCACACCCCACAGAAAAGGGGACTTTAAACCAAACAGCATGAAAACGGTTCCGCCCAATATTCCCTGGATCAAACCACCAAGACCGTTGCCGATCAGAACGGCTCCCGCCATATCCTTAAATTTTCGGATTAATTTTTCGTCCTGTTCTTTTGGGAGCGGGGAAAGATCGGTAATAAAAGAAATCAATTTGTTTCCATCGATT
This sequence comes from Desulfobacteraceae bacterium, assembly GCA_028571455.1. GTDB lineage: Bacteria > Desulfobacterota > Desulfobacteria > Desulfobacterales > ETH-SRB1 > Desulfaltia. Next base: position 21,177 of record JAPVVG010000103.1, on the reverse strand, counting down.
AGAAGAAAATAGACGACGAGAAGCATAAGAAATATGTTTACAAAAAATGCGAGTGTATTTGCGGCAATTGATCTGGCCTGCTCGTAAAGAAAAAGGCCAACAATTTTACCAATTTCTGAAATAGCCTTGTTTAGCGCTTCTCCGGTGAGTTCAATATTGAAATGCGTGAGCACAAGGTTTGCTTTTTCAAGAAGACCGCTGTTTGAAATAAGATTTTTTAGCTGGTCATTTAATAATGCGCTCTTAGCGGTTATATAAAGATCATGCGCCTCTTTTGATAGTATGCCCACAAAAAATCCTATGGGAACAAGCACGATACAAAATATTAAAATGCAGGTTAAAAATGAGGCAAAAGGGGGGGTTATTTTATTTTTTACACTTATTAAATTAAAAACAGGGCTGAAAATGCCTGTAATAACAGAGGCAAGAATAATTATCGATATAAATGGCCATATAAGCCATGCGAGCATTGCAATTGAAAGGATAAAAAGGGATAGAAAAAACCAGAAAATGATATTTCGAGAATTGCTATCTCGCATAATACCTCCAGGAACAAAATCAATAAGTAACGCTCGTAGTTTCAGAACATATCGATTTGGCTAATTGATTAACCGATAATTTACTGCTTGGAATAAAATTTCGATCCGGAAACGACCCGTTCGGACCTGTTTGGTGGAAAATAGCACGCAGGCAGATGCAACGCGCAGGCAGACCTGTCTGCGTGCAGGCACGCACAGGCAGACGCAGACAGGCCACGGGAAAAACGAGCGAATTAAATTTCTGTGCGCTAAGATCTTTATTCCTTACCCCTGGCCTCAAGATCCGTGATTTTTTGAACGACCCACTTTACTTGCTGATAATGCCTAAAGCTACGAATAAAAGAAGGATTTCAAATATGAAAACAGAGGGATAAGTTCCAAAAATAGCGTAAACAATACCTCCGCCAATAATTGCCGGTACAGCACAAAAAACTAAAATGCCCAACTTTCTGCTGATGTCCATTTTTATAATCCTCCAGTAACCCTTTGTATAAAGGTAAGCGTTCACGGAACGTTGAAATTAGAAAATAGAAATTGGAAATTTGGCCTTCATGCTTTTGTACTGTTGATAAACGCATTCAATTTTGGGCCGAGTTTTTCAACTATTGCTTTGTATTCTGTTGCGTTTGGCTCGTTCCCACGCTCCTGCGTGGGAATGCATACCTGCTTTCTCCCAAATTTCTACTTTCTAATTTCAAGTTTCAAGCCGTGAACGGCTACGTATAAAGACGATTTTGTTTGCTTTCAAACTGTTGATAAAAGTTTAATTTACAAATTATAACAATAACTGATAATTAAGTAAAGAAAAAAACAGATAAATTTGACACAAATCTTTAATATTGATATTCTTATAAAAAGTTATTTTATGTCGCCTGCGGCACTGTAACCGAAAATAACTTGTCAATCATATCAAAAGGTTATGATTTAGTTATTTGAAAGTCCAACATACCTCTTAACCGTCATTCCCGCGAAAGCGGGAATCCAGTAATTACAGGTTGTTATGGACTCCCGCTTTCGCGGGAGTGACTCGATTTTTGACTTTTTACGAATTCATCAAACTTGAGTTGCTTTATTTTGTACGGGAATGCTGATGACAGACATCTTGTTGATTTTTGTTGTTTTACTTTAAAAAAAATTAATTATATTACAGGTAACTATTTTGAATCAATTTCATATATTTGTAATAAGGGCCATACTCGGAGTTGGTTTTGCAGTTTTTTTAACACGTTTTTTTTATGCCCAAACCGATGCTTTCCATGTAGCCGGTCTTGCCGTTTTTTTAGTCGGGATAGCATATCTTCTTGATTATATACGAAGCAGAAAATCATAATAATTAAGATTTGTTATACAGATCCGCCCTTTTGTTTGGAAGGAAAAAACTCATCCTGTTATTGCGCACACGGCTTAAGTCATCAGCCTTTAGATCCACAACAATTATACTCTCCTCGCCTGTTACATTCTTTTTAATAACATTGCCTGACGGATCGATTATTAAGGAAACACCCGGGAAACCGAGCCCTTTTTCGTTATTACCGGTCTGGTTGCATGCAATAACAAATAGGCTGTTATCATAAGCCCTTGCAGGAAGATGCCGCATCCATGATTTGAATTTTTCATCAGGAGTTCCTCTTGGAGATGCATGCGGCATGAAAATAATATCAGCGCCATTTATGGCCATATGGGTGGAAAGTTCGGGAAAGTGAGTATCATAGCAAAGCTGTATGCCGAATTTAACACCCTGGGTTTCAAACAGCGGGATTTTATCGCCCGGCGTATAGATTGAGCGTTCAGGCGGAGCTATATACAGCTTTTGGTATACACCGAGATCTTCGTGAGGTTTAACAATCAGGTGGGTTGCGAATATACGTCCCTTTTTATCCTTTTCAGCCATGCCTGCAAGAATGACAATATTTTTCTCTGATGCAAGATTTAAGAGTTTATCCGTTGCCGGACCTGGAACAGGTTCTGCCGCATCTGATATATCGGTGCTTACGCTGTAACCCGTAATATTCATTTCAGGGAAACAGATTATTGAAGCGCCCTGATTTTTTGCTATTTTTATCCACCTTGCTGTTTGGTCAAGGTTGTGTCCGGTTTTATTTACAGGTGAATTGGAGACGACAACGGCAACGCGTATATCTTTCATAGATAGGATACTTGATGTGTAATGTTTTAGGCTTTATAGCTCAAAGTGAGCATTTATTTTAAAAACCTTTGTTGCAGGCAGGTTGATAATATCGGTTATTCCGGTTTGCTGAGAGATTTTTTTAAGATTTGCCTCTATTCCATCCATGGATGGCGCAATAAAGGTAAACCATATATTATACTTATTATTACGCCTGTAATTATGAGTTACTCCTGGATAGCCGTTAACCTCTTTGACAAAGGATTTAATCATATCTTCCGGAACCTTTGCTGCACAGAGAGTGCTGACAAATCCTAATTTTTCAGGGACAAAGTTGCCCCCTATTCGTCGTATAATTTTTTTTGCCTTTAACCTGGCAAGACGTTTTAAAACCTCATCTTCAGAAATGGCCAAGTCATTAGCAATGGAAAGACAGGGGCGGGAGATTATCGGAAAGTTGGATTGTATCTTGTTTAGAATTTTCCTGTCTATGTCATCCATTGAAGGCATGATTTTTAGCTTAATAAAAAAACCCCGCATATTATGCAGGGCTTTTTTAGTTAAAAATGTGTTAAATAAACCATTGTTTGCTTGACTTAGACGCATCCTGTAGGTTTTGGAAGACCGGCCATCTTACATGCTCCTTTGCCAGGTCCGGACGGATAAAGTTCATATATGTGTTTCAGTTTGTAGCCTGTAACCTTGGAAAGTATCCGAACCATTGGAGCAATTCCATTCTTCGTATAATATTCACGAAGAACAGTAACAACTTTTCTATGCTCTTCATTCAGCTCTTCAATACCCTCTGTTGTTTTAACATACTGTTCCCATTCAGGACACCAGTTATTAAAATCATCAATAAATCCGTCCTCATCTACGCTAAATGTTTTACCCATGAATTCAACATCATCCATAAAAAAATCCCTCCTTTGTAAAAAAATAAAATTATTATGGCTTTCCGCCCTTTAATCTCGTATTAATTTACCTAACTTCAATATATTATTAATTAATAAATGTCAATATTAAAACATAATAAACTCGTAAAAAGGCTAATCTATCAGGTGTTAGGTGTTAAGTGTTAGGTGTTAAGATAAGGTAATTATCTATCATATCAAACGCTTAACGCTTAACACCTAACGCTTAACACATTTCGTGAAAAGTGGTTTTATGAATTTTTACGAAACCATCAATATTCCTTTGGCATTTCATTTAACTGAGCCAGCGTAAAAACCGGTCCGTCTTTGCATACAAATTCTTTTCCGATATTGCACCTGCCGCACATTCCAATGCCGCACTTCATGCGCATTTCAAGGGACATAATGATCTTGTCATGGCAATAGCCGAGCCTGTCTAATACCGGCTGGGTAAATTTGATCATGATCGGCGGGCCGCAAATAATGGCGTATGTGTCCTCATTGCCCGGAGGCGCTTTTTGTTCGGTGATGGTCGGCACAAACCCGACATTATATTTCCAGGTTGGATCCTCTGTTGAATCAACGGTAATATGCATATTAATATCATCACGTGCTTCCCATGCAGCCAGTTCATCCTTATATAAAAGCATACCTGGAGACCGCGCGCCATATATTACATGGATTTTTTTGAAATTCGGGCGATTCACAGGATCAAGCATATATACTATGGCGGAGCGAAGCGTGGTAAAGGCAAATCCGCCGCCGATTATCACAACATTTTTTCCTTTTAGGATATCCCAGGGATAACTGTTGCCAAGAGGCCCGCGAATACCCATAATATCTCCCGGTTTCATGCAATGGAGGGTGGTAGTAACCAGCCCGACCTTGTTGATGGTAAACATCAGATATCCTTTTTCCGAAGGGGATGAGGCAATTCCTATAGGCACTTCTCCTTTTCCCGCCACGGAAAGCTCTGCAAACTGTCCAGCCTTATATAAAAATTTTTCCTGGTCATCAGGGTTTAAAAAGACCAACTTAAATGTTTTAAGATTTTTATCTTCGGTTTCGGTTATTATTTCCTCTATGCGAACAGGATATGGTAAATATGGATTTTGCATTCTATTTTCCTTAACTTTAGTCACTTGTAACTTGAACCTCATAGCTGTTCATCATATTGCATATCTTTCGTATATCGATATTTACCGGACACAGACGTATGCATCTGCCGCATCCAACACATTGAATTCCATCATTATATTTGTCCACATAATATTTAAGCTTGTGCATAAATCGCTGCCTGACCCTTTGCATGTTAGTGCTTCTTGGATTGTGCCCTGATCCATGAAGAGTAAAAAGCGGAAACATGCAGCTATCCCAATTTCGCATTCGTATGCCGCAGAGCCCATATGCTTCATCCTGGATGTCGAAACACCAGCATGTTGGGCAAACATATGTGCATGTTCCGCAGTTTATGCATGCAAAAGCCACCTCTTCCCAAAATGGGGCATCAAAAAGATCAATAATTTTTTTGTCCTTTAACTTATTAGTGGTAACAAAAGAGGTTATTCTGGCTTCTGCCTCCTGTTTCATGGTTTCGATTTGTTCGTCGGCATCAGTCTCGGTATCCCAGCCGGCAGCTTCTAAAAGATTTTCTCCCTTTGAAGAAATTATTTTTGCAAGAAAATGATCCCCGGCATCTACAAGGAGAACATCAAGCCCATCTTCATAAAAAGGGCCGCAGCCGGCGCTTGTGCAGAAACAGGTGGCTTGCGGGTTGTTACACGCAAGCCCGACAAATGTGGTTGCCTCATAAGACCTGATCCAGTATGGATCTTTATATTCAGGGGTGTCGAAGTTGCGTTTGACCAATAAAAAAGCTGATGCATCACATGGTCTGATCCCGATTACAACGCGTTGTGAATAATCCTTTTTCGATTCTTTCATTACATGATGATTTTCTTTATTTTCATCCAGCTCATATTCAAGCATAATCTCAGACTGGGGATAAATAATCGATTTTGGTGAAAGACGTGTATTGAAATAATTAAAATCCGGCAATTCATCTTTATCGAGCCTTTTAAAGTTGTGGAATTCATTATCCTTGACAGGGCCAAACAATCGATAGGATCCCTTTAGCTTTTCAAGTCCGCCAGCCCAATTTTTTTTATCAATCCGTATGATCTTCATAGTATGCTTTATATTGAATTTCGGGATTTAGGAATTGGGGAATTTAGGAATTGATCCGCCTGCGGCGGACTATTGATTTTAATCCCTCAATCCCCTAATCCCTCAATTCCTTAATTTTTTAGTTTCTTATTTAATAAAATCTTCCGGATCATCAGGCCTGTATGTATCAAGGGGCGGGCGCTCATCTAAGGACATACCTGCCTCCCAGCCATATAATTCAAAACAATCCTTTTCCAGTTTTTTTGTAAATATCCTGACATTTATACCCATTGGACATGCCCGCTGGCAGGCGCCGCAATCTGTGCACCTGCCGGCGCAATGAAAGGCCCTTAGCAAATGAAAGGTTTTAATATCTACGGGATCAATGCTTTTCCCTAACCACTGAGGCCGGGATTCATCTACAAAGCATGTGGGGCAGTAGCAAAGCGGGCATGCATTTCTGCATGCATAGCAGCGGATGCAGGCTGAAAGGGTTTCATCAAAAAAATTATTTTTTTCTTCCACTTGCATCTCTTCAATCCGACGCACATCTTTATATCTGTCAATGTCTGTTTGTTCCTTAACAGGTTCGGCGACAAGTTCATCGTATATAACAGGGTTCCGATGGATGCATATTGCGCAGTTTTCCTGCAACACCTCGGCTTTTTTAAAAATTTTCTCACAATCATTACCCCTTACAATGATCTTGTTTTCCTCCTCTATAACCTCGATTATTTCCTTTTCAAACATTGAAGAAATCTTATGCCTGTCGATCATCCCCTTGCACGGCACTCCGATAACAAACAATTGGTCCCTTTTAATCTTATTTTCAATTATATGGGTGACAATATTTCTTGAATCGCACCCCTTGGCTATAACAGCAATTTTTTCTTTTCTGTCGGTCAGATAGTTTGCCAGGTTGATGCCACAGTTGCTGTCCCACACAAGCTCTTTTACATTTTCGGGACTTTTAACAACGCAAGGCTCATTCATCATCGGCACGGTTCCCTTGCGAAAACCTATTACCATATCTACCTTGCTTTCTTTTAAGAGCCTTTCTGATATTGTCCATATTTTAGTTAGATACCCTAACATGTTAAGCTACCCTATCATTTATTTTCTTGATGAAATATTTCGAAGGTCCTAAGTCCTTTACCGTCTTGATTACCTTGATTGCAACTTCAGCGAACCTTGTCCCTTCTGCCGCGGATATCCATGAAAAATGAAGGCGGCCAGGTTCGATGCCCATGTATTCTATAAGGTCTTTAAAGAGTGAAAACTTTCGACGGGCATAGTAATTACCTACTATGTAATGGCAGTCTCCAGGATGGCACCCGGATACCCAAACTCCGTCCGCACCCTTTCCAAAAGCAGCCAGAATAAACTTGGGGCTCATCCGACCGGTACAAGGAATCCTGATGACCCTGATATTGGGCGGATACTGCAGACGGCTGATACCTGCAAGGTCAGCGGCTTCATAGCTGCACCAGTTACATAAAAAAGCTACAATTTTTGGTTCCCAATCAGACATTACTGAAATCTCCTTAAAAAACCGTCTCATTCATCGCAAAGATCTGTGCAAAGATCTGATCATTATCAAATCCATTAAGATTAATAGCCCCTGATCTGCAGGATGCAGCGCAAAGACCACACCCTTTACACAATGTCGGCTCAATTTCAGCTTTACCGCTTTTTTCATTAAACATGGCAGCAGAATATGGGCATATTGATACACAAACGCCGCAACTGCTGCAAAAGTTTGGATTGACATAAGCTGTTGTGCCGCTCACCGAGATGCTCATCGCGGACAGAAGCGTCACGGCTCTTGCTGCTGCGGCCTGAGCCTGTGTTATGGATTCATCTATCGTTTTCGGGGCATGGGCAAGCCCACACACGAACACGCCGTCTGTGGCAAAATCAACAGGCCGGAGTTTGACATGCGCTTCTACAAAAAAACCGTCATCATTCTGCGGCACTTTATAGAACTGCGCTAATGGATTCTTTTTTTCCGGGACAATAGCAGAGGCCAGAATCAAAAGGTCGGGCCGGATCTCCATTTTCCGCCTGAGCACGCAATCAATGAAAGCAACCTGTAAATTCCCCTGTTCGGCTGCTACTGTTAACTCCTTGTCAAAATCATAGCGGACAAAGTTAATTCCGGCAGAGCGCGCTTCTCGATAAAGATCCTCTCGCAGGCCATAGGGTCGCATATCCCTGTAAAGCACAAAGATGTTCATTTTGGGATTGATCTCTTTGAGCTTTACGGCGCTTTTAATCGACTGTGTGCAGCAGACCTTAGAGCAGTAAGGCCGCTGCGGGATACGCGAACCAACACATTGTACAAACACAGCCGTATTGAGCTGTCCTAACGAGGGATCATTATCAATCAGACTTTGCTGAAATTCCAAACCGGTTACAACACGAGGGTCTTTGCCGTAAAGATACTGATTGGGCACAAGCTCCGAGGCGCCGGATGCAATAATCGTCACCCCGTGTTCCAGGACTTTGCTCTCGCCATTGTGCTGGATCGTTGTTTTGAAATCCCCTCCAAAACCGTCCACATGTTCGATCTGGGAATTCAGGAATATTTCTATGTTTTTGTCGGACCGTACCTCCTCTATCAGGCCGGCTAAATATTGTTGAATGTCCTCACCTTGCCAGGTTTCGTGGAGATGCCGTGCCTGTCCACCAAGGATATCGGTCTTTTCAATCAGGTATGTTACGTAGCTCTGCTCTGCCAGGTTCTTGGCTGCCACCATACCCGCGACGCCTCCCCCAATAACAAGGGCCTTTTGATTAATCTGCATAACAGGTTCGGTCAGTGGTTCAAAGAGGGCCACCTTTGCTGCGGCCATTCTAATGAGATCTTTGGCTTTTTGCGTGGCTTGTTCGGGATTGTCCTTATGTACCCAGGAGCACAGGTTGCGGATATTGGCCATCTCGAAAAGATACTTATTGATACCCGCGTTGATTAAAGTCTCCTGAAAAAGCGGTTCATGCGTCTTAGGGGTGCAAGCCGCGACAACCATCCGATTCAATCGTTGCTCTTTAACAACCCTGGTTATTTTATCCTGGGTGTCCTGGGAGCAACTGAACATGTTTTCCTCCGCATAAACAACACCGGGCAGGCTTTGCGCAAACTCAACCAGAAGAGGAACATCAACAGTGCTGGCAATATTTGTGCCGCAACGGCAGACAAAAACGCCGATCCGAGTGGGTTCCCCGCGTATATCAATTTCCTCAGGGATATGTTTTGTTTTTGTGAGGGTCCACCGAGATTCGGCTAATTTGCTCCCCACAGCGCCTGCGGCAGCGCTGGCATCTATAACCGACGACGGAATATCCTTGGGAGCCTGAAAAGCGCCGCAAACATAGATGCCCGGCCTGGAACTGACGACAGGTTCAAAGCTGGTGGTGGCTGCAAAATTATAGCGATTAAGTTCGATACCCAATTTTTGAGCCAGATCCGCACTTTTCTTGGTTATGCCCAGGCCTACGGACAGTACCACTATGTCAAATTCTTCTTCGACTCTCTTGCCGGCCTCGTCTATATAGCGGATAAGATGCTTTCCTGTTTCATTAACCAGGGGAATGCTGGTAATTTTCGATTTGATAAAACGGATCCCTGATTCATCCTTTGCGCGGTTAAAATATCTCTCAAAGTCTTTCCCGTGAGTACGGATATCAATATAAAAAATGGCTGTATCAAGCTCCCCTTTGCTGTGTTCCTTGGCCAACATGGCTTCCTTAATTGCGTAGGTGCAGCAGACAGCAGAGCAGTATCCTCTGGCGCCAGGGCGCTCATCTCTGGACCCTATGCATTGAAGCCAGGCAATCTTTTCAGGCTCTTTTTTATCTGATGGCCGAATTAGGTGTCCGCCATAAGGACCGGAAGCAGAAAGGATCCTCTCAAATTCCAGGCTGGTCACAATATCGGGATATTTCTTGTAGCCGTAAGTATCATGGACGCTCGGATCAAAGACCTTGCTCCCCAAGGCTAAGACAACAGCCCCTACTTTCAGGGTTAATTCCTTTTTTTGATCGTCAAAATTGATAGCCCCTTTGGGGCAGAATTTTTCGCATATTCTGCATTTTCCCTTTTTAAAGTAGATACAATTTTTTGCATCAATAGAATATTTTAAAGGAACAGCCTGAGGATATTTCACATAAATTGCCTTACGCCTACTCAGCCCGCCATCATACTCATTAAGCACTTTTTTGGGACATTTCTCGGCACACAGGCCGCACGCAATGCACTTATCAGTATCCACATAACGTGGATGTTGTGTCACACTGACCTCAAAATCCCCCTCCTCGCCGGAAATGCCGTTCACCTCAGAAAGGGTTAGCAACTCTATATTAATGTGCCGGCCGACTTCTACCAGCTTAGGGGACATAATACACATGGCACAGTCATTGGTGGGAAAGGTCTTATCCAGTTGCGACATCATCCCGCCGATTGAGCTGGACCTTTCTACAAGGTAGACATAATACCCGGAATCAGCCAGATCCAATGCAGCCTGCATTCCGCTGACTCCGCCGCCAACCACCATTACCGAGCCTGTTTTATCCTTCGGCATTTTTACTTCCCGTGTAATAATTTTTTGGATTGTTGATTTATGATTGTTGATTTATGATTGTTGGAATCGCTTCGCCCTGCCCGCCATCGCGAGCCATACTCAATGCTCTTCGTCTTTTTGTTGCCTTGCTCAGGCGAGGCAGGCGGGTCTATTTTTTCAACCATCAATCCATTAAGATTCATACCGATCCCAAGAGTTTCTTTGTCGATACCCATACACAGCCCAAGAAGCTGGGGATAAAGAATAGGGGCAAGATGTTCGCCATTCCCGTTATTGGAGATAATCCTCTTTTGAAGAAAATCAAATTGCAGATGACAGAATGGACAGGCTGTGCATAGATAGTCGGCGCCCGATTTTTTAGCATCTGACACTTTCTTTTTTGTCAAACCAATCGAGATATCATCATTTATTCCTGTTAAAGGCGCTCCACAGCATTCCAGTTTTTTGGGCCAGTCAACAGATACGGCTCCGGTTATTTCCACCAGTTCATCAAATATTGTAGGGGCAACTGGATCGTCAAACCGGGTGATTCTGCTGGGACGCAGGGCGTGGCATCCATAATGGGTAGCAATCCTTAAGTCTTTATATGATCCTGACAAACTACCTTTTATGGCGTTAATGCCCACATCATGATAAAGGACGGAAAGTAGATGTTTTACAGTGATGTTGCCTTCATATTTTAAGCCGTTACCAGCGAGCGCCTGGTTTATATCCTGTCGCAGGTCTGAATCTTCTTTAAGGAGATATTCAGCCTTTTTCAGACTTCCAAAGCAGCATTTACACAGAGTCAGTATGCTTAGACCTTTCTTTTCCGCTAATGCGAGGTTTTTGGCTGAAGACAGAATATATGCTTTTTGGTCAATATTTCTCAGCGGATAACCACAGCAGCTAAAGTCGCGGATTTCAATCAACTCCACGCCTAAATTCTTTAGAATCGCCCTGGAAGAATCTTCATACTGGCTTACCCTTGCCGGTATATTGCAGCCCAAAAATAATGCGTATTTAATCACTCAACGACTCCCATCATGCTTTTTTCACATTTTTGATTGCAAGATTTTTTAATCCAAAGAACAGATCGGTGACATTTACGTTCTGTGGACAGTGTTCCTGACATTGATAACAGGTCAAACAATCCCAGATCATACTTGCGCCTGATGCCATTTCAATAAGGCCAAGGCCGAGACAGCGCATAATTTGATGCGGCAACAGCCCCAGCGCCTCTTCTGGGTTGTCGAAGCTGCTTACAACCGGGCATACGCTGGTGCAGTTATTACAGCTAAAGCAATATGAAAATGTATTGTCTCCGGATAGTTGATTAAATTCCTCTATACCCCCGCCTTTGAGAATTAGAGGGCTTTGCTTAATCAAGGAGTCAAATCTTCCTGCCACCGCCTGTTTTGCGGCCTCAACAGGTTTATAGTACTCATCAGCCGGAATATCATAACGGTTTAAGCCTCTGACAAAAGAAAAAGGGGAAAGGAGCAGCGGCTCAGGATATCCTTTTTGGATTAAATCCTCTCGCACGTTAAGCCATAATTCCTTAAGATTGATCCCTACAGGACAAACCACGGTGCATCGATCACAATTCGTGCAAAGGTAAATCCCCTCCTGGACGGCTTTTAAGTCTTTAGAACTCAGCTTTTTCCCGGCAATTAAGCTCTTTAGAGAAACCATCTTTTCTGATGGCAGAATATTTTCATTGTCCAAAGCGTCAAATGCCACGGCACTGGAGCATCTAAGGCTGCAGGTTCCGCAATGGGTGCATGCATCCAGCTCCATCACCTGTCTTGTTGCAATGTTTGCAGGATGTGACCTCTCCTTTTCCATAACAGCATTAGCCAATAAACTTATCGGCCCGGCGATTATATGAAACATCTTGCTGAATGGAAGATAGGCCAGCCCGAAAAAACAGGCAATAAAATGAATATACCATAATATGTTAGAACTGCCTGCCCGGTCCAGTAATAAAGCAATCGGATTTATGATTTTGGCAACCGCATATCCTGCAAAAGCATATTTAGCAGAGGAATGGCACGTTGCACAATTTGCTTCGTGTATTTCACGGCCATGTTCAAGCAGTTTTAGCTCAAAGGGTTCTTTAAGATCTGGGGAAACAGTTCCAAACTCATGAACCCACAGACTTTCAAGCGCCCTGACATCTTCCTTTTCATCCACATCTGAGAATTCCTCCACCATTCTCTCAAAATCAGAAAAAGAGGTGATTTTTGTTGCTTCAAGAAAAAAACCGGAAATCATAATGACGGCAAGAATGATTATAGCATAATAATCCATGCTGTTTGTTTTCAGACGAGGCACTTTCAGGATAAAGCGCCGGTATATGGCGATTGCCAGCCCTGCAATTACCATCATGCCGAAAAAATTTCTCAAAAAGAGAAATGGATTTAACGTGGAGTAATATTCGCTAAACAGGAAGCTGGTTATATGCTTGTCAAGCGCATGCATGAGCAGTAATAACACAAAACCTGTGTATATGAGCATATGCATGGCCCATCTGAGAAAATCCTCTTTGAGAATCCTTTTTTGACACATTACATCAAGGATAAATACCTTAAACAGGATAAGGATTTTTGCGCTGAAAATAACCCTAATCATGCCTTTAAAAGCTGCAATCAGCCTTTCGGACTTGCTGATACCTCTGGATGAAAAACCGATTTTCCAGGAGAACCAGGTGGAGATCTTGTAGATAAGCCCGGAAATGAAGACAAACAGGGATGTATAAAGCAAAACATTAAAGACCATACAAAAAGACTCCTGTTGGTCGCATAAAAAAAGCAAGACCCTTGTCTTGCGCTTACGACAAATTTTATAAAGTACATAGCATAAAATTTTGTCAAGAGAAAATGTTTTCCCAATAGCTCTGATTGACAATGTAATATAAATAATGTATCTGAAATCATTAGTTATGCCAGCATTGAAATATAAATATTTCCGGACATTAATTCTTTTTGTTCTTGTCGCTATCTTCCTGAGCGGCTGCGCCATAATCAATGTGCCTCTATTTGCTCCAACACAGTCGCTCAAGGAACGTGTTTTGGAGGGAGAGGGAAACAGGAAGATTCTCCTCCTTGATATTTCAGGAATCATTTCTGAGAAAAAGGGCAGCATAATGGGGCTCCGTGAGCAGGCATCCATAGTCGCCAATATTAAAGAGGTTCTGAAAAAGGCCGAGTCAGATGACGCGATCTGCGGTCTCATCCTGCGGATCAATTCTCCCGGCGGTACGGTCACCGCCAGCGACATAATTCATCATGAATTGATGCTGTTCAAGAAAAAAACCGGTGTAAGAATAACAGCATGTTTAATGGATGTGGGCGCCTCAGGGGGATATTTAGTAGCTACTGTTGCAGATGAAATTATTGCCCATCCCACAACGATTACCGGAAGCATCGGTGTCATTGCGCTGAAGTTTAATCTGGAAGGTCTTTTGTCACGCATAGGGATTGAACAGGAAACTATCAAATCGGCTGATAAAAAGGATATCTGGTCGCCATTTAGGCCCAGTACCCCGGAAGAGCGGAAGATCATGCAGGCAATTATCGATAATTTCCACAAAAGATTTGTAAGTATCGTTACAAAAGGACGAAAGCCTTTGACAAGAAAGGATGTTGAAAAGCTGGCAGATGGCAGGATATTCACCGCAGATCAGGCGCTGGAGGCAAAACTGATTGACAGGGTGGGTTACTTGGATGACGCCGTAAAGATAACAAAAGAATCTCTGGGAATTGAAAAAGCCTCTATAATTACCTATTACAGACCTGGAACTTATAAGGGAAGCATCTATTCCGCACTGCCAAAATCCCACCAGAATACAGTCAATCTAATTGCAATCAACGGTGAAGGTCTGACAACTCCTCCTGGAGTTCAGTTCATGTATCTCTGGCTGCCATGATCCTTGGCGCATCTTGCAAACCTTGCCTTTTGCGATTTTCGAATTTTGATTCATCCTTGATGAATTCGTAAAAAGTCGAAGAGCTTGTCATTGCGAGCGAAGCGAAGCAATCTCCTGCAAGATAACTGCCTGTATTTATTAGATTGCTTTGTCGTTGCACTCCTCGCAATGACTTAGTGTATGACTTTTTACGAGGCCATCATCCTTAGACCAATCAGTTTTTTTGTTTTGATTATATCGATGCCTTTTCAACTCGTTATGGATTCCCGCCTTCGCGGGAATGACAGAAATGGGGCGTTTTTCAAAGGTCTCCTAAAAAAGGTTTGCTGTGAACTCTGACAGGCCAAAACCCAGGGTGATTGTAATTTGCGGCCCGACCGGGGCCGGCAAGACATCTGCGGCCATTGAAATCGCCGGAGAATTTAAGGGCGAGATTATAAATGCAGATTCAATGCAGATATACAAATATATGGATATCGGCACGGCAAAGCCGACGCCTGATGAACAGGCCCGTGTCAAACACCATATGATCGATATTGTTTATCCTGATGAATCCTTTGATGCCGCCATGTATGCAAAGATGGCGCGTGAAACTGTCATGAAATTGGATAGGAAGGATGTAGTTTCATTTGTTGTGGGAGGCACGGGATTTTATATCAAGGCGCTATTATATGGCCTGTTTATAGGCCCCGCCAAAGGCGGGGATGTAAATATTCGTGAGCGCCTGAAAGGGGAGGCAGCAGTTCATGGCGCAGCCTTTCTCCACACACGGCTAAGCAAATGTGATCCGCTATCAGCCGAAAATATACACCCTAATGATACATACAGGATAATAAGGGCTCTTGAGATATATGAGATAACAGGAAAGAGCATATCGAAATACCATGAAGAGCACAGGTTTACAGATGAGCCGTTTAAAGTTTTTACCATTGGTTTGGATATGAACAGAGAAATCCTGTATGATCGCATTAACTCCAGAGTTGACGCAATGATTGACGCAGGGCTTGTAGATGAGGTTAAGGGGCTTCTTGACAGGGGCTATTCGGAAAGCCTCAAGTCTATGCAGTCGATCGGTTATCGACACGCGGTTGATTATATAAAGGGTCGTGTTTTATGGGATGAGGCCTTATCGACCCTTAAGCGGGATACAAGAAGATATGCAAAACGTCAAATGACCTGGTTTAAGGCTGATTTACAGATTGCATGGATAAAGCCCGAGCAATTGGAAGATATTATCCGGCTGATAAAAAAATTTCTTGCCGCAACATGACACAGTTTTTTGTCGAGTTGACAACATGCAACAGGGTATAGTAGTTTTTAATTAAATGTGTGAAATTATTCGACCTGTGCGGATAGATTCCATAGCCTAACCGCACAACTTGAAATTATTTTACGGTCATGAAAATAGCTATTGCTCAGATAAATCCGATAATCGGCGACTTTAATCATAATTTTAACAAAATTATGAATTTTGCAGAAAAGGCAAAACAGCTTTCATGCGATCTAATTGTTTTTCCTGAACTTGTTGTCACAGGATATCCGCCGCGTGATCTTCTTGAAAAAAAGGATTTTGTTGAAGCAAATCTTAAATGTTTAGATAAACTTATAAATTCGATATATGGGATCGGAGTAATATGCGGATTTGTTGATAAAAATCCTGATAAGGAAGGAAAGGCGCTTTACAACTCGGCAGCTTTATTTGAAAACAGCGTTTTGCTGCATCAGGTTAAAAAAAGGCTTCTTCCAAATTATGACGTGTTTGATGACGGCAGGTATTTTGAACCCGGCTTATCATGCGAATCATATACATACAAAGGCCGCAGAATCGGGCTTACTATTTGTGAGGATATCTGGAATGACAGGGATATAATAAAAAAGAGAATATATCACTTAGATCCTGTGTCCTTGCTGATAAAGGATGGAGCCGATCTTATCATAAATATATCCGCCTCCCCTTTTTATGTTGGAAAAAACAGGTTAAAAATAGATATGCTGGGCTCTATAGCCCGAAAATACAGTGTTCCTCTGATATATGCAAACCAGGTGGGCGGGAGCGACAGCATCCTTTTTGATGGCTTGAGCGTTGCTTTTGATCAAAATGGACAGATAAAGGCCAGAGCCTGTGATTTTGAGGAGGATATTGTTGTTTTTGATACTCAATCTTCAAAAGGCTTTGAAAGAAATCTCCATAGCATATCCGGCTCAGACACTGAAAGCATTTTAAAGGCTCTTATCATGGGGACGCGAGACTACGCAACAAAGTGCGGTTTTTCAAAGGTTGTTTTAGGGCTCAGCGGGGGTATTGACTCGGCCCTGACCGCATACATCGCGACAAAGGCTATGGGCCATGAGAATGTGCTGGCTGTATCCATGCCGTCAATGTATACTTCGCGGGAAAACATAAATGATGCTGAAAAACTCACGAAAAATCTTGGAATTGAGTTGAAAGAAATTCCGATTAAAGGGCTGTTCAGAGAATTTACCAGGCTTGTTTCACCCTCTTTTAAGGAAAGCAATCCAACGGTTGCGCAGCAGAATATACAGGCAAGAATCAGGGGAACCATTCTAATGGCTTTTTCCAACATGCATGGCAGCCTTCTTCTTTCCACCGGGAACAAATCAGAGCTCAGCGTCGGTTATTGCACGCTTTACGGTGATATGAGCGGAGGTCTGGCAGTGATTGCAGATGTTCCAAAAACTATTGTTTACGATATTGCCTGTTTCATAAACTCTGAAAAGGAATATATCCCGCAACGTATAATTGAAAAAACCCCTTCGGCAGAACTTAAACCAAACCAAACAGATCAGGATGATCTGCCGCCATATGAAATACTGGATCCCATATTAAATGGATATATCGAGGACCTCAAAGGAATAGATGAACTGGTTGAGATGGGGTTTGAAAGAAGCCTTGTAGAGGATGTTGTTCGCAGAGTCGATAAAAATGAATACAAGAGACGCCAGGCAGCGCCTGCTCTTAAGGTTACATCAAAGGCTTTTGGTGATGGCAGGAGATATCCACTGGCGCATAGATATACGGGGATTAGAGGATTAGAGGATTAGAAGGTTAGAGGATTAAGGGATTAAGGGATTTGAACCGCAGAACCGCAGAATAATGAACCGCAGAATGTCGAAGGATTTTAATACTTCATAATTCGACATTCCTTGTTCGATATTCGATATTCGCATTTTACTAAGAACTGTAAACCGATAACCGTGAACTGTTATAAATGTACGAACCTGTCTACATAAAAACTTATAACAACGGGTTGCTTAAGGAAAAAATAAAAAAGGCGCGGGAAATATTGAGCTCTTGCTCTCTGTGTCCGAGAGGATGCGGAGTTGACCGGCTTTCAGGAGAGCTTGGTATTTGCAAAACAGGTGAAAATGCATCTGTTTCCAGTTATCATCCGCACTATGGAGAAGAGGCCCCGCTGGTTGGACATAATGGTTCCGGCACTATATTTTTTACTTACTGCAATCTCTTGTGTAATTTTTGCCAGAATTACGATATCAGCCATGAAGGCCACGGAGAAGAGGTATCCGGCGAGCAGATAGCCGGCATGATGCTCTTTTTGCAAAATACAGGCTGCCACAATATAAATTTTGTTACTCCATCCCATGTTGTGCCCCAGATCCTTTCTGCTCTTGATATAGCAATCGAAAATGGGTTAGGCATTCCCCTGGTTTACAACACAGGCGGTTATGATCGTGTTGAAACACTGAAACTGCTTGAAGGGGTAATTGATATATATATGCCTGATTTTAAATTCTGGGATCCTGATGTGGCGGAGCTTACCTGTAAATCAAGAGATTATCCAGAGGTGGCGCGCAGGGCGATAATTGAAATGCATCGTCAGGTCGGAGATCTTGTCATTGACAAATCAGGCCTGGCAAGGCGCGGCCTTTTGATAAGGCATCTTGTCCTGCCTCATGGACTTGCAGGAACCCGCCAAATAATGAGATTTATCGCACAAAAAGTATCATCAAATAGCTATGTAAATATTATGCCGCAGTACAGACCTTGCGGCAAGGCCTATGAAGTAAAGAAACTTTCAAGGATGCTTTTGCCAAAAGAATATAAAGCGGCTTTGCGCGAGGCAAAAGAGGAAGGGATTACACGGTTGGACAGGGCTAATTAATCGGGTCGAAACTCAGTTCATCCGGCCACTCTCTTTCATGGCCGTCCATAGGCCCTTTTTTACAGGCATCGATTACCACCCGATCGTTTCCAAAAATCATATCCCGCCCCGGATCGACATTGTTGAATAGTTTCCAGAGCATAAGAGAGCTGTCATTAAGATCGATCTCCTTGTCAAACAGTATAAATATATTGAACATATCAAGTTCATTCAGGCCTAATAAAATTGAGGCAAAATCCTTTCCCCCTCTATCGATAGTTTTTTCCACTGAAACAGTTAAAATTCTGTTTAAAATCTCTTTGTCTTCCCGAAGCTTATTAAACAGGTGCCTGCATTCTACAGATCCCGGCACACTATTTTTGATTATATTAGACAGCCTGGTTTCAGAAGGGGGTTTTGATAAAGAATGCCTGTCGTTTCTCGGCGGTTCCCCTTTGAATCTTGCTGTAAGGTCAATTCCTATCTTGTTCCCATAATTGGTAAAAGGGGAAGAGTGATCAAGCACATCGAGAATACCTTTAGTAATAGTAATATCGGATGTTATGTCTAACCTTGACAAAAGCTCTTTTATTATTCTTTCAGGATTCTGCGGGTTGATATTTTTATCAACAACCGTTATTGCCTTGCAAAAGCTCATCTGGCCCTGTCCCCACAGCCCGCTTATTACTTTTTGCGCATGTCCCGGATATTCCTTGTCAATAGATACTACAACTATGTTATGAAATACCCCCTCCCAGGGAAACCAGTAGTCGCATATTTCAGGCATTACTGTCTGGAGCAATGGAAGAAAAATCCGTTCGGTTGCCTTTGCCATATAACAGTCTTCCATTGGCGGCCGTCCGACCAGAGTGGCGTTATATACAGGATTCTTTCGATGGGTTATGGCGGTAACATGAAATACCGGATAGTCGTCGGCAGGTGAATAGTATCCGGTATGATCTCCAAATGGACCCTCCCTGCGCAGTTCGTCAGGCTTAACATATCCTTCAAGCACAAATTCGGCTTCAGCCGGCACTTCCATATCCACGGTTAAGCACTTTGCCATGGTTACAGGCTTTTTTCGTATGAAACCTGCAAGAAGCATTTCATCAATCCCTCTTGGCATGGGCGCGGTCGCAGAATATATAATGGCAGGATCTGCTCCTATTGCGACTGCGACAGGCATTTTCATTCCAGCCTTGCGATATTCATTAAAGTAGTGAGATCCATCCTTGTGAACATGCCAGTGCATGCCGGTGGAATTCCGGTCAAACACCTGCATCCTGTACATCCCGACATTTCTTTTTTTTGTGCTCAGGCTCTTTGTAAATACAAGGGGAAGGGTGATAAACCGGCCTGCATCTTCAGGCCAGCAGTGAAGAACCGGGAGTTTTGAAAGATCGACATCGTCATCTTTGTGCACCACTTCCTGGCAGGGCGGGGTTGATGCCCTGAATGAGCGAGGAAAGACTTTTGCAAAGCTGAAAGCCATTGGCAGTATTTGCAGGGCTCCCATTAAGCTTTTTGGCGGGTTGAGATCAATATATTTTTTTATTCTTTCTCCCAACTGGTCAAGATGATCCACCCCGAGGGCTAAGCAGATCCTGCGGGAACTTCCGAATATGTTTGTGGCAACAGGGAACGAGGAACCTTTTACATTTTCGAAAAAAAGCGCTTTGCCACCGTCCGGGCTTTTTGACTCCCTGTCTGTAAGCTTGCTGATTTCAAGATGCGGAGAAACCTGATCGTGTATATGTTTGAGTTCTCCTGCCTTATCAAGGGTATCTAGAAAATCTTTTAAGTTTTTATACAATTCCAGTTCCTTTTGAAGTCATTTATTATTTCAGTCTTTGTTTCTTAACGATACAGCCGTTGATGGTGCTACGTGGGTTTGTAAATCGTAGGGTGCGTTTTACGCACCAAAAAACCATTTCGCTGAACCGTGGATGTTATCCATTTTCTGGATATTTGTAAACGTTCAAACCAATTACAACATCAGTGCCCTCGATTTTCTGGTTACCCCGTGTGCTGGCGACTGTTATCGTTTTGCCAGATTTTGAGGGTCCAAACTCCTTTGTTAAATCTATCTCAATAATCAGTTTATCGTCTTTAACTTCCCATTTTACATTCTGCATTTCTTCACCTCTTTTTTTGTTTTTGTATTTAACACAACTATAGGTTTGCCGACAAACATAAAATGGCTAACAGGAAATTTTGGCATCATCTTTGGTGTATTTGGAGATGATAGAATTTCGTAGATTTTCGCTATAACTATATAATTTATTTAAAAAATAATTAGATTTTGTTGTATTGAAACTGAAATTGGTGTATTAAGTGATTTAAGTAAAATCGTGACAAAAAGAGAATTTCTGTTTAATAAATGATAGAATATAAAGGAATTTTAAAATCAGCCGGGGAAATAGTTATTCAAAAATATTTATTACACAATTGAAGAAGCTGTACAAGATTCAAGAGAAAAACCTGAAGAATATAATGAATGAATCTCCTTTAAAAAAAGTTAGTGTTGAAAAAGCAAGTGAAGACCTGTTTGACTTTGCAATTGACCGTTCAGATATAAAGCTGATTTTGCAAAATTTGCCCGGGGATATGGAAATCAACCGGGTTTCAATGGAATATGAAATTCAATTATTAAAAATTTTGGCTGTTGGATGGAGCATTTCTTTATTTTTTGGGACAGCCGGATTTGCCGATAGACTGAAATCCAGATTTTTGCCTGATTTTAAAAGAAAAGTCCACCCGGAACTGCCTCAACAGATAATGCTGTTTAAGAAACATGAGCCTGAAAAACTACTGCGAGACTT
>JAPVVG010000102.1 GCA_028571455.1 Desulfobacteraceae bacterium | reverse complement strand
ATCAAGAGGAAGAGGATAGAAGACTCGATCAACTTAAATTGTTTGACTAAGTAGCTATACCACCTTCAGGTGGTTCATGTTTTAATCCGCTTTGAGCGGTTCACAATTTCAAGCCACCGGTTTTACCGGTGGTCTTTGACTCCTAAATTCATCATTTTAACATGCCAGGGATAGGCCATGCTTATACTAACAAGGAAGTTAGGTGAACGGATTACTATTGGCGATGATATTACCATTGACTTGCTTGAAATAAAGGGATCACAGGTCAGGTTAGGCATAAAGGCGCCAGAGAGTGTCAGTATTCACCGCCAGGAGATATATGAAAGAATCAGGAGGGAAAATCTGGAATCAGCTAAAGTAAGTGAGTCCGATCTTTCCAGAGCAGCCTCCCTTTTCCGCATTATTAGCTCAAAGAGGGATTAAAGTTGAAGATTAAAACCACGAGATTCGGGACTGTCACCGTAGGGGAAGACAAGGTTTTCAATATGCCTTTCGGTATGTTAGGATTTCCAGACAAACAGCGTTTTGTCATAGTTCAGCATAAAGAGAATTCCCCTTTCTTCTGGTATCAGTCAGTTGATGATCCTGCGCTTGCCTTTGTCATTACCAGTCCGTTCTTTTTTATGCCGGACTATAAGGTGAATATTGAGGATGTTTTAATGAAAATGTCTTGGGATAAAAACAGTGATAATGATGTGTTGGAGTTATACGTTGTTGTTAATATTCCCAAGGGTTCGCCTGAAAAGATGACTGCAAACCTTATTGGACCCATTTTAGTAAATAACAGGACCCGCCAGGCTGTGCAGATTGTCATGTCTGACAGCCCCTACACCCATAATTTGTCTTTAATAAGCAGCTCCTCACAACGTAGCGCAGGGCTTTAGCTTTGCATCAAAATGGTCCCGCTAAAGCGGGACTAAAGCCCTGCGCTACGAAAAAAGGTTACACTCAAATGTTTAGTGCTTAAAGCTCCTCTGACCTGTATATACCATTGTGACGCCTGCTTCGTTACACGCCTCGATAGACTGATAATCATTGACAGATCCTCCAGGCTGGATAACCGAGGTAATCCCTTCCTGGATTCCGACATCCACGCCGTCCCTGAACGGGAAGAATGCATCGCTGACCATGGCGGCGCCGATCAGCCCGCCCCTTTCATCTGTCACCCTGTTATCGATTTCCTCTTTTTTGGGCAGGTCTTTAAGGTTGTTATAAGGGACGCCGTGTATTTCAAAGCAATAACGGTCGCAAAGCTTTCGATACGCTTTGTCTCTTGCGATTTCTGCGACACCCACTCTGTCCTGTTCACCTGTTCCTATTCCAACGGTAACACTGTCTTTTACATAAATAACGGAATTTGACGTAATTCCAGACTCAACAAGCCAGCCAAAAAGCAAGTCATCATATTCCCGGTCCGTGGGCTTTCGCTTTATTTTGTATGTTTTGCTTTTGTATTCACATTCTGCAAGCACGAGATCTTTCTTAAAGCGGGCAGACGGGACAAAAGACCATTGCGCAATAATGCCGCCGTCTATCAGGCTTTTGAATTCCACACATCTTTTGCCGACAAAAGTTTGAAGTCTGTTGATATTGTTGATTCTGATTAGCCTGAGGTTCTTTTTCTTTTCAAAAATACCCATAACGCCTTCTTCAAAATCCGGGGCAACAACAACTTCTGCATACTGTTTGCTGATTGATTCAGCCGTAGCCCTGTCAACAGGCATGTTAACCGCAATACATCCACCAAATGCCGCTATTCTGTCTGCCATATATGCTTTTTCATAGGCATTTTCCAGTGAGTCTGATCTGGCAACGCCGCAAGGATTGTTGTGTTTGACAATGACAACCGTTGGCTTATCCGTAAAATATCTCAAAATATTCAAAGCATTGTCGGCGTCGGTTAGATTGATTTTGCCTGGATGCTTGCCGGACTGCAACAGCTCAATATCTGAAGCCAGATACCTGCCCGGCTGTATGGTCTCGATTTCCCCCAAAAGCAGATTTCCATTTACCAGTCTGTATAATGCAGCTTCCTGGCCAGGGTTTTCACCGTATCTTAAGCCTTTTTTGACATTGTCTATAGTCCAGACAACCTTTTCATAAAAAAGGGTCTGTCTTGTATCATGGTCTATAAAACTGATCTCCATTTTTGGAGTAAAATGATCATCCATGATCGTTGTATACATTTTCTTAAGATCTTTAGTCATTTATATTTCCTTTATCATAACATCCCTTTACATCTTCAATCTTTCTGGAACCTAAAAAGTCTGCGATTGTGTGGTCATAAACCGCTGTATGTTCGAAAGCCTTTTGCGCCAGACCAAAACGAAGTTTAAGCGAGGTTGATCCATTATTTGTCTCTAATTCCGATATAATCATTTCATAGTCAACAGGATCGACAACCGGCGCAACCCTGATAAAATTTTTTGCAGAGGCCCTTATCATGCATGGCCCGCCGATATCTATATTTCCTCTGGCCTGTTCCATGGAGATATCCTGCTTTGATATGGTTTCCTTAAAAGGATAGAGGTTGACGACAACCATATCAATCGGCACAGAGCTCGTCCTTGCCAGGTCATTTTGGTGGGACTCGTTATATGTTTCGGTAAGAAGACCAAGATATATTTTAAAATCCAGAGTCTTTACAAGACCGCCCTGGGTTTCGGGCTGCCCCGTGTAATCTGAGACCTGTTTCAGGCAGGATGCGGCATCTGCGCCAAGTATCTCCTTTATTTTGGCGTATGTGCCGCCTGTAGAAAATATTTTTATCCCAGGATTTATTTTAAGCAGCTCAGGAATAAAATCATCAAGCCCCTGTTTATCTGAAACACTTACAAGCAAATGCCTGACCTTGACAAAATCATCGATCCTTTCAACAATATTAATGCTCATAATATTAATATTTACCTCTTTCCTTCATATTCTTCTAAAAACCGTTTAAAGAAGTTTTCCATGAAAGCATGCCGCTCTTTTGCTATTTTTCTTCCTTCTTTTGTCAGTATTCTATCCTTTATCCCGGCAAGCTTAACTTTAAACTCCCTGAAACCTGTGTCATCTTTTGAATAGGACTTAGATTTTTCAACACTTATGTCAGGATTATGAAGCCTTGCGCCGATTTCTCCTGCAAACAGATATGCCCTGGCCACACCGACTGCTCCGATGGCATCGAGTTTGTCTGCATCAAACAGCACCTTTGCTTCAACTGTTTTTGGCGCATGGTTTCCACGAAACCTGTGCGATCTAACACAGTGGATAATATTCTCCTTTTGCTTTTCTGAAATGGGGAGTTTTTTCACCATGGGCCATGCCATCTGAGCGCCCTTTTCAGCGTGGCAAACTCCGCCGTTTGAAGCATCCTGAAAGCATCTTCCGATATCGTGCAGGTAGGCTGCAATAAGGAGTACATCCATATCTACACCTTCAACAGGCCCGATACGCTCGCATAACTTGCCAACACGAAGCGTGTGGTCCCAGTCGTGGCTACCACTGGCTCCGTGAAACATATTTTTTGCAATAGACTTTACATGTTCGAGCAAAGAATTTGATTTATCCATCTACATTCTTTTATCGTAAGCGTTCACGGAACGTTGAAATTAGAAAATAGAAATTGGAAATTTGGCCTTCATGCTTTTGTACTGTTCTTCCCAATTTTCAATTTCTATTTTAATCTCTCCCAAATTTCTACTTTCCAATTTCAAGTTTCAAGCCGTGAACGGCTACCTTTTATCAATGGGAATAAATTCGGTTTTTGTCGGTCCCATATAGAGCTGGCGGGGGCGGCTTAGTTTCCAGGCAGGATCATCAGCGCTCTCTTTCCATTGAGAGATCCATCCTGGCAGCCTGCCGATGGCGAACATAACAGTAAACATATTTGTAGGAATGCCCATGGCGCGCAGCATTATACCACTGTAAAAATCGATGTTCGGATAAAGATTACACTCTTTAAAATAATCATCATTTAACGCGATATCTTCAAGCTCCTTTGCCAGGTCAAGCAAAGGATCCTTTATTTTGAGTTTTTTTAGAATCTTATCACACATTTTTTTCATTATTTTGGCGCGGGGATCATAGGTTTTGTATATTCTGTGGCCAAAACCCATTAATCTGAAAGGATCATTTTTGTCTTTAGCCCTTTTAATAGCATTATTCAAGTTGCCGCCGCTTTTTTCTATATCTGAAAGCATTTCGATAACCGCCTGGTTTGCTCCGCCGTGCAGGGGGCCCCAGAGCGCCGCTATTCCCGCTGAGATTGCGGCGTAAAGATTAACCCTTCCGCTTCCAACAACCCTTACAGCAGATGTAGAACAGTTTTGTTCATGATCAGCATGGAGAATCCAGAAAACATTTAACGCTTTTACCAGTTCTTTGTGTATATGATAAGGTTTTACCGGGCTATCAAACATCATATTTAGAAAGTTCGCGCAATAAGGCAGATCATAGCGGGGATATATAACCTTATGCCCCATGGATATTTTATAAGACATGGCCGCCAGGGTTCTCATTTTTGAGAGAAGACGCGTGACTGTTTTGTTAATCTCCTCTTCTACGGTCTGGAGTTCAGGATAAAAGCTTCTTAATGCATTAACCATTGAAGATAGTATGCCCATTGGATGAGAAGCCCTTGGAAAGTTCTGATAAAAAATCTGCATATCCTCATGTACAAGTGAATTATCGTTCAACAGAACTGAGAATCTGTTAAGCTCCTCTCTGGTTGGCAAAACACCGTTTATTAGAAGATAGGCCGTTTCAGTAAAGGTGGAATGCCTGGCAAGATCCTCAACCGGTATGCCGCGATAACGCAGGATTCCCTTTTCGCCATCTAAGTAAGTAATGGAGCTGATACAGCTACCGGTATTGGCAAATCCTGGATCAAGCGTGATCAATCCGGTTTTTTGGCGGAGTGTGGATATATCGATAGCTTTTTCCCCTTCTGAACCTTCAACAACAGGGAGTTTATATGTTTTGCCTTTATATGTTATTTCTGCATAATCATCCATATTTTATTCCTTTATTTCCCTGAACCCTGAACCCTGAACCCTGAACTTTAGAAAATATATAAACATAATCTTTATGATAAGCAACCTGTAATTTGATCTGTTTTTGTCTATACCTTTTAATTGACTTTGGTAACCCATATTGATTAAATTAAAAATATTACGAAGCCATCAAAACCCATAAAAAAATTTCATAATAAAAAAGGGGGCAAGAATGTCTTTTAAAGAAAATCTTCTGAAAAAGATAAGGATAGATAAAATGACAAAAATTGTGCTTAACTCTATTGGTCCTCCTGACAGCGGCCGCAAGGTTGACAAGCAAACAATGCGCAGTCTGCTTGCAATGGGTTCTTATCAGTTCATACAGGAGCGTGATCTTGATCTCTATATTTTGCAGGAAAATGGTGATCTGAAAAGGATTCTGGTTTTAGACAATGGGCTTGCCATTTACAATACTACGGTTGAAGATGTTGTGTTGCGCAAAAGTCCAACCGTCAAAGAAATGCTTAACATACGAAATATTATCAAGATATTAAATGATAAAGATGTGGTTCTCAGTAAAAGGGAGGAATCTGTTAAAACTATCCAAAAAGAATGTATTGATATGCTGGATCTTTCCTATAATGAATCTGATATCGAGGAGATTGAGAAAGATGGCGCGGCAGCGCTGGAAATAGGGGATGCTGACAGCGTGATAGAAACCCTTACTCTGTTTGCCGAACTGCTCGAATACAGTCCTCCGCCAAAGGCAATGAAAACGGGCGATTATCATGTTATTGGCGCTTTAACCAAAGGTAAAAACAATGAAGATCTTTTCGGCCCTATTGTAATGTACAGTTTAACCTACAATTTACTAAAACTTATTGAAGAGCAGATTAGCAGTCTTGACAAGGGAAAAATTGAGCTGATGCACCAGATTGCAATAGGCAAGGAAAAAGCCTCAAAAGAGGGGCATTTTGTCTTTATATATTTAAAAGAGGCGGTTGTTTCGACGAATTTATAACAGATTTGCAAAAGGTCTATTTTGGTCGGGGCGAGAGGATTTGAACCTCCGACCCCTTGAACCCCATTCAAGTGCGCTACCAGACTGCGCCACGCCCCGACAGATATTATTTATAAGCCTTTGATCCTTACATGTCAATATATCATATAGTAAAAATTTGGGATTAAGGGATTAAGGATTAGAGGGCCGAGGGTTTTTTAATGAGTGTCAGAGAAAATATGCAATTAGTACCGGATAGACTGTTGCCGGGCGATACTATCGGAATAGTTGCTCCGGCCGGCCCTTTTGACAGGAAAGAATTTGACCGGGGTGTTGCGATTCTGAAAGCTATGGGATTTCGCCTAATTGTTCCTGATGATATCTGTATAAAAAATGGGTATCTTGCCGGGCCGGATATTCATCGTGCCAACCTTATAAACACTTTTTTTGTTGACAGGAAAATAAAGGCAATTATTTGTGCAAGGGGTGGATTCGGCTCTATGAGGATACTTTCATTGTTAGATTTTGAATCGATTAAGAAAAATCTGAAAATTTTTATTGGATTCAGCGATATATCCGCAATCCTGTCGGTGTTATACACAAAGTGCGGTTTTGTCGCCTTTCACGGCCCTATGGTGGCAAGCCTGGGAGATGCTTCCAGGAAGACAAGGGAAGCGCTGCTTGCCGCTGTTTCATCAGACGTTAGGCTTGCAATAAGGCCAAAAACAGGGATAACGATCAGGCATGGCCTGGCTTCAGGCCCGGTTGCAGGAGGCAACCTTACCACCTTGTGTCATCTTGTCGGCACTCCATTTGAACCTGGATTAAAAGGGCATCTATTGCTACTCGAAGATAAGGGAGAATCGTGCTACAGGATTGACAGGATGCTGACACACATGAAACTTGCCGGATGTTTCGAGGGACTTGCGGGACTTGTTCTCGGCTCTTTTGAAGATTGCGGCTCTGTTAGTGAAATTATCAGGATTGTGGATAACCTTTTCAAAGAGGATAACATCCCTATACTTGCCGGCTTTGAAGTTGGGCATGGAAAAAATAATATTACAATTCCGATCGGTCTTAAAGCAACTCTTGATACCGACAGGCAGTTATTGTCGTTTCATGAACCGGCAACCATACCCTAATTGAGCCAAAGCTCAATTAGGGAGAGGTCAGAGGTCAGATGTCAGAGGTCAGGAGAGGGATAATGAATGCTAAATGACTGATAAATTCAAACAAGTCGACAGCCTTATGAGATATGCAATATCTGATAAGGTTTTCCCAGGAGCGGTACTCTTGGTCGCAAAGGATGGTTCCATAGTTTTTTTTGAAGCTTATGGATATGCCAATATATTCTCAAAACGTAAAATGACCCTAAATACTATTTTTGATCTGGCATCCCTTACAAAACCGCTTGCGACAACGCTGGCTGTTATGAGGCTGATTCAACAACGCAAACTTGGTCTTGAGCAAACACTTGAGTCAATCTTGCCCTGCTTTAAAAAAACAGACAAGGGGCAGATAAAGATAAAATCTCTTTTATGTCATAATTCCGGTCTTCCTGGTTATCGTGAATATTATTATAAGCTAAGCAAGCTTCCGTTTGATGCGAGAAGGAAGGCCTTAAAGAGCCTTCTTGTAAAGGAATCCATGTTGTATCCCATAGGGAAAAAGGCGCTATACAGCGACCTTGGCTTTATGATTCTTGGATGGGTGGTTGAAACTGTAGCTGGAAAACGCCTTGATCATTATGTAAGTGATGAAATATACAGACCGCTTGGCATAGATTCAGACAAGGGACTGTTTTTTGCAGATCTTAATTCAAAGCCGATTACAGGGCGATTTGCAGCCACTGAAATATGCCTCTGGCGAAATACCCTTTTAGAGGGAGTAGTGCATGATGAAAATGCATATACGATGGGAGGTATTGCAGGACACGCCGGCCTCTTTGGATCTGCCGGCAGTCTGCATATTCTTCTGTCGTCTCTGTTGTCGGATTTTTACGGCAGCCCGTCAATCAACCTGTTTGGGAAAGATCTTCTTCACACTTTTTTTAAGCACCAGAAAGGAACAGATAAAGCGCTTGGATTTGAAACTCCATCATTGGCTGACTCCAGTTGCGGAGACTATTTTTCAAAAAGGAGCGTAGGGCATCTTGGTTTTACAGGCACCTCCTTCTGGATGGACATTAAACGAAATATTATTGTTATACTTTTGACCAATCGTGTACACCCATCACGTAAAAATGATAAAATAAAATTTTTTAGACCAAAAGTCCATAATGCGGTTATGGATTGTTTTTTGAACCGATGATATTTCGCTTGTAATGGCATGATCTATTTGATAAATTGTAGCCGTTCACGGCTTGAAACTTGAAATTGGAAAATAGAAATTAGGGAGAGATGGAACGAGTTTACGAGTTGGATGTTTACAAACTGGCAGGAGCGCTATCAGATATGGTCTGGCACGACACAGTACAAAAGCATGAAGGCCAAATTTCCAATTTCTATTTTCCAATTTCAACGTTCCGTGAACGGTTACAGAATTTGCAATGGGAGGGGATGAAAATTCCTATACAATAAATTTAATTGAATACATATTTTTATGTATGCGGAAATGAGGACTTATGGGTTTTTTAAGTGGAATTTTAGGTGTATTTTCTAATGATCTTGCCATCGATCTTGGTACTGCAAATACACTTGTTTATGTTAAAGGCAAAGGGATAGTATTAAGCGAGCCGTCGGTAGTTGCGATACGCACGGACAACAGGGCTAAAAACCGTGTTTTGGCTGTCGGCATGGAAGCAAAAAATATGTTAGGGAAAACGCCCGGCCATATAGTGGCGATCCGTCCTATGCGTGACGGAGTTATTGCCGACTTTGAGGTAACCGAAGCAATGTTGCGACATTTTATTCGCAAGGTTCATAACAGACGAACCTTTGTCAGGCCAAGAATTATTGTTGCAGTGCCATCCGGAATTACACAGGTTGAAAAGCGTGCTGTTAAAGAATCGGCTGAATCAGCAGGAGCCCGCGAGGTATTTCTTATCGAAGAGCCCATGGCGGCCGCAATAGGCGCGGGCCTTCCTATTACTGAACCGACGTGTAATATGATCGTTGATATGGGCGGCGGCACAACGGAAGTCGCTGTGATTTCTCTGGCAGGAATTGTTTACAGCAGATCGATCAGGATAGCCGGCGATAAGATGGATGCTTCGATTATCCAGTATATAAAGAGGAAGTATAATCTGTTGATTGGTGAAAGAACCGCGGAGATAATTAAAACCACTATCGGGAATGCATATCCTGACTTGCAGAATCTGGAAACAATAGAGGTTAAAGGCAGAGACCTTGCCTCAGGGATTCCAAAAATACTGACAATTGATTCAGAAGAAATTCGCGAGGCGATTTCCGAGCAGATCGATGCGATTGTGGAGACGATAAAAATTGCCCTGGAGCAGACTCCGCCGGAGTTGGCTGCAGATATTGTTGATCGGGGAATTGTATTAACAGGCGGCGGTGCTTTGTTAAAAAATTTAGACAAACTTCTCAGAGAAGAAACCGGACTTCCGATAACAATAACCGATGATCCATTACTAACAGTGGCTCTCGGTGCAGGCAAAGCCATTGATAGTATTGAAATCTTAAGACAGGTTATGATTATATAATTTCATGTTCTCAAAAAAGATTGTAATGATCGTTGGTCTAATTGTTCTGATCGTTGTTAACCTGATAGTCCTTTCTGTTACAAGTCGCCGCTATCATACCCATGGACACAGGCAGATCGCCATTTCCTTTATTGCTCCTTTTCAGAAAATTACTACCCGTTCGATTTCTTTTATCAGAGATGTCTGGAGTCACTATTTTTGTCTCGTTGCAGTAAAACAGGAGAACGATAAGCTTAAGAAAGTTTTAAGTCGCGCTATTGAAAAAAATAACCGGTTTAATGAGATTGAGATTTTCAACCTCCGGCTTCGAAAGTTATTGAACTTCCGAAAAAACATGGCCGGCCAGGTGCTTGTTGCCGAAGTAATCGGCAAGGACCCCTCTCCCTGGTTTAAAACCATAATCATAGACAAGGGTAAATCGGATGGCATAGAAAAAGGATTGCCTGTATTGGTGCCTGAAGGAATTGCGGGTCAGGTTATTGATGCTTCACTCCATTCTTCCAAGGTACTTCTTATTATTGATCAGATTAGCGCGGTTGACGCTTTGGTGCAAAGGACCAGGGCGCGCGGGATTATAAAAGGGAGTTCGACCGGTCAATGCTTTTTTACATATGCCCTGCGCAAACATGATACCAGGGTCGGAGATACTATTGTTTCGTCCGGGCTGGACACTGTTTTCCCAAAAGGGCTGCGTATCGGGAAGGTTTCGGAGGTTATTAAGCGTAATTTTGGTATCTTTCAGGAAGTAATAGTTACACCTTATGTTGATTGTGAAAAACTGGAAGAGGTTTTAGTTGTATTGAATGCCAGGCCGATATCAGATGTGAGCGACCAATGACCTATTGCTTTCACATTTCCGCGTGTCTATGTCTGGTAATCTTTCAGACAGCAATTTTGCCCTGTTTTTCCTTATTCGATACATTTTATGACCTGTTAGTCCTCTATATTGTTTATATGGGTCTTTTTTTTGGTGTTCGTGAAGGCATGCCTGTCGCCCTTATTACAGGGTTAGTAATGGATAGCCTTTCCGGAGGCCCTTTCGGACTGTATTTAACAACATATCTCTGGTTATTTATCGGTGTGAGACAGCTCGTAAAAGTTTTTCATGTGAGCAATTATATTCTTTTGCCTGTTGTTGTTACATCAGCCATATTAATAGAGAATGTAATATTGTTTGGAATCTTTGCCATGCTGGAGCCGGGTACGCAATTTTCTTCATCTGCCATAAATAGTGTTGTAATGCAGATTATATGGGCAATATGTACAGGGCCGTTTGTTATTCAATTTTATAATTTCACCTATAAAAGATGGAATAGATTATTTAATAAACTGATTGCCGTTTTTTCACATAAACAACTGCCGGAAATTAACAGATAATAAGAGGGCGCAACGCAACTGTGGGCAAATATTTAAAGACAGCTGACAGCGATTGGTTCAAGCAACGATTAATCGTGGTTATGTACTGCGTTATAGCAGCCTTTGTTGTGCTTATTTGTCGATTATTTTATTTGCAGGTGATTGAAGGGAATGAGTTCAGGCGACTTTCTGAAAATAATTGCATACGGCTCCAGAGCATAGATCCCCCAAGAGGACTGATATACGACCGCAACAGGGTATTGCTGGTGGACAATCGTCCATCCTTTGATTTGAGTATAATTTTAAAGGATGCCAAACCTGTAGATGATACAGTTGAAAAACTGTCCGGGTATATAAAGGTTCCCGCTGATGTCCTTATGTCCAAGATTAAGAAGTGCAAGGGAATCTCTATATATAAGCCGTTCTTGTTGAAACGTGATATTGGACGGGATGCGCTGGCTGCGATTGAGGCCCACAAATATGATTTTCCCGGTATCGAAATTAATGTAAGGCCCCGAAGGCATTACATTAACAGGCAGATTGCGGCACATCTTATAGGATATTTAAGCAAAATAAATTCAGATGAGCTTAAAAGCGGCAAATATCCGGCATGCAGGAGCGGAGATTTTATTGGGAAGTTTGGTGTTGAAAAGGCTTATGGGGGTTATTTAAGAGGAAAACCGGGTGGCAGGCAGGTCGAAGTAAATGCCACAGGACAGGTTGTTAGAATCTTGCGGACGGTTGATGCCCGGCCCGGTCATAATATTTATCTTACTATTGACCTTAAACTCCAACAAAAGGCTGAAGAACTCTTGGAAGGTGTGGCAGGCGCTGTAGCAGCTATCGATCCAGCCACCGGAGAGATTCTTGCTCTGGCGAGCAGCCCTTCCTTTGACCAGAATAGTTTTGTTAACGGCATGTCGCATAAAGAATGGCACGCACTGGTTTCCAACAGGTTCAGACCCATGGAAAACAAGGCGGTTCAGGGAGAGTACCCGCCGGCATCGACTTATAAAATCGTAACAGCCATCGCCGGTCTTGAGGAAGGGATTATAACTAAAGATACTCGATTTTACTGCCCGGGTCATTACAAATGTGGTGATCGTGATTTTCGATGCTGGAAAAAGGTGGGGCATGGCAATATTGATGTTGTAACGTCATTAGCCGAATCATGCGATGTTTTTTTTTATCAGGTTGGTCAAAAACTGGGCATTGACCGGCTCGCATGGTATGCCAAAGCCTGTGGGCTCGGATCTCCTACCGGGATAAATCTTGATCAAGAAACATCCGGATTGATTCCTACTGCTGCCTGGAAAAAGCGTCGCACCGGCATCGCATGGCAGCGAGGAGAGACCCTTTCGGTTGCAATAGGCCAGGGATATAATCTTGTATCTCCCTTGCAGATGTTGTTGCTGACCTCAGCGGTGGCTAATGGCGGCATAAGATATAAGCCATTAATTTTGAAAACAATTGAAACGGCTGAAGGCAAAATTATAAGTGATGATAGTCTCCATACTAAAAGAGAAATTGCAGGCAAGTTGCCTGCAAGCAGGCAAACTCTGGCGATTGTTAAAAAAGGCCTGTGGGAGGCTGTAAATGGTAGAAAAGGAACCGCGAGGATTGCGCGCATTGACGGCATTGCTGTCAGCGGAAAAACGGGGACAGCTCAGGTGGTTGGCCGTCAACAGGATGAGGATAGCGATGAAGAGGATAGGGCCTACCATCTAAAGCCACATGCCTGGTTTGTAGCCTTTGCTCCATCTGACGAGCCAAAAATTGCTGTTGCCGTGATTGTCGAACATGGAGAACACGGCTCAAGCACAGCGGCTCCAATTGCCAGAGAACTTATAAGGACATATTTGTCGAGTAGTCGAGTTGTCGAGTAGGAAAATGGTCAAGTGGTTGACAACTCGACGACTCGACTACTCGACTACTCGACCAAAGGATAATATATGTTTGATCGGCGGCTTATACGGTACTTTGATTGGGTCTTATTAGGGCTGACCATTATATTTGGATTTTTAGGGCTTGTGATTCTTTACAGCGCTGTAATGGCAGGGGATCCTGGTACGCAAAAGATACTGTGTATAAAGCAGTTGATCTGGTATTCTGTTGGATTGGTTCTAATGGTAGCTTCCTTTTTGTTTAATTATAAAATGCTGGAACGATGGGCCCATGCAATTTATGTGATATGCATCATGCTTTTGATTGTGGTCTTATTTTTCGGAAGTTATGCGGGAGGGGCAAGGCGCTGGCTGATATTAGGGCCGGTTTCAATTCAACCGTCCGAGATAGTTAAAATAGCTGTAATAATTATTTTAGCCCGTTACTATTCTAAACATGCAAATATCGGTGGGTTAACATTGCGCGAATTAGTAATGCCCTTAATATTTACATTAATCCCTTTTGCCTTGATAGTTAATCAGCCCGATTTAGGGACGGCCATTCTGATTATATTGATTGCCGGCTCAATGACCGTTTTTGTAAAAATTGAAAAGCGTTCGTATATATATATAACCGCTTTTTGCTTTATTTCTGTCCCCCTTATATTGTTTTTATTGAAAGGATACCAAAAGCAACGAATATTAACATTTTTGAACCCTGACCGCGACCCGCTTGGCGCTGGTTATCATATTATTCAATCCAAAATCGCCGTAGGCTCCGGCATGATTTCCGGAAAGGGGTTTTTGCAGGGAACTCAAAACATACTTGCTTTTTTGCCTGAACAGCATACCGATTTTATATTTTCAGTGCTGGCCGAGGAGTGGGGTTTTGTTGGCTCTTTAGTTATGCTTCTTTTTTTTCTAATGCTTGTTGTTCGGGGTTTAAGTATTGCCTATGGGTGCAGAGATACTTTTGGCGCCATACTTGCTGGCGGAATTACTATATTGATATTTTGGCAGATTGTTATAAATATCGGTATGGTTATGGGATTAATGCCGGTTGTAGGAGTCCCTCTGCCGTTTATCAGTTATGGTGGTTCATCAATAATAACCATGATGATCTGTATCGGTATCTTAATGAATATAAGCATGAGGCGATTTATGATAGAATAATTTCAAGTTTCACCACCTTTTTATTTATTAAAGTCTTTAAACGGTAAGGGCCAAAATAAATTTTAGCTCCTTTACCACAACCGGAATTCAGGAGGAGGTATGAGAAAAGGAAAAAAGGCAGACTCGATAAACACATTTTTGGGTCCTGATACCGGTATTGAAGGAAAAATCGAATTTCGGGGTACTATAAGGATAGATGGAAAGGTTAAAGGTAAGATTTGCAGTAATGGAGGCACGGTCATCGTAGGAGAAAAAGCCGTTGTCGATGCAGAGATTGTTGTTGATAAGGCAATCGTCATGGGTGAGATTAACGGCAGTATAAATGCAAACAACAGGATTGAAATTTATCCTTCCGGCCGTGTTATTGGCGATATTCAGACAAATGTTATTTTAATTGAAGCCGGCGCTGTGTTTAATGGAAAATGCAGCATGAAAAACAGGGGAATTTCATCAGAAAAGCCCATAGATTCCACTAAAAAGCTTAATAATTTAAAAGCAAATAAAAATTAAAAAAAACCTTTGACAATATGCTGTTGCAGGTGCTATAGAACGCCGGAGTCATAAGAAACGATTTTTATATTCTATAATATAAATAATGTGACGGAGGTTTTTTTATGGTTAGTCTTGATGGATCACTTTTTATACAGATCGTTAATTTTATTTTTTTGATATTTGTTCTAAATATTATCCTGTATAAGCCGATTCGGAAGGTTCTGATCCAAAGAAAGGAAAAAATTACCGGTCTCGAACAGAGAATCGATACGGTCGGGAAGAATATAAAGGAGAAAGATGATGCCTTTAGCCAGGGAATTAAGGAGGCAAGGGCTAATGGATTGAATGAAAAAGGGATTTTGTTGCAGGAAGGCGCTGATGAAGAAAGAGAGATAATTGAAAAAATAAATAAAAAGGCTCAGGCAGACTTGGCGGAGATTCGCACAAAAATCGCAAAGGATGTAGAGAGCGTCAGCGAGTCATTGCGGCAAGAACTTGATTCATTTGCAAACGCTATTGGTCAAAAAATTCTGGGGAGGGCTTTTTAATGAAGCTGTTTAATAAAAAAGAGCCTGGTATTAGCCGGAAGCATAATTTAATTGCAGTTATGATAGTTGTCGTTGCACTTTTAATATTTTCCGGAGTTGCCTGGAGTTCATCTGAAGAAGGGCATGGGGCAAAGGGTTGGGTGGCTACTGATACTTATAAGGTCATGAATTTTACTGTTTTATTTGTGGCCCTGTTTTTTCTTTTACGCAAACCTGTGGCTCAGGCGCTAAATGCACGGATTAAAGGTATAAAGGATCAGATAGACGAACTGGAAACAAAGAAAAAGGATGTTGAGAAAAACCTGGTTGAATACAATGAAAAACTTTCCTTGTTAGATAAGGAGGCTGAGAAGATTGTCGCTGAATATATAAAGCAGGGAAATGAGGCCAAAGCGAGAATACTTGAGGAGGCCGAAGCCGAGGCTGTAAAACTTGAGGAACAAGCCAAAAGAAATATTGAACATGAATTCAAACAGGCCAAGTCAAAGCTTCAGGAAGAGATATCTGAAAAGGCCCTTTTAAAAGCCGAAGAGATTATTAAAAGCAAAATTATGACTGAAGATCAGGATAGACTTGTAGATGAATATTTAGAGAAGGTGGTGGCATAATGAAGAATTTGACTATTGCACGGCGTTATGCCAAGGCGCTTCTGCTTATTGGCAAAGAGGACGGTCAGGCCGAAACTTATAGAGATGAACTTGATCAGATTTCAGGTTTGATTCAGAAGGAGCCTGAGCTTGAGCAGGCGATCTGTAATCCTCTTTACGATGTTGAAGGCCGGAGAAAAGTTTTGAAGGCAATCATTAACAAACTGAATCCTACTAAGATTATGTCATCATATCTCCTGTTGCTGTTTGACAAGGGAAGGATTGGGTTTTTGAATAATATCAGCGAGTTTTATAAAAAGCTGGCTGATGAGCTAAAAGGCATTGCGCGTGCCAGCCTGGTTTCGGCTACCGAGCTTTCATCCGAAACCATCGAGAAGATTCGCAGTGCTTTGTCGAAAAGGACAGGTAAGGAGGTTATACTGGAGGTGGAACAGGATCCTGAACTTATCGGCGGAATTGTTACCAGGATAGGGGATCTTGTTTTAGACGGGAGTGTCAAAACACAATTACTCAATATGAGAGAATCTTTAAAAAGGGGTGAGAGTGTATAATGGAATTAAAAGCCGAAGAAATAAGTCAAATTATTAGAGAGCAGATTACAGATTACGACAAGAAGGTTGAGTTAAGCGAAACAGGGGTTGTATTGTCGGTAGGTGATGGGATCGCCAGGATATATGGTCTTGAAAAAGCTATGGCATTGGAACTTGTTGAATTTCCGGGCAATATTCTGGGACTTGTGTTGAACCTCGAAGAAGATAATGTGGGTGTCGCGATTATGGGTGAAGACATCCATATTAAAGAGGGTGATATGGTCAAGCGTACCGGGCGTATTGCTCAGGTACCTGTTGGTGAAGCTATGTTAGGACGCGTGGTGTCAGCAGTTGGCGAACCTCTTGATGGCAAAGGTCCCATTGATGCAAAAGAGTTCCGCAGGGTTGAAATGGTCGCGCCCGGCGTTATTGAGCGAAAGGGTGTGCATGAACCCATGTACACCGGACTTAAAGCCATTGATTCTATGACGCCTGTCGGCCGTGGCCAGCGCGAACTTATCATCGGTGACCGGCAGATCGGCAAAACAGCAATCGGAGTCGATGCCATCATTAATCAGAAAGGGCAGGATGTATATTGCATTTATGTTGCATGCGGCCAGAAAAAATCGACGGTTGCTCAGGTCCATGCTGTTCTTGAAAAGCATGGGGCCATGGAATACACAACCATAGTAACTGCATGCGCCAGTGATCCCGCGACACTGCAGTATGTTGCTCCCTATGCTGGATGCGCCATGGGGGAATATTTCCGTGATAAAGGACAGCATGCGCTAATAATATATGACGACCTTTCAAAACAGGCCGTTGCATATCGTCAGGTTTCTCTGCTTTTGAGACGT
This sequence comes from Desulfobacteraceae bacterium, assembly GCA_028571455.1. Taxonomy (GTDB): domain Bacteria; phylum Desulfobacterota; class Desulfobacteria; order Desulfobacterales; family ETH-SRB1; genus Desulfaltia. The sequence goes on along the minus strand of JAPVVG010000102.1, from coordinate 10,897 downwards.
CCTCCAGGACGCGAGGCATTTCCCGGCGATATTTTTTATAACCATTCTCGACTCCTCGAGCGTGCTGCTAAAGTTAATGATGAGCTTGGCGGAGGTTCCTTGACAGCGTTGCCGATTATTGAGACCCAGGCCGGTGATGTGTCCGCCTATATCCCGACAAATGTTATTTCCATTACCGACGGGCAGATATATCTTGAACCGGCTCTGTTTTTTTCCGGTGTCAGGCCTTCTATTAATGTCGGACTTTCTGTTTCACGGGTTGGAGGCGCAGCCCAGGTCAAAGCAATGAAACAGGTGGCCGGCAGTCTTCGACTCGATCTGGCCCAGTACCGGGAACTGGAAGCGTTTGCCGCATTCGGCAGTGATCTGGATAAAGCAACACAGGCCCAGTTAACAAGGGGCGCAAGGCTGGTCGAACTGTTAAAACAGCCGCAATATCACCCATTACCCATGGAGAAGCAGGTGTCGATACTTTATGCAGGCACAAGAGGTTTTCTTGACAAATATCCTCTCAATGTTCTGGCAAAATATGAAGCAGGTCTTTACACATTCATAGAAGAGAGGCACCCTCAGATATTTACCGAGCTTGCAGAGAAAAAGGAAATTTCAGACGATCTGGACAAGACAATGGCAGAGGCATTTAAAGCCTACGACGAAGAGTTTAAAGATACAATAAAATAAAGGCTTAGGCTCTATGGCAACGTTAAAAGAGGTCGAAATAAAGATAGGTGCGGTAAAAAAGACAAAGCAGATAACAAAGGCCATGAATATGGTGGCCACTTCCAAGCTGCGCGGCGCCCAGCAGAAAATGGATGCGTTTAGACCGTATGCCTTAAAATTTGCTGAGGTTCTTGGGAGCCTTGCAGAAAAGGCAGGTGAGGAAGCAAGCCCGTTGTTGATACCCCGAGAGGAAGTTAAGAAAATACATGTTATTTTGTGTACTTCAGACAAGGGATTATGCGGTGGTTTTAATTCACATCTTACTTCAATGGCTGAAAAATTTGCAAAGGAAAAATCTGAGCAAAATTTTGAGGTTGTATTTACCAATTTTGGCAAGAAGGGACGTGACAGGTGCCGTAGAAGCGGTTTCCAGATTTTAAGTGAACATCTTGGGATCGTGGGGGCAAAATTTGGATTTAACATCGCATCTGTTGCCGGGCAGAAGACTGTTGATGGATTTTTAGATGAAGAATATGATGAAGTTTACATTGTTTATTCAGAATTTGTTAGTATGGCGCGACAGACCCCGGTAATACAGCAGATTTTGCCGATACAGCCTATTGAATCGGGTGAAAAAAAGGCTGAAGAAGAGGAAACGCCGTATCTCGCAGAGCATATATGCGAGCCTTCAACAGATGAACTGCTTGGCGATATGCTTCCAAGGCATGTTTATGTTCAATTATACAGCGCACTTCTGGAAACATCCACAAGCGAACATGCTGCGCGCATGACCGCTATGAACAATGCAACAAAAGCCTGCGATGACATGGTTGAAACCCTGTCGCTTGCATACAATAAGGCCAGGCAGGCGTCAATTACTGCTGATTTGATGGATATTGTCGGTGGCGCTGAAGCGCTGAAAGGGTAAAACTGGAGAACAGTTAATAGTTATTTGTTAATCGTTATTTACATAACGGGTAGCAAATAACAGATAATAAATTTGGAGGTCTATAGATGGGAGAGAACATAGGTAAAATTACTCAGGTTATGGGACCTGTTGTTGATGTTGAGTTTGAGCAGGGTAAATTGCCTACAATTTATACAGCGCTTCTGATTAGCAACAAAACCATTAACGATGAGCCGGATAATCTTGTTGTTGAGGTTGCTCAGCATCTGGGTGACAATGTTGTTCGCACCATTGCAATGGATGTTACCGACGGTCTTGTGCGCAAAATGCCGGTCAAGGATAGCGGCAAGCCCATTATGATGCCGGTCGGCGCAGCAGGGTTGGGTCGCGTTCTAAACGTTGTTGGAAGACCTGTGGATGGCCTGGGGCCTGTAAGCCAGGAAAAAATGTTGCCCATTCACAGAGACGCGCCGAAATTTACCGAACAGGACACAACGGTTCGAGTTCTTGAAACAGGCGTTAAGGTGATCGACCTGCTTGTGCCGTTCCCACGTGGCGGTAAAATGGGAATGTTTGGCGGCGCAGGAGTGGGCAAAACAGTTGTTATGATGGAGATGGTTAATAACATTGCCATGGAGCACGGCGGAATTTCCGTGTTTGCCGGTGTTGGCGAGCGGACCCGTGAGGGGAATGACCTCTACCGTGAAATGAAAGAGTCCGGAGTTCTTCCCAAGGCTGCTTTGATTTATGGACAGATGACCGAACCTCCTGGGGCAAGGGCTCGTGTAGCACTTTCTGCTTTGACTGCCGCAGAATATTACCGGGATGAAGAAGGACAGGATGTTTTGATATTTATCGATAATATATTCCGTTTTACTCAGGCCGGTTCAGAGGTTTCAGCGCTCCTTGGCAGGATGCCGTCTGCTGTGGGATACCAGCCGACACTGGCAGTTGACCTTGGCGAGCTTCAAGAGAGGATCACATCAACAGATAAAGGTTCTATTACAGCGGTTCAGTGTGTGTATGTGCCGGCAGACGACTTGACAGACCCGGCCCCTGCGACAACATTTGCCCATCTTGACGGAACTGTTGTTTTATCACGTGCGCTCACCGAGCTCGGGATTTATCCTTCTGTGGATCCGCTTGATTCAACCTCCAGGATTCTTGATGCCGCTTATGTTGGCGAAGAACATTATCAGGTTTCGCGTACGGTTCAGAATATGCTGCAAAAATATAAGGAGCTTCAGGATATTATCGCAATTCTCGGAATTGACGAACTCTCTGATGAGGATAAAATTACCGTAGCGCGTGCAAGGAGGATCCAGAGATTTCTTTCACAGCCATTCCATGTTGCCGAAGTATTCACCGGAAAAGCTGGTAAATATGTGAAAATCGAAGATACTGTTCGAGGCTTTAAGGAAATCTGCGAAGGCAAACATGATGATCTTCCCGAACAGGCATTTTATATGGTTGGCGGGATAGAAGATGTGGTTGAAAAGGCCAAAGAGCTGGCTGCTGCATAAAAATATAAGAAAGAGGGAAAATTATGGCTGGAAATATCCGTTTAGAAGTTGTTACGCCGGAAGCATCTGTTGTTAGCGAAGACGCTCAGATTGTGGTGGCCCCCGGTAGCCTTGGAGAGTTTGGCGTTTTAATCGGTCATACCCCTTTTTTAACAACCCTTAAGCTGGGCGCAATTCGTTATAAGGCTGCAGATGGGGTTGAAAAATACGTTTTTATTAGTTCAGGGTTTGCGGAGGCGCTTCCTGATAAGGTAACTGTGCTGGCTGAGTCTGCTGAAAGAAGACGCGATATTGATGTTGAACGGGTTAAACAGGCAATAAAACGCGCCCAGGAGCGTCTGGCCTCAAAAAAACCGGATATTAATTATGAGAGAGCCAGGGCCGCTCTGGCAAGATCATTGCATCGACTTAAGCTTGCTGAAACAACGCGCGGTTAATATTTATGTAAAGTTGTTCCGAAATACAGGATAATAAAGTTTGTTAAATCGGGCTGTTACAAAGGGCCCCAGGATGATACAAGGGCAGATCATACAATGTTTGGTCTGCCCTTTTTTATTGTTAAAAATGCAAAATATAGGAAACAGAGTCGCAGTTATCATACTTGCAGCAGGAATGGGTACACGCATGAAGTCAGGCAAGGCCAAGGTCCTGCATAAAATTCTTGGCAAACCCATGGTGATGTATGTTGTTGAAACAGCAAAAAGGGTTGCCGGAAATAATGTGATACTGGTTGTAGGCAACCAGGCTGATGAGGTACGTGAAATAATATCAGAGAACGAAAATGGTGAGTTGGTTTATGCTATACAGAAAGATCAGCTCGGAACAGGTCATGCGGTGTTGTGTGCGCTGCCTTATATACCTGAACATATAGAAGAGGTGGTTATATTATGCGGCGATGTGCCGCTGCTTGGTTCAGATACCATTATACGGCTTATAGATGATCATATTAAGGCAAAACGTGACATATCCCTTTTAGCGGTTGAGATCGATAATCCTACAGGTTACGGCAGGGTTATATTGGATGAAAACCTGCACGTTTCCAAAATAGTTGAAGAAGCGGATACAACAGATGAACAAAAAAGGATAAAGACTATAAATACAGGTACCTATTGCGTAAAAAAGGAATTTTTATTAAATTCTCTGCAGAAGATAAAATCGGATAATGCTCAATCTGAACTTTATCTTACAGATATAGTCGAAATAGGATATAGAGAAAAAAAGGTTGTTGGCGTATTGGCGAGTAGAGATTATGAAGAGGTTATAGGTGTTAATACCTATCAGGATCTAATAACGGCTGAGGCTATCATGAATAAAAGATCAGGTAAAATATCTTGACTTTAGTTTATAAAAAAGATTAAATATAAATAATGAGGTGTAAGATTGGATAACGACTTAATTTTGCGACAGTTTGAAGAAATTGAAGAAAAAGTTGTAAGATTAATTGATGTCTGTAAGTCACATGAAGCGACTAATGCAGAACTTAGAAAAACGATTGAAAGGTTGGAACAGGAGCTTCAAACCAGGGTTGAGGCGGAAAAGAGTTATTCAGAAGAAAGGGATTTGGTGCGCTCAAAGGTTGATGGTTTGCTGGTCAGATTGAATAATATCATAGAATCTTAACGCCAGCAGCTAACAAGATATAGTTATTGGAAAGGAAAAATACTTATTCATTGGAACAACTCATCACAATAGAGCTATTTGGGCAGCCTTATACATTTAAAGCTGAATCAGAAATTACAGAGGCAAAAGAGGTCGCTGAATCACTGGTAAAAGAGGTAGCCAGGGTTGAAACTCAGCAATCAGGCAAAGCATCCGATATTACAAAGCTGGTGATATTGATTTCAGCTGCTCTAAACATTGCTAATGAAAATTTTGAGCTAAAAAGAAATTATTCGAATTTATTACAGGAGCTTTCTGAACGTTCAGCAAGCTTAATACATACATTAAGTACTACTATGCAATAATATAGGCAGCTATCAGGTTGTAACAAATGAATAGGCGGAAGGTACGGCCCCTGCCGTGTTCGTGATTGGAAGATGTTCTTTGACCCAACATTCATATTTAAGGGAGCTTTCACTGGTTTTGGTGAGCAGGTTCTGCTTGTACAGAAAAGCCTAAAGAAACTATAAGGCGCCCACTTTGAGCCTTGGCTCAAAGACCTTCTAACACGGCTATTTGGCGGGGGCCTTCCTTAATTACAAATAGGACGTTAGCCCTAAGATAAAGAGTATATTGTCAATCCAATTCAGCTTTCCGAACATCTCATCCCAAATCCACCTCACAGCAGATTATTTTTGGTCTTCGAAATTTGATCACTTAGCTATCTGAAGTAACATCTTGAACTTTCAAATAACTAAACTCAAGTTTCGCACCAATTTTATTTGTCAAAAGCTTTAAACAGCAAGGGCTGAAATAAATTTTTAAAGCGAAATATCATTTTTGTAACTTCGAGAACGGCACCAAAAACAAGCTATAAGGCAAGACTTAGAACTCTATGTAAACTCAGTACGTTATGTTTCTCTTGTACCTGTTCTTGGCCTGCAATATAATGTGCTGATTAAAAAAGAGCGTTTAAACATTTCGCTTTAAAAATTGAATTCAGCTCCTTTACTGCTTTGATGTTGCTAAAAGTTATTTTGGTTTCCAGTGCCGTGAAGCGGCATAATCTATCTTTTTATGAAACCATCAAATTTATATATATCCATGGAGATTAGCAATGAATGCATATAATATATTATTTGGCATAATCGGTTTTATCTTAGGTTGTGTCATCGCCTATTGGGTGAAGGGAAGGATTGTATCTCAGAAGCTCAAGTCTGCTGAGTTGGAGGCATCACAGCTCTTAGATGATGCTAACCGGAGATCGCAAACACTGATAAAAGAGGCTAAGCTCGAAGCAAAAGATAGACTTTTAAACATGAAGAGTGAATTTGATGCTGAAACAAAGGAGACTCAATTTGAATTAAAGAAAAAAGAGAAAAGGTTAATACAAAAAGAGGAGGGTGTCGATAGAAAAATCGAGCAGTTTGAGCGGAGAGATAGAGAAATCTCCGGAAAAGAAAGGCAGTTGGCAAGAAAGGTTGATCATGTTGAGCGAAGTGAAGCAAACTATAATAAATTAATAGAAGAGCAAAAAAAACAGCTTGAAAAGATTTCCGGTTTGGCGGCCGGGCAGGCCAAGGAGCTGTTGATCAGGGCGATGGAAAACGAGGCACGACATGAAGCTGCCAAACTAATCAAAAGAATAGAGAATGAAACAAAAGAACAGGCAGATAAAAAAGCCAAAAAAATTATAGCTACTGCTATCCAGAGATATGCCGGAGATTTTATTGCGGAACGAACTGTGTCTGTTGTGCAACTTCCCAGCGATGAAATGAAGGGGCGTATAATCGGCAGAGAAGGGCGTAATATACGTGCCATTGAGGCTGCTACAGGTATCGATCTTATTATAGATGATACTCCTGAGGCGGTTATACTGTCGGGTTTTAATCCTGTCAGGCGAGAGGTGGCACGGCTTTCACTTTTGAAGTTGATATCAGACGGTCGAATACATCCAGCGCGGATAGAAGATGTTGTAAAAAAGGTTGAGCAGGAAATTGATTTGGCAATAAAGGAGGCAGGAGAACAGGCTGCCTTTGATTTAGGAGTTCATGGTATTCATAATGAGCTAATTAAGATTGTTGGTAAATTAAAATTCCGAACAAGTTATTCGCAGAATGTTCTGCAGCATTCGGTTGAGGTGGGGTTTTTATGTGGTATCATGGCCTCTGAATTAGGACTTAATCAAAAACTGGCAAGACGTATGGGATTATTGCATGATATTGGAAAAGCGGTGGATCACGAGGTCGAAGGACCACATGCTTTGATCGGCTCTAAGCTTGCCCAAAAATTTGGTGAATCTCCGGATGTTGTGCATGCTATTGCAGCGCACCATGAAGATATACCGCCTGTTTCAGTATATGATTTGTTGGTACAGGCTGCTGACGGGCTTTCCGGGGCAAGGCCTGGAGCGCGAAAAGAATTACTTGAAAATTATATTAAACGGCTGGAAGATCTTGAAAAAATAGCTAATTCATTTAAAGGAGTTGGCAACACTTATGCCATCCAGGCCGGCAGGGAACTTAGAGTAATAGTTGAAAGTGAAATAATTTCAGATGAGGAGTCCGTTTTTTTAAGCAGAGATATTGCAAAAAAGATTGAAGAGTCATTAACATTCCCGGGCCAGATCAGGGTTACAGTTATTAGAGAAACCAGAGCAGTGGAATATGCAAATAAATAGGGAAAGTGTATGAATAATTTAATCGATATTCTTTATGAGCGTGGTTTTATTGAAAAAACCACCCATGATGATGAGTTGGTTGAATATATTGATCAAGGGAATATTAAGGGTTATATCGGTTTTGATCCAACAGCATTAAGCCTGCACATCGGAAGTCTTGTGCCTATAATGTCGCTCGCTCATATGCAGAAACATGGGCACCGTCCCATAGCTCTTATTGGAGGCGGAACAGGGCTTGTCGGAGACCCGAGCGGCAAGACTGAGATGCGAAAGCTGCTTACGCCTGAAATGGTGGAACATAATGCACGTGGGATAGAAAAGCAACTGTCTCGCTTTATTGATTTCAGCAAAGGGAAAGCCCTTATATTAAACAATGCCGACTGGTTGTCCGAATTAAAATATATACCTTTTCTTAGAGACATAGGAAGGCATTTCAGTGTGAATCGAATGATAAAGGCAGAAAGCTATAAGATGCGCCTTGAATCGGAAGAGGGGTTGAACTTTATTGAATTCAATTACACGCTTTTACAGGCATATGATTTCCTAAATCTTTTTGATAACTATGGCTGCAGGCTGCAGATGGGAGGAAGCGACCAGTGGGGAAATATAATCAGCGGTATTGGGCTCATTCGAAAGATGCGCCAAGAGACCGTTTTTGGAATAACATTTCCATTGATTACTACAAGTAGCGGAGCAAAGATGGGGAAAACAGCCGAAGGAGCTGTTTGGCTTGATTCTGAAAGGACGAGCCCATACGAATATTATCAGTACTGGATCAATACAGATGATAATGATATTGTTCGTTTTTTGGCTCTTTATACTTTTTTACCTATGGATGAAATCAAAGATATTGAAAGGTTGGAGGATGATGATTTAAACAGCGCTAAAACTGTACTTGCTTTCGAAGCCACTCAACTTGTTCATGGCAGACAGGAGGCAATAAAAGCTTATCATGCAGCAGCAAGTATGTTTGGCGTTCGTATTGTACCGGAGAGGATAATGCCGACAAGCAGTATCCCACGAGATGAAGCCGATTTTGATGATATTTCAGTGCCGCATTCATTTTTTGATTTAAAGCAGATCCAGACAGGCATTCCTGCATTTAAATTATTTCATTTGGTAGGGCTTGCCCCATCAGGAAGTGCGGCAATGAGGCTAATCAGGCAGGGGGGAGGATATATAAACGGCAATCGAATTAGTTCAACCGAATATATGATAAGTGAGAATGACCTTAATAATAAGGAAATATTGTTAAGAGCGGGAAAAAAACGTTTTCACAAAATAAAGATTAGATATTAAATATAACGGTTTCATAAAAAGTCAAAAACACACGCTTTTGTTATTCCCGCGCCTGCCGCGACGAGCGCGAGCACGGCGGGAAAGCCGGGATCCAGTAAATTCAATGCGTTCTGGATGCCGGATCAAGTCCGGCATGACGATTTCGAAACTTTTTACGAGATCATCAAATATGATGACTTCTTAAAAATGTTTAAAAATGTTGCTTGACACTTATAAACTTTAAGTGGATAATATAATTGATTGAAGATTTACAGAGAGTTTCAATTAAACAAATAAACTTTTTTCAGATTGAGACCTTTGAAAAAATGCCCTCTTCCTGTCATTCCCGCGAAAGCGGGAATCTATAACTAATTGAGTCCGCCTCCGGCGGATTGGATTCCCATTTTCACGGGAATGACGATTCAGACTATTTCCGGCAAAATTCAAAGGACTCAGATTAGAAAAAAACAAAAAAAACTGCTTGACACCATTCAATAAATATTTTATAAAAAAGTTTTTTCCAAAACACAAAACAGCGAGCACATTTCTTGTCCGCCTCAGGCGGACTGCAGAAAGTTTCGAAATTGATCTTTGAAAACTAAATAGTGACAGCTTGTGAGTTAGGTCTCTTGTAAATTTGTTGCAAAAGCAACTTAAAGCAAATTTAATTGGAGAGTTTGATCCTGGCTCAGAATGAACGCTAGCGGCGTGCTTAACACATGCAAGTCGTACGAGAACTCTTTAGCTTGCTAAAGATAGTAAAGTGGCGCACGGGTGAGTAACGCGTGGGTAATCTACCTCTGAATTTGGGATAACTCCGCGAAAGCGGGGCTAATACCGGATAATATTTCAGAATCTTCGGGTTTTGAAATCAAAAGTGGTCTCTACATGTAAGCTACTGTTTGGAGATGAGCCCGCGTACCATTAGCTTGTTGGTAGGGTAATGGCCTACCAAGGCTACGATGGTTAGCTGGTCTTAGAGGATGATCAGCCACACTGGAACTGACACACGGTCCAGACTCCTACGGGAGGCAGCAGTGGGGAATTTTGCGCAATGGGGGAAACCCTGACGCAGCAACGCCGCGTGAGTGATGAAGGCCTTCGGGTCGTAAAGCTCTGTCAAGTGGGAAGAATCTGGGAAATGCTAATACCATTTTTCACTGACGGTACCACTGAAGGAAGCACCGGCTAACTCCGTGCCAGCAGCCGCGGTAATACGGGGGGTGCAAGCGTTATTCGGAATTATTGGGCGTAAAGGGCGCGTAGGCGGTCTTTTAAGTCAGATGTGAAAGCCCGGGGCTCAACCCTGGAAGTGCATTTGAAACTGAAGGACTTGAGTATGGGAGAGGGAAGTGGAATTCCTGGTGTAGAGGTGAAATTCGTAGATATCAGGAGGAACACCGGTGGCGAAGGCGACTTCCTGGACCAATACTGACGCTGAGGCGCGAAGGCGTGGGGAGCAAACAGGATTAGATACCCTGGTAGTCCACGCAGTAAACGATGAACACTAGGTGTAGCGGGTATTGACCCCTGCTGTGCCGCAGCTAACGCATTAAGTGTTCCGCCTGGGGAGTACGATCGCAAGATTAAAACTCAAAGGAATTGACGGGGGCCCGCACAAGCGGTGGAGCATGTGGTTTAATTCGACGCAACGCGAAGAACCTTACCTGGATTTGACATCCCGGGAAATTCCTTGAAAAAGAGATGTGCCCTTCGGGGAACCCGGAGACAGGTGCTGCATGGCTGTCGTCAGCTCGTGTCGTGAGATGTTGGGTTAAGTCCCGCAACGAGCGCAACCCCTGTCTTTAGTTACCATCATTAAGTTGGGGACTCTAAAGATACTGCCCCGGTTAACGGGGAGGAAGGTGGGGATGACGTCAAGTCCTCATGGCCTTTATGTCCAGGGCTACACACGTGCTACAATGGGCTATACAAAGGGTCGCGACCCCGCGAGGGTGAGCCAATCCCACAAAGTAGCTCTAAGTTCGGATTGGAGTCTGCAACTCGACTCCATGAAGTTGGAATCGCTAGTAATCGTGGATCAGCATGCCACGGTGAATACGTTCCCGGGCCTTGTACACACCGCCCGTCACACCATGAGAGTTGGTTGTACCAGAAGTCGTTGGGCCAACCCCGTTATGCGGGGAGGCAGGCGCCTAAGGTATGGCTGATGATTGGGGTGAAGTCGTAACAAGGTAGCCGTTGGGGAACCAGCGGCTGGATCACCTCCTTTCTAAGGATGCCAAGATT
>JAPVVG010000101.1 GCA_028571455.1 Desulfobacteraceae bacterium | reverse complement strand
AAATAAAAAAGATGATTAAACCTAAGTTGAGCGATTTTTTGCGAAGAAATGTGCTGATATCTTGATGCATAAAGGTTCGCAAAAACCGCAGGCATACCCGTGGATATGTCGAGGATTTTTGTGAATCCTTGATGCGCAAGAGATCGGTGCAGATCGAGTAAAAAATCGTTCAATTTAGGTTAAAGATGGCGGCTTTTTAAAAAGTCCATCACATGCGCTTACTTCTTGATAACCATGTTTGATTAACAGCCTTCAAGCCTTTGAGCGCATAAATGTATTTTTTATAAAGTCGTCTTGTTTTGGACGGACTCGTAAAAAGGCGTCACTCCGGTGAAAACCGGAGTCCATAGTAGTTGCAACTACCTGAAAATACTGGATTCCGGCTTTCGCCGGAATGACGATTAAGTGGTATGTTGGGCTTTTTGCGAAACCATCATTTTTGACCTTTAACAAGTTTTTTGCTCTTTACAAATTTAAACCTGTAATTATTTTTCGAAATACAAAACTTTTTATAATTCGTGAAAAGAAAAAAGGAGATTGCAAACAATGAAACTCAGACCATTACAAGATCGAATTTTAGTACAACGTGTTGAAGAAGAAACCACGACCAGGGGAGGAATTATTATACCCGACACAGCTAAGGAAAAGCCGATAGAGGGAAAGGTCATCGCTGTCGGCAAAGGCAAAATGGGGGATGACGGCAAGAGGATTGCTCTTGAAATAAAGAAAGATGACAGGATTCTATTCAGCAAGTATGGCGGCACAGACATAAAAATTGAAGGGGAAGAATATCTCATCATGCGTGAAGATGATGTTCTCGGCATAATCGAATAATAAATTGACACTATAAATGGAGGATTGATCAAGATGGCTGCTAAAATTATAAAATATGATATGAAGGCCCGTGAAGCTATGCTCAACGGGATTAAAACCCTATGTGATGCTGTGGTTGTGACTCTCGGGCCAAAAGGAAGAAACGTTCTTATTGATAAATCATGGGGTTCTCCCACGGTTACAAAGGATGGAGTAACCGTGGCCAAAGAAATCGAACTGGAAGACAAGTTTGAAAATATGGGCGCCCAGATGGTGAAAGAGGTTGCCAGCAAAACAAGCGATATGGCAGGCGACGGAACAACAACAGCCACATTGCTGGCAAGGAGTATCTATGAAGAAGGACAAAAGCTGGTTGCCGCAGGCAACAACCCTATGGCTATAAAACGTGGCGTTGAAAAAGCCATTGAGGTTGCGGTCAATGAGCTTCACGATATGAGCAAACCGACCAAAGATCAGCGTGAAATAGCCCAGGTAGGCACCATTTCTGCAAACAACGATGAAACAATAGGCAATATCATTGCCGAAGCAATGAACAAGGTCGGCAAAGAGGGTGTTATCACCGTTGAAGAGGCAAAAAGCATGGAAACCACGCTTGAGGTGGTCGAAGGCATGCAGTTTGACCGTGGATATCTTTCTCCATATTTTGTTACAGACCCTGATAAGATGGTTACTTCATTAGAGGATCCTTATATTCTTATCAACGAGAAAAAGATCAGCACCATGAAAGACCTTCTTCCCATACTCGAACAGATCGCCAAAATGGGCAAACCTCTTGTAATTATTGCAGAGGATGTGGACGGCGAAGCTCTTGCCACTCTGGTTGTAAACAAGCTGAGAGGAACATTACAGGTCGCCGCGGTTAAGGCTCCAGGTTTTGGCGACAGAAGAAAGGCCATGCTTGAGGATATAGCGATTCTTATCGGAGGCCAGGTTGTATCAGAAGACCTTGGAATCAAACTTGAAAGCATTACGCTGCAAGACCTTGGCAAAGCCAAACGGCTTACCATTGACAAGGACAACACCACTATTATTGACGGCGCCGGCTCTCGCAGCGCTCTGGAAAGCCGCGTAAAACAAATTCGCGCCCAGATAGAGGATACAACCTCTGATTATGATCGTGAAAAACTCCAGGAACGTCTGGCCAAGTTGATCGGCGGAGTGGCTGTCATTAATGTCGGCGCTGCTACCGAAACCGAGATGAAGGAGAAAAAAGCACGCGTTGAGGATGCGTTAAACGCGACCCGGGCTGCTGTTGAAGAAGGTATTGTGGCCGGCGGCGGCGTGGCGCTGGTACGTTGCATGGACGCTTTGGGCAAGATTAAAATCAAGGCAGATCAGAAGCTGGGCGTAAAGGTTGTTATGCGCGCCATAGAAGAACCCCTGCGCCAGATCGCCAACAATGCAGGTGTAGAAGGCTCTGTTGTGATTGAAAAGGTTAAAAACGGCGAAGGCGCCTTTGGATACAATGCTGAAACCAATACATACGAAGACCTGATTAAAGCAGGTATTATCGATCCCACCAAAGTGGTCCGTTTTGCTCTGCAAAATGCGGGAAGTGTTGCTGCGTTGATGCTGACAACGGAAGCTATGGTAGCGGAAAAGCCTGAAGATAAAAAAGATATGGCCATGCCAGGGGGAGGTTCTCCTGGAATGGGCGGAATGGGCGGAATGGGCGGAATGATGTAAAATAAAGCCGTCTTTATACCGATCATCTTAAAACAAAAAAAGCCCTCTTGCTGTTGCAGCATGAGGGCTTTTTTTTGAAAAGATTAACAAATTAACAGGATATAAATATTATAACGGTTCACGGTTCACAGTTGTCGGTTCACAGTTTTTTTAATGAATTTTGTAATGACTTACGTTAAGCGATTAGCTGTTAGCAATTAGCCATTGGCTCTTATGAAATATGCATTCGTATAATTATTTATTAATCACCTCCGCCAATGGGCTCTGGCGGATTATTACTTAATAACAGTTTGATATGGTTTGGCTAATAGCTAAAAGCTAATGGCTAATCGCTCATTTTAGGTTTTATGTTTTGATCCACCGTGAACTGTGAACTGTGAACCGTTACCATTTAAAAGAGACAGGGGACAGCATATGAATTACAATACAAATATCCGGCTAATTACCTTCCTGTGTATATTTACAGCAATAATTACCTTCCCCTTATATCTTTTTGCCGAAGATCAAAAGGGGATCGAACATGAGGTAGGCTTTTATTATACTATTCAACGGGGAGACACGCTATGGGATATTTCAGGGCGATTCTTTGATTCACCATGGCAATGGCCTGACTTGTGGAAAGAAAACAGTCAAATTTCCAATCCTCATCTGGTTTACCCGGGCGAAAGGATACGCCTGTTTCATAAAGGGTGGATTAAAACAACGGCTAAAGCAGATGTAATTAAAAAATCGCCGAAAAAGGAACCGTCATATTTTGTTTATCCCGATATTGACACAATAGGTTTTATTAAAAAAGAACCTGTCACTCCATCTGGCTGTATATTCAAGTCATATGAGGATAAAATTATGATCAGTCATGGTGACAAGGTTTACATAAGACAAAACAATAACGCATCATTTATTCCAGGAGAAAAATATATAATATATAAAACCATAGAACATGCAATAAACAAAAAAACAAAGGATACTGTTGGATTTCAGCACTATCTGACTGGGATACTTGAAATTACAGAAAAGCATCCTGATTTTTCTGTAGCAAAGGTTGTTCAATCTTTCCGCTCTATTGCAGTCAATGATCTTTTAATGCCGTATCAGCCGCTGTCAAAGAAAATATTAATTACCGAGAGCAAAAAAGAACTTGAAGGATCAATCATAGGGTCAGAAGAAAAGGCAACCATCATCGGAGACAGCGCAATAGCCTTTATTGACAGGGGCAGTCAGGACGGCGTAATGCCGGGACAGTACTACAGTATATATTACCAGGAAAAAAAGCGGCTCGATCCCAAAAGTAAAAAATATACCCTTCTTTCGAAGGTAGATTTTGGGACCTTGTTTGTCCTGCGCACCGAACAGACCACATCCACAGTTCTCATTACAAGGGCGAACAAAAGCATTACTCCCGGCGCTAAAATCTGCAACCCTTTGCCGAAAAAGTAAGGGGAAACACCCCGATGAGGTTGGAGGATCTTATGAAAAAGTTTATTCTAACAATTGTATTCATCGCCTTTTTCATATATCCCGCTGTCTGCCTTTCCTCTTATCTTATAGAGTTAAAAAACGGCTCTACATTTATAACCAACCACCATTGGAAGGAAGGGCGGCAGATAAAGTTCTACTATCGCGGCGGAGTTGTGGGGATTGGAAAAGACCTGGTCCGGAAAATCAGGGAGTCTGATCTGCCATACAAGAAGGAAGTGGTTGAAGAAAAGGCATCTCCTGTACCAGATACGCCGGATGTAGCTTCCAAGAAAGCCGGAAAGAAAGCTGGCGAGGAAGTCGAGGCTGCCAAGAAAACCGAGGCAAAGAGTAGAGAGATAGATGTCGAATATTACCGGAGGATGAACGAGGAACTTTGGGACAAGTACAGGGAGGCAAAAGAAAGATACGATCAATCAAAGTTGGATCGTGATGAGTTTGCCAAAAATGACGCAAAAAAAGATATCAGGGAAGCGCTTGATAAACTAACCGAGCTTTCCAGGGAACTGAAGAAAAAGAACAAGGACATCCTTCCGGATTGGTGGCAAGACAAGCCATAGCCTTATTACTCAGTTATCTCTCGCCATGTCCTGTCTGTAAAAACCCAAACCGCATCAGAACCGGGCATTCCAGGAGGGAGATTCGTGGACAATGATGGCACCTGCCATATGCTGGGCACTTGGGCAGTTATGTTAAAATTTTTGCAGACAATTGTTCCGGCCAGCTCAGTCTGCTTGCTGCTGGTTGCTGTACCGAAAGTATAGTATGCGCCGGTTAGTAACATCTGAGAGGCATCATCACCCAACGTTATGTCCCTACTAACCACACCAAAAACATTTTTGGTCGTCACACCAAGGGCATCAGTGGTGGTCGGGTAGGTTTCGCCTGTTTTAGGCAGGACATTACCATCGATCAGAGTCGTTCCTGTGGTATATATGGTGCCCCTTCCGGAATATGTTATGTCATTGCTTATGTTCAACGATGACACCTTGACTATCCCCTTTATCTCAAGCACTGGCGGGCTTGAGGAACAATCAAGACGGATGCCGTTAGTGGAGCTTTCCCAATCACCTCCATCATATTGCTCAATCTCGGGATAGTACGTTACCTCTAATGGTTTATAGCTTTGGCTCAATTCCAAATCGCCGGCTATCAGACCCCTTTCATCTGCAGGATGTCCATCGTCAGTTGCCGAAGGAAGATTGTTCGGAGGGCCGCCTGTTTGGTCAGTTATCCCTGTCAAGTCCAAACAGTTGGCAGGGTCAGCGTCAGGGTCATCAAACCACGCAGTATCAATGCTTGGCAGCGTTATATTATAATCCCCCAGGTCATACTCTTTTGCGGAACTGGCGCCCTTGTCTGCATAAAGGTTCTGGCCGGCCCCGGCATTGTCCCCGCCGATAATATCGTCATTTACACCATTACTGTCTCCATCATCTCCATCCGTCACATAGATTCCCTTAAATGGACTTGACGATGACCCTATGTCCGCACTTCCCACACTCATATTCACCCGCCCATTTTTCACTCTGAATTTTGCATTCAGATCAGACGAAGTCCCTCCGGCAAACTTAACAGCAAGTGCCCCGGCCATACCGACATTGGTGTTTCGGCAGTCACCGATCTGGTTGCTGAAAACCGTGGTCGTAGAAGCAAGGCCATCCCCAAGTATGTGAATAGAACCAGCTATGACAACATTACCTGTGATGGGCACGCCGCCACCACCACCGGCAAATATTGCATTGTTCCAGGGCGAGATGTTTTCTGCCGAGAGGTAGCATTCAAGCGTGGCAGTGGATGAATTAGGGCCTGTTCCAATAGACCTGACCCAGATGGTCGATTTGTTTTCAGGGGATGTTGGGTAGTTCTTCAACTGTATGGTATAGAAACCTTCGCCAAATGAAATGTCGCTAAAAAGATTATTAAAGTTAACGTCGTCGTACGCCAAGGCTATGGTGCCTGATGTTGTGACATAGCTACCGTTGGAGAAATCCTGATCGTTGTTCAAATCATTGATCAATTCGGCCTCGGCTCTTGCCAACCCCGCCTCTGCAATATAAAATGCCTGTACACTGGCTCTGTAATTGCTGCCGATCTTCAGATCAGTTGTTGTTACTATAACAGCCGTGGTTCCCAAAATCGCTATAATAGCCAGGAACATAAGCCCAAGAGGAAGAACCATTCCTTTTTCATTGTTATGTATTAAATTTGACATCCCGAACTCCATTGTTAAGCGCAATGTCATTGGTCATTTGAAAAACATCTTGAAACTAAATACCGCCTTATCAGGACAAACAACCAGCAACGAGCAACCAGTATCTATAAACCTAGATTTCTCGGTGTTATAACAGATGTCAGGGTATATCTTCGATAATGGTCACCATACGTCGGATGAATATAATCAGGGTCAGGCTTGGCAATTCTCGCGGTTAAGGATACATTAATAGAATTACCAGACTGAGAAATTTGTAAATCTTCGATATTTTCGGCAACCGGCTGATGATACGGGGGTACGCTTGGATTGTTAACATTTGCTGACGGCCCTACTGTACGCCCCAGCTTATTATCGTAGATATCATAAACTATATGTTCATTGGAATCGTCTAAAACTCCATCCCCGAATTTGTCTTCATCAGCCTCATCTACATTACCATCTCCATCGTTATCGATCCCATCACTCTCTCCCCCGGTAATATCCATTGTAATATAGATCTTGTTGGTGGCTACGCTTACAATCCCGGCATTTGCCGAACCAGTGGGATCATACCCCGCCATCCTGATTTCTCTGGTCATCATATCCATTGCAGCTCTCGCGGTCTGCACCATCTCGGTAATCTGTTCCTGAACGTCATACGCTTTGCGTTGGATAAGGAAAGTGTTAGACAATGCCAATAGGATAATCAAGCCTATTGTCATGGCAATCAGCAGTTCCACCAGGGTAAACCCGCTTTCTTTATTTTTAGACGAATAATACAATAGCTTCACTTCGCAAGGATTGTTTTCAACTCAACCGAATGGGCATCAGAATCCCAACTTACAGTAACGGTCACTGTTTTCATGCCTGTACCGAGAGGGTCGACGGCGACTTTCCTTTTATATAAAGGATAATCCGTGATGATACTTAAGGGTTCTGCCGCCACATTAAGGTATTCCATACTTTTGATCTCTTCTATCTTATCCTGCGCCAGAACTGTGGCAGCGCTAATCCTGTTGCTTAGCTTATTGCTGTTAATTATCCCTGTTATCAGGGCTGCTGTTCCAAGCAGTCCTACTGTTAGAATAAGCATGGCAACCAGAACTTCCATCAGGGTAAAGCCATCGCTACTGCGTAGTCGAGGCGTCACTTCAGGCCTTTGGTTATCATAATTATGGTGTATCATCTATCTTTACCCGCCCGGTAATAGCGATTTTGATATATTTGGATCCACTTGAATTAGTAAGTTTAATGTTTTTCCGATTACTTGCTGTTCCCTTAGGGGAAAATATCGGGTTCTTAATCAAATCGTCTTTAAAAGAAATAGTTACATCGTGGTATTTGTCCCGAATATCTTTTGTCTCTGTCCACTCTCCACCGTCGGCGGTGCCGTCGTTATTATCATCGTCCAGTATCATATAATCATGACCATTAGCTAAGAAGAATATCTTAAATTCATTGTTCTGACTTACCGCCTTCATCCTCGCTGCCATCAAATCTCCCATTACCTGCCTGGCCGTTCCATTTAACCGGTATTTTGGCATATAAGACAGGAAATTTGGAACGGCAATGCCCGCAAGAACCGCCACGATAGCAATGATAACGATCAGTTCAATGAGTGTAAAGCCTGATTGTTTATTGCAAAAACGCATAAAATCTCGCAAAAAATAGGGTTGAACTAAGCATAACTTTTGAATCTTTTAGGTTTTTCTTTGAAACCAACATCATATTTATACAAATTCTGCACCAACCACTACTTCAGACTTCGTCAAGTGGTCGAGTATTTAGCTGGTCAAGTGGTTGTTACCATGTGCCCAGTTAAATTTTTATCCCGTGGAATTTTAGGCATCCTTCATTTCTCATTTTTACAACCATTCCACTGGGATCGAAGGATCAATATAGAAAAAACCGGTGAAAATAACCATTTTTGGGATGAAAATCAACTACCTGCCGCAAATAAAATCAACGCCGTTTTTAAATATGCGTATTCCCGTTGTCAGGTTTGATGATCTTTATGAATATCAGACAATTTAAATGTCACATCGTGGGCAGTGAGCATGAGTCCATTGTTGATAGCGGATTCAAGATATTCAGCTTTGCGCATGCAGTGCAAAAATTTAACTTGTGTTGCCATAATGATTTATCTCTTGGTATAATCAAAAAATGGAGATTCGCTTACCATTACGATATTGTTAATCCCCAAGAAGGTTGCGCTCAAGCTGCTATAGAACTAATATTTTCAAAATTACCATAATTTAGCTGACTTAGTTCCCAGTTATTCTGAAGATTAAGCCAAAATTGAGGACTTCCTCCTAAAGCCTTCGACAGCTTCATCGCCATTTCAGTGCTTATTCCCCGTTTCCCACGACATATTTCATTAACGGTTTTTGGCAATACACCTATGTGTTTGGCAAGGACGGTTTGAGTAACTTCAATCTCATCTAACTCGTCCTGCAGCACTTCGCCCGGATGTACTGGTGTAAAGTGCATCTTACCCATCCGATACCTCCTTGATATTATTAATGGTAATCGACAATTTCTACATCCAATGCATTCTCATTTTCCCACTTAAAACAAATTCGGTACTGTTCATTTATTCGAATGCTGCATTGACCTTTTCTGTCTCCTCTCAATGCTTCAAAACGATTTCCCCGTATCTCTCGAAGATCTTGCATAGAAA
This sequence comes from Desulfobacteraceae bacterium, assembly GCA_028571455.1. GTDB lineage: Bacteria > Desulfobacterota > Desulfobacteria > Desulfobacterales > ETH-SRB1 > Desulfaltia. The sequence continues at coordinate 10,466 of JAPVVG010000101.1, read as the reverse complement.
TAACGGCTCCAAGACGAGCCAGTTTTACCAGCGCTTTCCTATGCAATTCTTTCGGTAGTGTCTTCAAAGCCTCTTTGGAAGTTCTACCGTAATTAATATCCTCTGTGCCCTTGTTTTTGAAATTTATTATCCCCATTATCATGCCTTCGCTATCATATAATATACTATACCGACATATGGTATACCTGTCAAACAATTTTCGCACCCTTGATTTCTATCAAAGTCAAAGTGGTAAAACGACTGGATTCCCGCGTTCGCGGGAATGACACACGGGGCGGGAATGACGGAAAAAGGAGCGTTTTGCAAAGGTCTCATTGTACAAAGCTGAAGGGGCAGGAATCAGGCTTCAGGGGTTTTTCCGGGCAAGAAAATCAACGCCGTTTTTAAATATGCGTATTCCCGTTGTCAGGTTTGAATCCGGTTTCTTTCCACTGTGCTTCATTATTTCTCTGTCGCGTGTCCAGTCCGGATGATTTGTCCAGTGATTAAAGGCTTCGGGATGAGGCATAAGGCCGAAAATCCGGCCTGTGGGATCGCATATGCCGGCAATATCATTTATTGACCCATTTGGATTAAATGGAAATTTGCCCTCTGCGGGATTTCCGTCCGGCAGGGCATACTGGATAACGACCTGGTTGTTCTCAAATAATTGCTCAATTACGGCCTTGCCTGAATAAAACTTTCCCTCACCATGCCTTATGGGAAGCTCCAGGAAATCAAATCCTTTTGTAAATACACAGGGAGATGAAGGATTAACCTTTAAGCTCACCCAATCATCCCTGAAATTTCCACAATCATTAAATGTAAGGGCAATAGATCGTGTTTTGTAATCGCCTGCGAAACCAGGCAAAAGCCCCAGGTTGACAAGGGTCTGGAATCCATTGCATATCCCAAGCACAAGATTCCCTTTGTCAATAAATTCAAGCATCTTATCTCCAAGATTTGTCTTCAGGCGGACAGCCTGGATCACACCGGCGCCGTGATCATCTCCCCAACTGAATCCTCCTACAAAGACCATTATCTGAAAATCATCAAGACCTACAGAACCGTCGATAAGCGAGTTGATATGCACCCTCCGTGCTGAAGCGCCCGCCAGTTCAAGGGCATAAGCTGTCTCATTATCACAGTTCAGGCCGTATCCGGCCAGGACAAGAGCGTTTACTTTGCTCATATCAAGTCTCCAAACGGTTTTTTCCAGGCAGCTTTCAAGTCTTGAACCAAAATGGAAATAATGGTTTTACTTTTTCCCCTGTTTTTAGAATCAATAATAATCAAATCACCGGACTTATCCGTTATAACCCCTATACAGGCACAAGGAAGCCCTTTAAAAATATTTTCAAAAATCTTTCTGTTTTCAGGATCTATGGTCACTATAAAACGACCCGCAGATTCTGAAAATAAAATGGTGTCAATGCGATCAACTCTGATGGAAGGCCTGTCTGTGCGCTGCACACATGCAGGCACAAGAGCAAGATCGACTTTCATGCCCAAGTCTCCGCCTATGGCAACCATTGTCAGGTGCACACCAAGACCGCCGCGATATATTCCATGGGCAGATGCTACAACCTCTTTTTCAATAGCGCTTCCGAGCGCTCTGTAAAGCGTGGCAAACTGCCTGGAATGCACCTGCGGGACATTCAGACCGACATATCCATAATGCTCGTAGTATTCGGAGCCTCCAAGCTCGTTTCCTGTTTCTCCAAGTACATAAACCAGGTCTCCAGGGATTTTGGAGTCCATTGTAATGCATTTGTTTATGTTGTTGATAACAGATATGGTTGAAAACTGGAGTGTTTCAAGAGCAGATACCTTGTGGGTTTCACCATACCGGCCTGTAAGATATCCATCAATATACATGCTGTCTTTCCCTGAAAGGAGCGGTATCCCATATTCCAGGCAGATATCCCGAAGCGCACGGCATGAGCGCACAAGTTGCGCCGCCTTGAATTTTCCGTCAGGATTATCTTCTGAATCGTACTGAATGTTCGGCCAGCAGAAATTATCCACACCGCCTATCATATCCAAATCAGCCCCGACAGCAATTAGTCTGCGAACAGCCTCATCAATGGTGCAGGTTGTCATGTGATAAGCATCTATTGCCGAATATGTAGGCAACAGCGCCTGGGCAAAAGCAAGCCCCTTCTCGGACTCAAGCACAGGCCTTATAACGGAAGCGTCACTGTTAACATCGCGGCCAGCGCCTACAAGAGGTTTAATAACGCTTGTTCCCTGCACTTCATGGTCATACTGCCTGACTATCCATTCCCTGGAACATATGTTGGGACGGGACAAAATGTCTGTCAATAAAGCTTTATAGTTATTTGGCTCCCTGATAACCGGTTCACAAAGACCCCGTTTTTCAGGCTCCTGCCACTGCGCATCAAATTCCCACTGGGGAAAACCTGAACTCAACAAATCAAGATTTACATACGCGCAGGTCTTCCCGTTATAGGTGATATGAAGTTTCCCTGAATTTGTATATTTGCCGATAACTGTACTTTCAACAGCATGCTTTTTTGAAAGCGCAAGAAAACGGTCCAGATCCTCCGGCCTTATGGCCACAGTCATACGCTCCTGGGATTCTGAAATCCATATTTCCCATTGATCAAGCCCTTTGTATTTTAAAGGAACCTTTTCAAGCTCAATCTCGCATCCGTTTGAAAATCGAGCAGATTCCCCGACAGAGGATGAAAGTCCTCCTCCTCCGTTGTCTGTAATAAATCTTATAAGCCCTTTATCGCGGGCTTCCAGTATAAAATCATGCATCTTTTTCTGGGTATATGGATCACCTATCTGTACATGACCGGCAGGGGTGGTTTCAGAAAAAACCTCAGATGCCGCGGTCACGCCATGAATTCCGTCTTTGCCGACCCTTCCGCCGCACATGATAACAAGATCCCCCGGCGATGTCCTTTTTTGTTCCGACGGCTTTCCATCAACAATGGCAGGCATAATGCCGACAGCCGTCACAAAAACAAGGGCTTTTCCCATATACCCGGGATGAAAAAGAACCTGGCCAAAGGTTGTGGGGATCCCGCTCTTGTTGCCGCCGTCCCGCACACCTTCTATAACCCCGTCGAGAAGGCGTCTTGGATGAAGATACGGGGTAAGATCGCCATTATAATCCCTTTGCCCTACACAATAACCATAGCCCCCCATAATCAGCTTTGCGCCTTTGCCTGTGCCCATAGGATCGCGATACACACCCACAATGCCGGTTATTGCCCCGCCGTAAGCCTCCATGTTGGATGGAGAATTGTGGGTTTCACCTGTAATAACGTAATAGTGGTCGTCATCAAAGCGTCCAGCGCCGGCATTATCCCATAATACAGACACAACCCACGGCTTTTTCTCCTTTAACGCTAATGTCGGCTCCTTGATACAGGTCTTAAAAATATTATCCACAACCTCTGTCCGGCCTGTTGAAAGGTCCTGATAATGGAACAGCCCCTGGAAGGTATTATGGTTGCAATGATCGCTTCTTGCCTGGGAAATATATTCAAGCTCAATATCTGTAGGCTCTGCAAGACCGACTATCGCCCGCTCTGCCTGAATCTTGCTGTCTAAAAAATAGGCTCTGATAATTGGAATGTCGTTTGGATTCAAAGCCAGGTTCCGCTTGTCACTTATCCTTTTGAGGGTTTCGTCGCTATCTATCGAAATCGACGTGACACACGGGACATGATCGAGCATAACCTTGGGGATAATAAAACCAATCCCTTCTTCAGGGTCCCAATTCCCTTGTGAAAAGATTTTCCATCTCTGTATTGTGTCATTGGCTAACAGTTCACCGGCAATTTTATCTGCATCTTCGGGTGTCAGACCTTTTCCTTTCAGGCAATACCGTTTTGAAGTATAGATCGCTTCACCAGGTTTAAACTTTATTCTCAGAATATCTTCTATTGCCTCAACAGCGGTGCTGCCTGGATTGTCCCTGACACCCGGCCTGAAGCCGACCCAGATAATCCAGTCAAACTCAACCGGAATAGGATCAAAAGAGGATGTCTGTGTTACAGGGTTTGTGAAGATTTCCGTTTGAATGGTTTTTAACTGGTCGGCAGTCAGGTCGGCATCAATGGTGAGTATGTTAATAGCGCGTACCTGTGAAAGTTTAAGGCCAAAATAATGGAAAGCCTTCTGGCGAATTCCTTCCCCTTCAGCATCAAAAAAATCCGGGTTAAGCGCTATTTCGAGTCGATACGGCATAATGATAGATTTTAAGTTTAACTAAAAAATATGCGTGCAATATCGTTATAAAACACGAAAATCATCAGCAATATTAATATAAAAATACCTGCCTGCTGAGCAATTTCACGCACCCTTATGCTGACCGGATGTCCTGTTGCAGCTTCGATAAAAAAGAAAATCAGATGACCGCCATCTAAAACCGGTATGGGAAGTATGTTTAAAACGCCAAGATTAACGCTAAGGAGAGCGATAAAAAAAATAAAGTTGACTGCTCCTTCCCTGGCCTGCTGCCCTGCCATCTCGGCAATCATTATGGGACCGCCTATATTTTTTACAGAGACAGTTCCCTGTATTATTTTAACAATACTAATTACAACTAATTTTGAAATTTTCCAGGTTTGGATAATACTCTCTGAAAGAGCCTGAAACGGATTCAAATCCCTTACAAATGTGTCGCCAGAGGATTTAATCCCGATTACATATCGCTTAATTTCCTCGCCGAATATATTTTTCGCCGAAATTTGCTTTGGGATAACTTTTGCAGCAAAGGTCGATTCTCCCCGACGAACTGTTAAGTCAAGACTTTTACCCTTGCTGCCGGTAATAATTTCTGCCATCTCCTCCCAGCTTTTGATAGCAAGCCCATTAATCTCTAATACCTGATCATTCTTCTGCAACCCTGCCTGCTGAGCGGGCGAGCCTTCAGTAACATCCCCGATAACAGGCTTTAATATAAAGGAGCCATAAATCTGAAAAATTCCAAAAAATATTATTACAGCAAGAAGAAAATTAAAAAAAGGACCTGCTGCAACGATTAAAATCCGTTTAAAAACATGCTTATGTGTAAATGAAACAGGGATGTCAACAGGATTAATATCAGCGCCGGGGTTTTCCCCCACCATCTTAACATATCCGCCAAGCGGCATTGCAGAAACAATGTAATCGGTTCTGCCTATCTTTTTTCCGAACAGCTTAGGGCCAAACCCCAATGAAAACTTTTCCACCCCAACTCCACAAAGCCTTGCGACAAGGAAATGGCCGAGTTCATGAAAAAAAATAAGTATTCCCAAAACTACGACAAATGAAAATATGGTAGTAAACATAATTACAATAGTTCCTATTGTGAGCTGGTAAGCTGATGAGCATGCTGCGTTACTTTAACAGCTCATCAGCCATTTTCCTGGCCCATTTGTCAGCTTCGATAATATCGGGCAGCTCCGGATTTGCGACAACAGAGTGAATCTCCATTGTTCTGCTGATAACCTCTGGTATTTTAACAAATGGAATGCGCCTGTCTAAAAAAGCCTGCACAGCCATCTCATTTGATGCATTTAAAACCGCGGGAAGGGTTCCACCTGCCTTGCCTGCCGTGTAAGCCAGAGCAAGACAGGGAAATTTATCTAAATCAGGCTTTTTAAATGTCAGGGGATCTATATTTACAAAGTCGGGTATCGGCTGCCTTAGAGGAAGACGCTCTGGATATGATATGGCATATGCTATCGCGCCCTTCATATCCGGTATGCCTAACTGGGCAATTATTGATCCATCCCTGAAAGAAACCATTGAGTGAATCACGCTTTGCGGATGAATCACAATTTTTATCATATCCAGAGAAACCTTGAAAAGGAATTTGGCCTCTATTGCTTCAAGCCCCTTGTTCATAAGTGTGGCTGAATCAACGCTGATCTTTTTGCCCATCTGCCAGGTTGGATGTGCAAGAGCATCTTCCGGCGTTATGCTTGCAAATTCAGTTGCCGGCCGGTTCAAAAACGGGCCTCCGGAGCCTGTAAGTAAAATCCCGTCAAGGTCCTCCTTTCGCTGTCCCACAATACATTGAAACACAGCGCTGTGCTCGCTGTCGATTGGAAGCAGCCTTATCCCTTTTTCATCAGCTCTTTTTGCAACAATTTCGCCTGCCATTACAATCGATTCTTTGTTGGCCAGCGCAATGTTCTTGCCTGCTTCTATTGCTGCCAGAGTCGGCACAAGACCTGCTGCGCCCACTATTGCAGACACAACCATATCAACAGATCCATGTGTAGCTGCAGCCCTGTATCCATCTTCCCCATACATTATTTCAACGCCGGTCTTTGAAGGAACCATCCCTTTCAGTTCAAGCGCCCTGTTTGCATCAATAACAACGGCAAGCTCGGGAGAAAATCTCTTGATCTGGCCGGCTAACAGTTCAACATTGGTTCCGGCTGCAAGGGCTTTAACGCCGAATTGCTCTGGAAACATTTCTATAATTGCAAGCGCCTTGCAACCGATTGATCCGGTAGATCCAAGTATGGAAAGCTGTTTCACAGAAATATATATCCCTTAAAAAAATATGCCACCGGAGCCGCAAACAAAAGCGCATCAATCCGATCCAGGATGCCGCCGTGACCAGGCAGAATTGAGCCTGAATCTTTCATATCAGCATATCGCTTAAGTTCAGATTCAAACAGATCGCCAACCTGCCCGACAACTCCGATGGAAAGAAAAAACAGGATGCTTGGCCCTAATGGCAATGATTTTAAAAAACAATTCATAAAGATAAGACCTGCCCCCAAAGTTGCCGCAAGCCCCCCAATAGCGCCTTCAATAGTCTTTCCCGGGCTAATAGCAGGGCAAAGTTTATGTTGCCCAAAAACGCGGCCCACATAGAATGCGCCTGTATCACCGACAAAAACAAGGGTCAACAGGAAGAAAATCCACACAATACCGTAAGTATCGTTGCGTATTAAAACCAGGCATGAAAGAAATAATGGAATGTATATAATCCCTAAGATATGCCTTGCAACCATCTCTACAACCAATGGATTTGTCTTGAAGTAACGAAGAGAAATCAATCCGGAAAGAATAAAGTTTAAAATAATAAGGCCTAAAATAATATCAAACGAATTTCTGTAAGCAGCCCAGATAATCATCGGGCCTATGATAAAAGCTGAAAGCTGAAAGCTGAAAGCTGAAAGATTTTTACCTTTCAGCTCCTTGCTTTGAGCTTTGAGCTTTGAGCTTTGAGCTTGTAGCAAAGCAATGCGAAAATATTCCACCAGCGCCAGAATGCATACCATACAGATAAATATAGCAAACAGGATTGATCCCCCTTTGTAAATCAACAAGACAACGAGGGGAAGTGCCACGCTAACTGTAATCCAACGTTTAAAATGCATATTTTGATTCGCTTCGCTTAATTGCGAATTCAGGAATTGGGGAATTCAGGAATTTAGGAATTCGCTTCGCTTAATTGCGAATTTAGGAATTTAGGAATTGAAGGTATTCTACTGATTTCAATCCCTCAATCCCTCAATCCCTCAATCCCTCAATCCCTCAATCCCTCAATCCCTCAATTATTCGTCGTGTTTTACACTTTGCCGAATCTGCGTTTTCGGTGTTGGTAGTTTTTCAGAATCTGCATAAACTCATCTTTACTAAAATCGGGCCACAATGTATCTGTGACATAAATTTCAGTATAAGCGATTTGCCACAGGAGAAAATTGCTTATACGCATCTCGCCGCCGGTTCTTATCAACAGATCAGGATCCGGCATCCCTTTTGTATAAAGGCAATCAGATATAACGTCATCTGTTATTGAATCAGGATCGATTATGCCCTCTTTAACCTTTATTGCAATATCTTTTACCATCCTGATTAGCTCTGCTCTGGCCCCATAACTCAACGCAAGGTTTAGAAGCATGCCGTTATTTTTTTCCGTTAAAGCCATGGTCTTATGCAGCGCATTACGAACACTTTTCGACAAACGCTCTATCTGCCCTATTGCATTGAGCCGGATATTATTATCCAATAATTTTTTTTGCTCTGATTTAAGAAAATTTGCAAGGAGGGTCATAAGGGCAGCAACTTCCACTTTTGGTCGCTGCCAGTTTTCTGTGGAAAAAGCATACAGGGTCAGGATGGAAATTCCGATTTCACGGCAGCATTCAACAATTGTTCGAACCATTTCAGCCCCTTTTTCATGACCTTTTATCCGGTTTAAAAGGCGCTGTTTCGCCCATCTGCCATTGCCATCCATAATGATGGCCACATGAGAGGGATAATTTGCGGTGTCACGATCTGTATAAATTGGGGGGGCTTCACTAAAATTCAAGGATCTCTTTCTCTTTTTCGTTATAGATATCGTCGATTTGCTTTATATGCTCACCTGTTATATTCTGGACCTGATCCTGAGCCCTGAAAGCATCATCTTCCGCAATCTCGCCATCCTTTTTTAAACCTTTCAACAGATCGTTTGAATCACGCCTTATATTACGCAGCGCAATCTTATAATCTTCGCACATTTTATGCACGATCTTTACAAGCTCTTTTCTTCTCTCCCCTGTAAGCGACGGAATTGATATTCTTATTATCTTGCCGTCATTTGAAGGCGTTAGGCCAAGATCCGATTTCAATATTCCCTTTTCAATCTCCTTGATTACAGAAACATCCCACGGCTGTATTGTAATAAGACGGCTTTCAGGGACTGAAATAGACGCCATCTGGCTAATCGGGGTCGGAGTGCCATAGTAATTAGCCCGTATGCCGTCAAGCAGCGACTGGGAGGCACGCCCTGTCCTGACCCTTTTTGTTTCATTTTTCAGGGCTGATATCGACTTGCCCATCAAATCTCTTGTTTCCTGATATATTGTTTCAATCACGTACTTCACCTAATCACTTCAGCCATGATCACCAGCATAGCCGGTGGCTTGCATAAAACGTAAGCGTTCACGAAACGTTGAAATTGGAAATTGGAAATTGGAAATTTGGCCTTCATGCTTTCACGCGGCGCAAGCGCCTGCGCTGCACGTGTACTGTTCCTCCCAATTTCTAATTTCCAATTTCTATTTTAATCTCTCCCAAATTTCTACTTTCCAATTTCAAGTTTCAAGCCGTGAACGGCTACCATAAAACTTTATAATAACATAACCGTTTAGTCGAGCACTCAACCACTCGACTACTCGACTACTCGACTACTCGACTACTTATCAGTGTCCCGATCTCCTCTCCGCATATAATCTTTCTGAAATTTCCTTTTTGTTTCAGATTAAAAACAATAATTGGGAGTTTATTGTCCATAGCGAGAGAAATAGCTGTCGTATCCATGGCTTTAAGCTGTTTTTCAAGGACTTCCATGTAACTTATTTTTTTTATGAATTCAGCGTCTCCGTTAATTTCAGGGTCTGAATCATAAAAGCCGTCAACTCTGGTAGCCTTTAGTAAAATTTCAGCATGAATCTCCTGAGCCCTTAATACAGCGGCAGTGTCTGTCGTAAAGTATGGATTGCCGGTGCCGGCTGCAAAAAGCACAACACGCCCTTTTTCAAGATGGCGTATAGCCTTGCGAAGTATATATGGTTCAGCTATTTCATGCATTGATATGGCCGACTGTACGCGGGTTTGAACCCCTCTTTTCTCAAGAGCATCCTGCAGCGCAATACTGTTTATCACCGTAGCAAGCATGCCCATGTGATCGGCAGATGTTCTATCCATGCCGAATGAACCTGCGCTAACCCCTCTGAATATGTTGCCTCCGCCGATAACAATGGCAATCTGGATTCCGAGATCAAATACCGAACGAATCTCATCAGCCATATATTTTATCCTTTCCTGGCTGATTCCAAAGTCCCTATCTCCCATAAGGGCTTCGCCGCTAAGTTTTAACAAAACTCTTTTATACCGGGCTAATGCCAAAGTTTCAGGACTCCCCTACCTGGAACCGCACAAAACGTTTAATCGTAATATTCTCGCCGATTTTTGCAATCAAGCCGCTTAAAAGATCGTCAATAGTCACACTGGGGTCCCGTACATATGTCTGGCTCATAAGACAGTTGTCCTTATAAAATTTCTGCAGCTTACCCTCTGCTATCTTATCTACAATCTTTTCAGGCTTGCCTGTTTCAAGGGCCTGCGCGCGATAGATTTCCTTTTCCTTGTTAATTATCTCTTCGGGAACATCTTCGGGCCTGATCCCAACAGGATTAGTAGCTGCAATATGCATTGCTATATTCTTTGCAAACTCAAGAAAATCATCATTTTTTGCAACAAAATCGGTCTCGCAATCAATCTCAACCATTGCGCCAAGTTTGCTGCCAGTATGAATATAAGATTTGATTACCCCTTCCCTCATAACCCTGCCGGATCTCTTTGAGGCTGTTGCCAGCCCTTTTTTTCTTAAAAAATCAATGGATTTGCTTATATCGCCATCGCACTCTGCAAGAGCTTCTTTACAATCCATAATACCGGCTCCTGTCTTTTCACGGAGCTGTTTAACCATTGTTGCGCTGATTGTTGCCATTTTT
>JAPVVG010000100.1 GCA_028571455.1 Desulfobacteraceae bacterium | reverse complement strand
AGGCAATTCTATTACAAAGCATGCGCCTTTTCTCTGGTCACTGGCCACAAAGATATCCCCCTTATGTTTCTTGATGATTTCATAGCAAATACTTAAACCAAGTCCTGTGCCTTCTCCTCTTTTCTTTGTTGTAAAAAGTGGTTCAAAGATCTTCTGGAGATTTTCTTTGGGGATGCCCGGCCCTGTGTCAAGGAAACTGATGCGCATTGTTTTTTCATCAAATGTGTTCTTAATAGTCAGCGTTCCCGTTCCGGCATGCATTTTCATTGCCTGGTGTGCATTATTGATCATATTCAGAAACACCTGCTGGAGCTCATAGAAGTCAGCCATTGTACTGGGCATATTATCTGCTAATTGCCTGACCACCTGAATGTTATCTGCCTTTAAATCATGCTGTTTAAGCTCAAGGGTACTTTCGATAATATGATTGACCCGGATGTATTTCTGTTTCGACTCTTCTTTCCTGGAAAATCCAAGCAGCTTTTGGACGATATTCTTACAGAGCAAAGCGCTTTTATTTATTTTTTCCAGATAGTTTCGGGTTTTATCGGGTGAAAATTCCCTTATAAGAAGAAGTTCTGAGAAACCCATAACTGTGGTTAATGGATTATTTAATTCATGGGCAACCCCGGCTAACAATTCCCCGATAGCGGAGAATTTTTCCGATTGCATTAATTGTGCTTTGACAAATGCAAGCTGTTCTTTGGTTGTTTCCGCTTCTATTGCATTGGTCCGGCGTTCCACACCTTTGTGAATCGCCGCAAGTAATTCATCGTTATTGAAGGGTTTGTCAATGTAATCATAAGCTCCAAGTTTGAGAGCTCCTTTTGCCGATTCAGCATCTGAGTGAGCTGTAACGATCAACACTTCCGTAGAAGGGCTCAATTGTTTTACAGCTTTGAGCGACTCAATACCTGACAGTCCGGGCATTTGCAGATCCAGGGAAACTACATCAAAATCCATACCCTGTTGGATTTTTTCGATTGCTTTGTCACCGCTCTCTACTACGGTGACATCAAACTTTGATTGGAGTACTAAAGACATGGCTCGCAGAATGTTCGGCTCATCGTCTGCTACCAAAACACGTGGCTTTTTCCCATGCTTGTTTTTTTTGTCCCCGTTTTTTTGTTGCGGGTTCATCTTCAACACCTCTTCATCTGGCAAAATATTTATCTCCTGTTCTTCATAATAATATATCACCACAAAATTTTGTTTTCGTCAACTAAATGCCAGAGGCAAATGCACAAAAGTATGTGCATTTATGCCTAACATGTTGTGCATATGGTAAAAAATTGTTATATAATTATTTTTTTGTTATACTTGCTTTGATATTCAAATATATAGTTTTGCGCATCATACTTAATGTTAAGCGCCTATGAAACAGGAATTAGCGAAATGATAAACTCAAAATGTCACGGACAACGGCCTCTGTTTTACAGCATAATATTTCAGATCTGTCCTGGCATGTATTTTGAGTGAGTAAGAAGGTTTATTGGTTTATAGGCATAAATATTAATTATGATAAATCGTAGTAGGAGACCTTTGCAAAATGCTCAATTTTGTTCAAGTTCAAGGAAGGCGAAGATTTTAACCGTAGGAATACATTGAGTATTTCGAGGATTAAAATTTGAGCCTGACGCAGTAATTGGGCAAAAGGGAACGTTTTGCAAAGGTCTCAGGAGGTGATTATAATGAAGATAAACTTAAGCTCCTTTTTGCAATTAAGGTTTAACATTTTTATGTGCAAGAAACTTGGGTGGAGAATTACATTTTTTTATATAACCACTTTAGGGAAATTATATTTCTTCTTTAAAAGAAAGGAAAAGCGGAAAATAAAAAGCTCTGTTAAGGAGGTATTTGCCGGCCAAAAAAGTGGATCTGAAATAAGATCGATTACCAGGAATATTTTCCGGGGAATAGTATCTCACTATTATGAAAAATTTTTTAACGCATATTCATCTCCTGAAACGCTCAGAGCTTTTGTGAAAACACACATGGAAAGTACAGGCCTAACAGCAATAGAAAAAGGGCTTTCCAGAGGCAGGGGCGTTTTGTTAATCACCGGCCATGTGGGAGGCATTGAGCTGATCCCGGCTTTTCTTTGTGATAAGAAATATCCTGTAACGATGATAGTAAGATTTTCTTCAGACCACATGCGTAACACAGCTATGAAACAGTCTAATAACTTTTCAACAAGAATTATCGACGCTGATAATACTCCTAATGTTGTAAAGGCCATTTTTGATAACCTGAGAGAGAATCGTGTAGTACTTACTCAGTGTGATGAGATAGATGAATGGAGACCTTCTAAAAATAACAGAATATCCTTTTTAGGTAAAGAGATAAATCTGGATAGAACAATGAATATTATTTCAAAAAGGGGCGACGCTTCTGTAGTGTTTGGCATTATGCATAGAGATCATAATCATCGATATAAATTCATTTCAGCTTCGATGGAAGAAATAAAAAAACGGTTCAAACAATTAACAGATGCATCGGTCGGAGAGATCGTGTTAAAATATTTGGAGCAATACATTTACAATCATCCCGAAGGATGGTACCAGTGGAAAAAATATCCGGCCATTGAACAAATTCCATCAGCCGGCATAATGGTTGAAAAACCATTATATCTGCCACAGCTTATACCCTCTTTTGGCAAGGTTGCATAGAGCCGGATAAGTATTTGATACAAATACAATGAGGTATATTGCATGGAAAGAGAAACAAGCTGTATAAATTCCAGGTCTATTATAAATTATATAAAGGCTCATAACAATGGCGATTGTTCCGAACTGTTACATGATCTTGACCCTGAAATAGACAGCCTTCCCGACCCTGAAAGTTTTTTACAAGATCCAAACAACTGGATTTCATGTTCTGTAATTTCTAAATTATACAAAAGGGCAAGATTAATTCTGCATGACGAAATGGTTGCTTATAAGATTGCAAAATATTCTATTGAGAATTCATCTCTTGGCTATATTCAAAAGATATTTGTTAAGGCATTCTGGTCTTCAAAAAAGAGCTTCAAACATGCCCAGAAGATAAATGATAAATTTAACCGGACCAAAAGGGTCGAACTTGTGAGTGTGGGAAGAAATTTGGCTATATTTCGTTTACACTGGGATTCATCAATGAAACTTTCTAAAGATTTATGTCTTTTCAATCAAGGTATTTATACATTTTTGCCAACTATCTGGTCAGGAAAGCCTTATACATTCAAAGAGGCATGTTGCTATTTTGACGGCGCTCCATATTGTGAGTACCATGTAAAATGGAAATTTCAAAACAGAGTTCGTGAGTATTTTTCCAGATTTTTTATGTCCAGAGCAATGCTGAAGGATATTATTGCCGAACAGGAAAAAGACAAAGATATTATTGAAAAAAAATATGACGAAGTCAACCGCCTGAATGCCGAGCTTAATTATAAAATCAAACAGCTTTTGGCTGTACAGGATACAGGAAAGGCAATTGTTTCCGTACTTGACTTAAAACAGCTTTTGACCGTTATCATGAATATTTTATCAAATGTATGTCAAATAAACCGGGCCATAATCATGCTTGTAAATGATAACGAAGGGTGCCTTGAATATATGTATGGAGTGGGTTTTGATGGTGAAGTTCCTCAAGAGATCAGAAACTATACGGTTCCTCTGGATCGCTTGAGCAACATAATGGCAAGGGTGGTCAGCAAAGGACAGTCCGAGTATATTCCTGACACAAAAAATTCAACCCTGAGAAAGGAAAATATCGTCTTAAAGCGCGCTAATCCCACCTCAGCATTTGTTGTTCCTCTTATAACGAGATCCAGGGTAATTGGGATCATTGCAACAGATGCTATGGATGGAGATGGAATCCCAAAGGAAACAAGGGAAACCCTGGAAATCTTTGCCCCCCAGATTGCCATCGCTATAGAAAACGCAAAGCTATACAACAAACTCAGAGAGCAGATGGAGGATCTGAAAAGATCCCAGGCTCTTTTGAGCAGAGCTGAAAAGCTTTCCTTTCTTGGCAATATGGCGGCAAGGCTGGCTCATGAGATTAAGAATCCAATGACCGCCATAGGGACATTTATCCAGATGCTGCCCCAAAAATATGATGATGAAGAATTCAGGACCGAATTTTATGAGATTGCAATGGAGGAAACCGCAAGAGTAAATAATCTCATTGCCGAGCTTTTGGATCTGGCCAAAACAAGAGAATCACAGTTTGAGTTAAGCGATGTTAATGAATTGATAGATAAAATGATTTTGCTTACTTCGCCCCAGAGCCATTCAAAACATATTGATATTGTTCGTAATTATGATCCTGACATAGGGCAGGTATGGATGGACCCGGAAAAGATAAAGCAGGTTATTTTAAACCTGCTTTCAAATGCTATAGATTTTACTCCTGATAAAGGAAAAATCGAATTAACAACAAAAAAAATTATGGAACATAAAAAAGGTGAGGCTATCCAGATAGAAATCAAAGATAATGGCCCTGGAATACCTCAAGATGTAATTGACAAAATATTTGACCCCTATTTTACCACCAGGCATAAAAGTAGTATGCACAATGGAACAGGATTGGGCCTGTTTATTGCCCATAAAAATATGCAGGATCATGGCGGAATCATCGAAGTAAAAAGCAAGGTA
The DNA here is from genome assembly GCA_028571455.1 of Desulfobacteraceae bacterium. Lineage (GTDB taxonomy): Bacteria > Desulfobacterota > Desulfobacteria > Desulfobacterales > ETH-SRB1 > Desulfaltia. Next base: position 13,448 of record JAPVVG010000100.1, on the reverse strand, counting down.
AATGAAGGCACTATATTTACCCTGTCTTTTCCTAAAGCTTCTGCCGGTTTTAGGCGCCGATCATCGGATAAAGATTAATCTATGCAAATAGACAAGGTAAATATTTATCAGGTCTTGCTTCCTTTTACAGCCGATTTCACTCATTCTTTAAGAAAAAGATCATCAGTAAAGAATATAGTGGCTGAAGTCATAGCCGAACAGGGGAAAATTAAAGGTTATGGAGAAGGCGCACCTCGCTCATACGTAACAGGAGAATCTCAAGAAAGCTCTGCCCAAACAATTAAACATTTTGTAGAAAAAAACAGTTTTCCATGGAACTTAAATGATATTTTACAGGTTTTGGATTTTATTGAGAGTCTTTCCAACGGCAAAGAGCATAATTCTGCAATTTGCGCCATTGAGACCGCCATATTAGATGCTTTAGGCAAACAACAACACAGATATATAACCCAATATTTCCCCAATGATTTCTATACCGGCAATGTTTACTACGGAGCCACAATCCCTTTAGATAATAAAGAAAGAATCACGGAAATCTGTCGATTGATTAAGAAAATGAAAATCAATAAGCTGCGTATTAAGATGGGGCAAAATTATTTACAAAACAAAGAAATCTTTGAAACTGTTTACTCTGTATTTGGTTATAATTGTGATTTAAGGGTGGACATTAACGGGACAGGTGATCGTGAACAGGTTTTAAAACAGTTTCAGCTCATTGATAAATACAGGGTTAAGGTTGTTGAGCAGCCTGTAATGCCTGATGACCCGGATATTGCGTATTTTGCTGAAATGATTCAAAACAGCGGCATTATCTTAATGGCTGATGAATCTGCCTGTTCTATTGGCGATGTGAAAAGAATCCTAAAACAAGGTTATTATAAAATGGTTAACGTAAGACTGTCCAAATGCGGCGGGTTTAGAAAGTCGCTTAGAATAATTGACTATTTAAGGCAAAACAAAGTTCCTTTTCAGATCGGTTGCCACCTGGGCGAGTCGGGCATTCTTTCTGCTGCGGGCAGGGCATTATGTCTGCTTTGTAAAGATGCCTTATATTATGACGGTTCTTATGATGAATTCCTGCTAAAGGAAAATATTACAAAAGAAAACGTTTCCTTTGGACTTGGCGGCAAAGCAGGACCTTTGCCCGGTCCTGGTCTGGGCGTTGAAATAAATATGCAAAACTTAAAACAACTGAGCGATCCTGCCGAAACCATCACCATTTTAAGGCCGTAATCTATATGAAGATAAACTTAAATTATGAGTTGAGTTATTCCAGGTGGAGAGAGCATCACAAATCGATACTTGCGAGCCTTCAGGATAAAAATAATTATATGCTGTTTTCAGGCGGAAAGGATTCATCCGTGGCTATGGATTTCATCTTAAGAGCGGCAAAGGATTTCGGGTTTGATTTTGAGGCGCATGCAGCGGCATTTCCTGTACATAGATATTCAGATGAGGAAAAAGAGAAGATCGGATCTTACTGGAGCAAACAGGGCGTAAATATTATATGGCATGACCCGAATGTAACGGATGATTATATTGACAATTCAACAAACCCGTGTCTTGCCTGTCAAGAACTGAGGAAAAAAATTCTAAAAAAAGTTTTGACCGGCTCGATAGAAGACTGGAACAAATTGGTTCTTATAGTCAGTTATTCCCTCTGGGACATTGTCAGCTATTGTGTAGAGCATTTGATGTCTGAAATATTTTCTGATCCTGACAATAAATTTGATGCTGAAAAAAATTACAGGTTTAAAGAAACAGCGCAGCGTTTTTATCCCCTTCTAAAGATGAAGGAAGGATATACGATTTTCAGGCCTTTGATCAAACATAATAACGATGATATTCTTAAGGTAATTTCGCAAAAAGATATACCCACGCTTTCCATCCCATGCAAATTTAAACACTTAAGGCCAAAAGAAATATTAGAAAACTACTACGAAAGAATGGGTTTACGGTTCGATTATAACCAGGTGTTTGATTTTGCAAAAAAATCGCTCGATCTTCCGGATATGTCTTCATATACATCTATAAAAAAAGAAGAGTATCTGCGACGAATTTTCTGAGATAAGAGACCGAATTACATAAAAATACTCACATCGCCAATGCCTTTGCGAATAACCTCAGGTATATCGTCCATAAGGGAGATTACACTTGAGGGTTTCCCGGTGATAGGGGTTTGTCCGTCAATTACAATATCAATTCTTGAATTGAAATAATCGTGGATAAGGGATGGATCGTGAATAATGCTTCCATCCGGCATTGTTGCGCTTGTTGTAATAATCGGATTTCCCAGTTCTTTCACAAGCGCCAGACAAATTGGATTGTCAGGCACACGTATGCCGGCGGTTTTTCGCTTGGTCAACATAATTTTGGGCACAAGTTTTGAACCTGCCATAATGAAAGTATAAGGCCCGGGCAAAAGCCGTTTCATGGTTTTATACGCATAATTTGAAACTTTGGCATAATGGCTGATATTTTTGAGTCCTGAACAGATAAAGCTAAATGGTTTGCTTTTATTTCGCTGCTTTAACTGGTAAATCTTTTCAATAGCCCTTTTATTCATAATATCACAACCTATTCCATAAAAGGTGTCTGTAGGATAAGCGATTATTCCTCCTTTTTTGAGCACTTCAACGGTCTTTGTGATGAGACGCGCCTGCGGATTTTTTGGATTTATTTTAATAAGCATAATTATATCTCAAAGTTAAAGAACCTTCTAATCCTATAATCCTTAATCCCCTAATCCTTTTATATTGCCAATGCAACAAATAAAAGATTGATAAAGGTAAATCCATTTGCTATTTCGATTTCAATGCCATTAACTTAAGCGATTTTATTATTAATCACAGTAAGCGCTTCTGAGTATTCTTAAGTTAATGAGATTGATTTCCAATTCATCAAAGCTTATGCTTAATAAAGTAATTTTTTCGGAGGAAGGTTATGATAAAAATGCCACCTGAGGAAGCTTTTTCTTTTGATGATGTTTTGATAATTCCGAACTATTCTGATGTGCTGCCAAAAGATGTTAATACCGAAACCATGTTGACAAAAAATATTGCGCTTAACATCCCGATTGTAAGCGCTGCTATGGATACTGTAACAGAAGCGCATACAGCCATTAGCCTGGCCCGTGAAGGGGGAATAGGTTTCATACACCGCAATATGAGTATCAAAAGCCAGGTTCTGGAGGTTGACAAGGTTAAAAAATCTGAAAGCGGTATGATTATTGATCCCATTACAATCCATCCTGATCAATTGGTACATGAAGTGCTGAAGCTGATGGGGGAGTATCGCATTTCCGGAATTCCGGTTATAATAGGGGATAAACTGGTAGGTATCGTGACTAACAGGGACCTGCGATTTGAAACAGACCTGCAAAAGAAGGTCTCTGAAGTTATGACAAAGGAAAATCTTGTAACGGTTTCAGAAGGAATTACCCTGGAAGAATCCAAGAAGCTGCTTCATAAACACAGGATTGAAAAACTTCTTGTGGTTGATAAAAATGGGCGGCTCAAGGGGATGATAACAATAAAAGACATTGAAAAAATAAGAAAATATCCAAACTCCTGCAAAGACAGTATGGGCAGGCTCAGGGTCGGCGCGGCAGTCGGAGTCGGTCAGGATATGGAGGAGCGAGCGCAGGCCCTTCTCAAAGCAGGGGCGGATGTTATATTAATAGATACATCTCATGGAGATACAAAAAATGTTATTGATGCAGTAAAAACATTAAAAAGCAATTTCAAAAATATCGAACTGATTGCCGGCAATGTCAGCACGGCAAAAGGGGCTGAAAATCTTGTTCAAGCAGGTGTTGACGGGGTAAAAATCGGGATCGGGCCAGGGTCGATATGCACTACACGTATCATTGCCGGCGCAGGCATACCCCAGTTAACCGCAATAATTAATTGCAGGTCAATATCCAGCAAAACCGGCGTTCCTTTAATTGCCGATGGAGGCATCAAGTTTTCCGGCGATATTACAAAGGCTATAGGGGCCGGAGCCCATACAGTAATGATAGGCGGACTTTTTGCCGGAACCGAAGAAAGCCCTGGCGAATTAGTCCTTTTTCAGGGCCGCAGCTACAAGGTATACAGGGGTATGGGCTCGATTGAAGCAATGAAAAAGGGTAGTAAAGACAGATATTACCATGATGAAATAACCGATGTTAACAAGCTGGTTCCAGAGGGCATTGTCGGGCGTGTTCCATATAAAGGTTCTCTTTCCGCCAACATCTTTCAGCTTATTGGGGGATTAAAGGCGGGCATGGGGTATGCTGGGTGTCGAACCCTAAAAGAACTCAGGGAAAAGGCTCGCTTTATAAAGATAAGTCCGGCAGGTATGCGCGAAAGCCATGTTCATGATGTAATAATTACCAAAGAGGCCCCGAATTACCAGCTTGACTGACCTGAACCCTGAAGCTTGATTTATTTTCAAAAACCTAAAATGTTACAATCTATCTAAATGACAAATCCCTCATTTGATTTTATCCATCTGCATGTTCACACGCAATACAGTCTTCTTGACGGCGCCATAAGGATCGATGCCCTGCTAAAACGGGCATCCGATTTTGGCATGGATTCTGTTGCCATTACCGATCATGGCACCATGTTTGGAATTATTGAATTTTATGAAAAGGCTGTAAAGGCCGGAATAAAACCGATAATAGGATGTGAATGCTATGTGGCGCCGCGAACCATTAATGATAAAACCCCGTTTGACCACAAAGGGCTTTCTCATCTTGTTATTTTAGCTAAAAATCTTGAAGGGTACCGCAATTTATGCAAACTGGCCACCATTGCACAGCTTAAAGGCTTTTACCATAAACCCCGCATTGATAAAGAAGTTCTAAAAAAATACAGCAAAGGCCTTATCGGTCTTTCAGCATGTATGCATGGCGAAATTCCCAGGCTGATTATTGAAAGCGCTATTGATAAGGCGGATGAAGCCGCGCGCACCTACCTTGAAATTTTTGGAGAGGACAACTTTTTTCTTGAAGTCCAGAGCAACGGGATTGCAGTGCAGGAAAAGGTTAACCAGGGCCTTCTTGATATGAGCAAAAGGCTTTCAATCCCTCTCGTAGCCACCAACGACTGCCATTACCTGAACAAAGAGGATGCTCGTGCACATGAACTGCTTTTGTGCATACAGACCGGAAAGACTATCCATGATCCAAATCGTTTCAGATTCGCAACCGACCAGCTCTATTTTAAATCAAAAGAAGAGATGCATTCATCTTTTTCCCTTTATCCGGGTGCCCTTAACAACAGTGTTGAGATTGCAAAAAAATGCAACGTTGAATTTGACTTTCTGTCAAAATCAAGCAGCGTATATCACTTCCCGAAATTTAGTCTTTCTGCTGATTCTTCTTCTGACCAGACTGCGGATGAAATTTTTGAGCAAAAGGTCAGGAAGGGATATGCACACATATTACAGCATATAAAAACAAAGAATCCTGATATTGATGAAAAGATTTATAATGACCGTCTTGATTATGAAATCTCCATAATAAAGGATATGGAATTTTCGAGTTATTTCCTGATTGTTGCCGATTTTATCCATTATGCCAAAGAGAATAATATTCCGGTGGGCCCGGGAAGAGGCTCTGCAGCAGGAAGTCTTGTTGCATATAGTCTGGGGATTACAGAACTGGATCCCATAGAGCACGGTCTTATTTTTGAACGATTTCTCAATCCTGCCAGAAAAAGTATGCCGGATATCGATGTTGATTTTTGCATAAACGGCAGGGAAGAGATTTTTAAATATATAGTGGATAAATACGGTGGCGGCGATTATGTTGCCCAGATCATAACCTTTGGAAAACTCAAAACCAGAGCCGTTATACGCGATGTTGGCCGCGGCCTCGACATACCGCTGCGCGAGGTGGATTCAATCGCCAAGATGGTGCCTGATGTTTTGAATATAAGCCTTGATGAAGCGCTAACACAGGAACCAAGGCTTAAGCAGATTGCAAAAAAGAATCCTGCGATAGAAGATCTTATAAAGATATGTCGCGTTCTCGAAGGGCTGCCCAGGCATGCATCAACACATGCCGCAGGTGTCGTGATAGCAGATAAACCTCTTGTGGAATATTTGCCGCTATACAGAGGCAAAAAAGGGGAGGTAGTAACTCAGTTTGACATGAAATGTGTTGAGAAAATCGGGCTGGTGAAATTTGACCTTTTAGGCCTTCGCAACCTTACCGTTATCGCCCATACCCTTTCCCTTATTGCCGGACGGGGCAGCACCCCTCCGGATCTTGCAAACCTTGATTTTAAAGATCCTGATACTTATCGTGTTTTAGCATCAGGCGATACAACCGGAGTATTTCAGCTTGAAAGTTCAGGCATGAGAGATCTGCTTGTGAGGCTGCAACCCGAATGCTTTGATGACATTATAGCCCTTGTCGCCCTTTACCGCCCGGGTCCGCTTGATAGCGGAATGGTGGATGATTTTGTTGAAAGAAAGCACGGAAGAAAATCTGTTAAATACACTATACCCGAACTGGAACCTATTTTACAGGAAACTTACGGGGTTATTGTATATCAGGAGCAGGTTATGAAGATTGCCAGCGTACTGGCAAACTATTCCATGGCAGAGGCGGATGATTTACGCAAGGCAATGGGAAAAAAAATACCGGCAATTATGGCTAAGCACACCTTGCGTTTTGTGCAGGGAGCAAAGGAAAACAACATTGCTTTTGACAAGGCAAAAAAAATATTTGAGCTTATGGAAAAATTCGGCGGGTATGGATTTAACAAATCCCACAGCGCTGCATACGCTCTTATCGCATACCGGACAGCTTTTCTTAAAGCTCACTTTCCTGTAGAGTTTATGGCTTCATTGCTTACAAGTGAAATTCATTCCATTGACGGCGTGGTAAAATATATTGCCGAATGTCGAAGTCACGCAATAGATGTTCTTCCGCCGGACATAAATGAAAGCAACAAGGAATTCACTACAGTTGGTTCAAAGATAAGATTCGGGCTTGTAGCGGTTAAAAATGTAGGAGAAGGGGCAATCGAATCTATAATTGATGTTAGAAAAAAGGGAAGGTTTTCTTCCCTGTATGATTTTTGCGAACAGGTGGCCTTGCAAAAGGTTAATAAGAGGGTTGTCGAAAGCCTTATAAAATGCGGGGCCTTTGATTCCACCGGCGCCAATCGCAGCCAGATGATGGAATCCTTAGAGGATGCTCTTGATTATGGCCAAAGGGTACAAAAGGAAAGATCAGACCTACAGGTCGGACTGTTTGATGTCAGCGTAAGCAAGTTGCATCCTCCTATGCCGGCAATTGACGAATGGGATGAGAAACAGCTTTTAGCCTTTGAGAAAGAGTCGCTCGGTTTTTATATCACAGGGCATCCTTTAACCAGGTATGAGGTTCTGCTTGATAAATTCACTAATATAACCTCTATCTCGACAAAGGAAAAAAATGATGGCGAAACGGTCAGGATCGGAGGCATTATAAGAAATACCAAGACCATCAAGACAAAAAAAGGGGATTTAATGGCCTTTGTAACAATAGAGGACATGCTTGGTTCTATTGAAGTTACAGTTTTTTCTTCAGTTTATAAAAAAATACACGATTTTTTAGTTGATGACAATCCAATCGTTCTGCAGGGACAGGTGCAAAAGGATGAAAACTCGGTAAAAATACTGGTCGATTCCCTCATTCCTATTGATAAGGCCGAAGAAACCTGGACTGCAAGTATTCACTTTAATCTGGATATAACGAAGATCCAAAGAGAGAGGCTTGTCAAACTTTATGATATTGTCAGTAAACATCCCGGCTTATGTCTGGCTTATATCCATCTGCGTGATCCTGATAAAACAGAAACAATAATTGCCTTGCCTGATACCATGAAACTTAAGGCCGGTTCGGCATTAACGCGCGAAGTTAACAAATTTCTTGGTTATAATGCCGTGGAAACTGTTTGCAGAGAAGTCACTGCTTCTCCACAGCTTAATAATTTTGGGAAAAACAGCAAAAAAAAGAGATTTAGAAATGCCTGATCATAAAATCGACAATAAGATAAATGTATATGCCATCTTGTTGGCAGGCGGAACAGGCACACGCTTATGGCCGGTCTCAAGAGAATTATATCCCAAGCAGCTTGTAAAGTTCATTGGCAATGACTCTCTTGTGCAAAGCACGATAAAAAGATTGGCTCCTGTTATAGATACAGAAAGTATCAGAATTGTTTGCGGTGAGGAACATTTTCACGAAATCACGCGGCACATGGCGGAAATAGGTGTGAAGGCCAAAGGGAAAATAATTTGTGAACCATGCGGCCGGAACACTGGGCCGGCAATCCTTCTTGGAGTGCTGAATATTCTAAAAACCGAGCCAGATGCAGTCTTATCTGTTTTTCCGGCCGATCATGTAATCAGGGATGTTAAAAGCTTTCATGAGGAGGTTAAAACAGCTATAAGCCTTGCCGACATAGGATATATTGTCACTTATGGCATTAAACCCAATTACCCTGAAACAGGTTACGGATATATTGAGGGGGGTGAAGAGTTATTTGGCAGTGCATTAACCATAAAGAGATTTGTTGAAAAGCCTGATGAAGCTACTGCAGAAAAGTATATCAAGGCCGGCAACTTTTACTGGAACAGCGGAATGTTTACCTTTAAAGCCTCTGTTATCATTGAAGAGTTTAGACGCTTTCAGCCTGAACTTCTGAAAAGTATGAAGAATCTGGTTGATAGAGAGCAGGCCATTACCAGGGATGAGTATGAACAACTTCCGGATATTGGCTTTGATTGCGCGATAATGGAAAAAACCGACAAAGGGGTTGTTCTGCCGTCTGATTTTGGCTGGAGCGATATAGGGTCATGGAAATCTCTTTATGACTTTCTTCCAAAGGATGAAAACAATAATGTTATTTCTGGAGATGTAATTGCAAAGGATACGAAAAACTGTTTCATAATGGGGCACGAAAGGCTGATCGCAACCAACTACCTTGAAAATATGGTGGTTGTTGAAACACCTGATTCTGTATTTGTTTCAGACATTAATAACAGCAGAGATGTCAAGTCTATTGTGGCGCAGCTCAAGGAAAAGGGGAGAAAGGAATATCACGAGCACAAGACACTGCACCACCCCTGGGGAGTCTTGACTCTATTGGAACAAACGGATGATTTTTCCGTGGCCAAGCTTATCATATATCCTGATTCAACATTTCAAGTTAAGGTTGACGCGTCAACAACAAAGCATCTGCTTATAATAAACGGCCGCGCAAAGATTAAATCAGATAAACAAACAAGGTTCTTTGAAAAAGGGGAGCCAATCCTTATAACCGACAAGGACAGTGTTGAACTTAGCAACCCGGAAAGCAAGCCGCTATATATTATTCAGGTGCAAATGATTAAGGGATCAGAGCAAGGATTGACGATTGTCGATTGATGATTGTCGATTGACGCGCAGCGCAGGCGCTTGCGCCGCGTGAAAGATAGACCCGCCTGCCTCGCCTGAGCAAGCCAACAAAAGGACGAAGAGCATTGAGTATAGCTCGCAGGTGGCGGGCAGGGCGAAGCGATTCCAACAATCATAAATCAACAATCATAAATCATCAATCCAAAGAGGTATTAATTTATTATGAAAGTGCCATTACTTGACCTTAAAAGCCAGTATAAAACCATTAAAGATGATGTCTTGAAGGTTGTTGAAGAAATCTTTGAGAGCCAGTATTTTATTCTTGGGCCTCACGTTGAGGCTCTTGAAAAAGAAATTGCCGGCTATTGCCGCACGCGTTATGCAGTAGGCGTTTCATCAGGCACAGATGCTTTGCTTATTTCACTTATGGCCGCTGATATCGGACGTGGAGATAGCGTTATAACCACGCCCTATACCTTTTTTGCAACAGCCGGATCAATAGCACGTGCAGACGCGAGGCCGGTTTTTGTTGATATTGATCCGGATACATATAATATTTCCCCCGAATGTGTGGAAAAAGCTATAGATGATATGACCAAAAAAGAACGTGCAAAACTTAAAGCAATAATTCCTGTTCATCTTTATGGTCAGTGTGCGGATATGGGTAACATTTTAAAAATAGCTGAAAAATACAACCTGATTGTCATTGAGGATGCTGCCCAGGCCATAGGAGCCGAACATAATGGAATGCGGGCAGGCGCTATTGGTGATTTTGGATGTTTTTCATTTTTTCCTTCAAAAAACCTTGGAGCTTTCGGCGACGGGGGAATGGTAACCACAAATTCCGAGGCATTGTATGATAAGCTTCGAATACTCAGGGTTCATGGCGGAAGGCCAAAATACTATCATAAAATGATTGGCGGCAATTTCAGGCTGGATGCATTGCAGGCCGCAATTGTTTCCATAAAACTGGCGCACCTTGACAACTGGACAAAAGCCCGCCAGGAAAATGCCCGCAAATACAGGGAGCTTTTTGCTGACGCAAATACAGAAGACATGGTCAGGCTGCCGCTTCAAAAGGAAGACAGGCATATATACAACCAGTTTGTAATAAGTCTTAAAGAAAAAAGGGATGAGCTCTGCCTTTTTTTAAATGATGCTAAAATAGGAACAGAGATTTACTACCCAATGCCGCTGCATCTCCAGGAATGCTTTTCATATCTGAATTACAAAAAAGGCGACTTTCCTGCGGCTGAACACGCTGCCTCACACACACTTGCCCTCCCCATATACCCGGAACTTTCAGATGATCAACAGGCATATGTAGTAGAAAAGATAAAAGAGTTTGTAACACTTTAGCCCTTTGAACCGGAAAACGAGCCCATTCCCCATGACTCCAAACATGCCTGAGCCCAACAACGCCACGTTAAATCCTGATTTACATTGAATCTTCAAATATCTGAAACAGTTTTTTCATTTTATTCTCTAAAGATTTTGGCTTAATCCTGTTGTAATCCGGCTCATAAAATGTGACAGGAGCATCTTCAAGTATGCCATACTTTCCCTTTATCTTTGCCGATCTGTTTCAATTTTAGTTAAATCAGCAAACAATTATTGAACCCGCAGTCAGTTTAGCGGTTAAACGCTTAAGATCAATTGGTTATACGCCACGATTACTCGTTAAAAACTTAACAATAACTTATAAACTAATGTAACGAAAGCCCTAAATCAACCAGCCCGTCAAGAACGCCTGGAATGAATGTCCCCTATTGCTTTACGGGATCTGAAGCCGTATATTTCGTTAGGCTTCTGACAAAGGGGATTGACAGTTTTATTATGTTGGCATAATATACCAACAATGAAAGCGAAGTTAATCAAACATGATAAGATTACAGACGAAGCCGGTAATACGATAGAAATCAAAATGTGGGTAGTGCCCGAAACCGCAGACAAGCCTTACGGTTTCAAATATTCTTTAGTTTATATTGTAAACAATAAACGGATAGTTGGTTATGATAACGCCGAAGGAAAAGGCGACCACAGACATTACAAAGAAGGGGAAGAACCTTACCTGTTTGTAAGTCTTGAAAAGCTGGCAGAAGATTTCTACAGAGATGTAGAGCAGACAAAGAAGGAGAGATATGAGAATCAGAAAAGTTAGAGTCGGGATAAAAGACCTTAAGACCGCTTTAAATGAATTTGTTGAAATAGGGAAGGCTGTTGAGAAGGGAAAGCCCGTACAAAAAGAAAAAGGTGTATATTTTACAAGTGTTGAGGCTTTCAGAAAAGCGATAACTCCTAAGCGACTCGCACTTTTGAAGGCGATTAAAACGGAAAAACCTTCATCCATCCGTCAGTTATCAAAAATTGCGGAGCGGGATGTAAAAAATGTTTCGACGGATATTAAATTCCTTGACCAAGTCGGACTTGTCGATATCAAAAGAAATGTTAAGGCAGAAAAGGAAATTACACCATCTGTAAACTACGATAAAATTTTGTTTGAAATAGCAGTCTCATGAATGAAAGCTGGGGTCACCCATTAAAGGGCCTGTCAAGAGAAAAAACAGCTCTCCCTTCAAAAAAATACATCTTTTTTTGCTTGACCTCTTACTTTCGCCACAGCACAGCCTCGCTTTATCACCTTTGTTCGCATCCGTTATTTCGTTCTTATCGGTTCCGGGTCAGCATTTTACTGATCCGCACCAGTCACCCATCAGGTTCAAGGCAATTGTGCTTTAAGCGCAATGCTTAAAGCACGGCCCCTGGTCCATTCGGACCCCAGAAAATCTTCGGTGCCATACCGTGTTCAACAGGATATTTTACAAATCTTGTGGTTGTTAGCCAACCCCTTATAGACTCACGGCATAGGCGAATCAGGATTTAAATAACGATTGCTGCCTGTTGGCGGGTGCGGCAGATACCAATCAAATCTAATGGATTTTATACCAACCCCATTACCGGTTCACTGCCGCACCCAAACTGATTAACGAAAAAGCATCTCTTCATCAAAGGGCACACGATCCCGCATGATGTAATAGGATGCCCTGCAAATCTTATTGCTCAATGCTTTAATTGCAACTATTCCATTTTTCTCGGCTTTTTTACGTTGATAAAAACTATGTGCTTTTACACTATGCCTGATCGCAAAGTTCGCTGCTTCTACATATGCCCAGGATAAATATTTATTTCCGTTCTTTTTGTTGTTCTCTCCTTTTTTCTTGCCATTGGAAAGTCTTTCGCTTTTTACACACCGGCAATATGAAGAATAGTCTCCAACTTTAATAAAACGTTTTATGTCTCCTACTTCCAGCATTATGGTAAGTCCTAAAATATCGCCAATCCCCGTTATCGTCAGCAGCATCTTAAATTCTTCTCGAAGCTTTACCTGGGATTTTACGTTCTTTTCAATATCCTTAATTATCTTCTTTAAAAACTGAATAACTGCTATATTATTTTTGGCCATAAAGACCAGATTGGAAGAATCAAACATTCCTTCAACTTCTTCTCCTTTAAGCTTCTTTATCGCATTGCCGGACATATTTAATCCAAGATTCCTTGTTATCATACTTTGAAGACTCAAAATGTGGGATGTCCTGTGCCGAACAAACAAAAGCCTCCTGCGCAGCAAATCCCTTACAGGACGTTCCTCTTTCGGATATATATAACCCTCGGGTAAAATGTCCAAACGCTTCAAGTGGGCCAGCCAGAACGCATCCCATTTGTCATCTGTATGTTTCAGACCTTCGTATTGCTTAATCGCTGACGGATTAGCGAGATGCAACTTGTATCCATGCTCCTGCAAACCGTCTACCAGCCAGTACCAGTTGTAGGTTGATTCTACAACTACACCTTTCAGTGTATCCTTAAATGGCTCCAGCGCCATCAAAACTTTATCCAATTCGTTTGGTATCCGTTTTCCATAAAGTCTCTGATTTTGCTCATCGATAATACCAATGTAACTATTACTTGAATGTAAATCGATTCCAGCGTATGTTTCCATATGACACCTCCTAAAACCATTAATGTTGTTAGGCTTATGCCTACTGGTTCTATAGCATTTTTTGCT
>JAPVVG010000099.1 GCA_028571455.1 Desulfobacteraceae bacterium | reverse complement strand
TAACCAGGCTTAAATACCCGAACGCGCCAAGCATTTGAAGATTTCTTGTTATTGCGCAGTACTTATAACACAAACAAAATTTCTTCTTGTCAATATGAATATATGATGAAAGCTTATCAACACAATAATCAAGCAGTTGATCCTGCACATGACGGGAAAGCGCCACATAGGGATCGATCAGCAAAGATGCAAGGTCATACTGAATCGGGCCTATCCTGCCTCCCTGGAAGTCGATAAAATAAGGCTTTCCGTTTTTAATCATGATGTTTCTGGACTGAAAGTCCCTGTGCATAAATCCATTAACTGAAAATTCAAGCGCTTTATCCGCAAGTAATATAAACTCATCCTCAAAATTATTATAGCATACATTGAGCTTAAGATATCTTCTTAAAAACGCGTCAACAAAGTAGCGGCATTCATTTTCAAGAATAACCTCTTTGTTATAATAGGGTGTCTGGTAAGTCCAGGATCGATCAAATTGTTTAGCGCCGACAATCGACATTTTTATAAGAAGCTTTATAATTGTTTTATAATAAGACAGAATCTTTTTGTCTGCTTTAACGATTGCCTGAAGATTGACATCGCCTAAATCCTCCAGAAAAACAATTCCTGAAAAAGTATCATGCAGATATATTCCGGGCACAGATATCCCTTTATCATACAGATGACGACCTATTAAAACAAATGAATCTATCTCTGAGATTCCGGGCTCTTTTCTGATGCCGTGGTCAACCATAACAAGGGAACGACCTGCTGCGGTCAGCCTGTACCACTTTCTGTCCGAACCATCCCCTTTCAGTTTTGAGCATTTTAGTTTTTTACACACACAACCCGGAAAAGCCTGCTTAAAAGCTTCGGGCGCCATCTTTTCAAAAACCGTTTCTGTATATCTTTCAGGCGTTCCAATATCTTTCCAGTAATATTTTTTTGAGAGATAAGCTTTTACCTTTTTACCTGATAATATTAACTTCCTGTACACGCCAATGCTGCTTGAAAAGATTCTATCCGGTATAAGTTCAAGAATTTCAGGATCGAGAACCTGTATTCCGGTAAAGGCTAGTTTCCTTGTGCGGCCGGCTTTTGCTTCTTTTTCCTGATCTTGAAAGCCTGTGATAAAATCGTTTTTATCTACCCATACATTGTTAAACTCTGCGCAATCATGAAGAACCAATGTTGCGTGATGGTTATGACTTAAGTGAAAATCATATACCTTCCGCAGGTCAATATCTGTGACAATGTCGCTGTTTACAACCATAAAGGGTTGAGTATCCCAGAAATAGGCCGCATTCTTTATCGCTCCCGCTGTGCCTAAAATCACCGGCTCGTAAAGGGTATATACCGGTATGGCATAGTGTTGTGATGCTAAAAAGGCATCTATATCTTTATACAGATGATGGGTATTTATGATAACGGCCTTACAACCCGCGGACTGAAGGCTGTGAATTATGATATCCAGTAAAGGACGACCTGAAATAGTAAACAGAGGTTTGGGTGTAGATTCGGTAAAGGGAAGAAGCCGCGTGCCCAGGCCCGCAGCAAGTATCATCGCCTTCATAAAGCTCCCGCTATGAGTAACTATTCAGGTTAGTTAGGCTGTAGGCTAAAGGCTGTTAGTTTTTGTATTCAGGTTGTTTAGGCTGTAGGCTAAAGGCTGTTAGTTGTAAGCTGAAGGCCAAATACCTACAGCCTAATAGCCTACAGTCTAATAGTCTACAGCCTTCAGCCTAATAGCCTACAGTCTAATAGTCTACAGCCTTCAGCCTAAATGCCTACAGCCTATCTACCTGAGCAGTTACAGACAATTTAAATAGCGCTGTATTGCTTTGGTATAATATTCAATCTTCTCAGTATCCTGCGAAGATTTAACTCCGTGTGCAATAAAATAATCTACGGCATTTTGATAGTTGATTTTTGAAAGGGCTTCTTTGCGCTCAATTTCTCTTTTTCTATACATACGATTACCGGTAGCCTGTATTTTTTTCAATATATCCTTTGTATCGGCCGAATTATTCGATAACCGCCCTAAGTGCTTCAAAACTATCAAGTATGATTCAAAGTATGTTTTAAGGAAGCCGGAAAACAGCTTCAGCTCTCTAAAGCCTGCCGAAGTCAGGTTATAGGTGTCCGGCAGTGTTGGATGAGGCATTAACACAGCATCATCAATAAATGCCTTTATGTTTTTCCGAATAAAATATTCTGATGTCCTGTCCACATTATATGCAAATTCATTTTTAAAGAATCCCTGAAGAAAATTATATCTAATATTAAGATCGGATGCAGAAAACTGAAATGCATCCTTTTCTAAAATCGCAAGAGCTGTGAATGCCGCGGGAATAAAAAAGGCAATACAGTTGTTTTTATAATATTCCAAAACCGGTCTCTTGTTTTCATTTACCATAAATTGTGCGCCGGCAAATCGGCCTTCTATATTCTTTGAAGTCTGTATGATGAGTTTTCTGTTAAGATAAGCATCAATAACCTGTTCAACAGCATAAACATGATCAAGTAAAAGGGTATCCGCCAACTCGACTTTTTGTGACAACAGGTAATTCATATAGGTTCCCGCATGTGACATCAAATGTTCATAAGTAAATCTTTTCTTAGAACAATTCAGAAGCGCGCTTGCGACAAGGCCATACGCAGTCACCACCGAAACATTGTTTATGGCATTTATGATCCTGTGCCCAAGATTGCGGGTCAGTGCATTCCGCTCCTTTGATGTCATATCCTGGATCGAAATATTGCTTTGTGATAAAAGCTCGTTGAGCGAGATAGGCTGGTGGAATTTAATATATATTTTTCCATACCTTTTCTTAAGCAGTTTTCTTGCCTTAATGATCTGCAATAAATTTTCCGGCTGTTTTTGTCCCCCTTCAATTTCGTTAAGATATGAACTCTCCTCCATGACTCTGTCATACCCGATATAAATAGGCACGAATATCATGTCATCACAGGCCCCGTCTTTATATGCGTTAAGCAAAATGGAAAGCAGCCCCAACTTGGGCAGTATCAACTTTCCGGTTCTACTTCTGCCGCCTTCGATAAAAAATTCTATATTAAATCCCTCCTCAAGAAGTTTATAAACATATTCTACAAAAACCTTTGAATAAAGCACAGCCCCTTTGAATGTTCGCCTGATAAAAAATGCTCCTCCCCCTCTCAATATGGAACCCATGGGCCAGAAAGAAAGATTCTTGCCCGCGGCAATATGCGGGCAGGGCATATTATTGGCATAAAAAATATATGACAGTATCAGGTAATCTATGTGACTCTTGTGACATGGAATCAGAATCAACGGCCCCTTTTTTGACATGCTTTTTACCTTGTTCAGCACATCCATATTGACCGTAAACCCTTCAAATATTGTATCTGAAACCCATTTGATCAGCCCCGCAAGGATCTTGATTATTGCTATATTGTATTTGGCGGCAATTTCATCAAGATATTTATCGGCCTTTTTATGTGCCTGCTGAATCGGCATATTATGCTTTTTTGAATAATTCTGCATAAAGATTTGAAGACGATCATTTGTCAGGATGCTTTCCTTAAGCTCTTCCCTTGATTTCAGGGTAGGCCCAATAGTGCTCTGGCGGTGGCGGTTTATCTGAAGCAAAAGATTGCGTCTCAAGACAAGCGACTGATATTCAATACCCCGCTGCCGGATTTGCTCTACTTCTAAAAAATGCTTTAAATTAATTGGTTCAGATATTTCCATAAATACCTTTTCGGGATTTTTGAACAGGGTAACCAGTCGTCTTATTTTCCCGGGTCTTTCTTCAGGGCCAAGCAGTATATCGGTTATGGTGGGAGTAAATTTATGCGGCTTTTTACTGAAAAATATCAGTTGAGGAACAATAAAAATCGGCCTGTCACCTATTTCAATAGATTGCTGCATTTCGATAAGATATTGCAAGGGGTCTGTCTTTTGTTTAACAAATCTGCGGTAAAAGCCCTTTTTTTCAACAAGAGACAGCAGGGCTGACCGGCCGTTTATCAGTTCCTGCTTAATATAGCCGCCGGCATAAGGATCGGGCAAAGACAGATTGCTGAATATATAATCAAGGTATGATAAAAAAATCCTCAGGATGCGCGAGACAGGCTGCCATATAACCACCTTATAATCAAAGCCTATTTCAGGAAAGGCAAGGCCATCCTGCTTATAGCGTGTATAATAAAAAAGATATTCAAAATAACTTTTATATTTGGTAACATAAACAATGATCCCTTCCTTCTTGAGCTTTTTAAGCGTCAGGGTCTGTTCCTTGTTAATCTTAATGCCTGAAAAGAAAAGTTTCAGGAACCAGGAGGATAAAAAACCTATCTTTCCTGGCAAAAAGCAAAGGTAGTGGTTGTGTGTGCCCTGAAGAGCTTTATCTACCCACACCCTTACCCTGTTTTTAAATTGTGTCCATCTATATTTTATCATTGCTTATTTGATGACCTTATATAAATCCAAAACCATTGTTATCTAAAATTGACGGCGTCGTAAAAAGTCAGATTTCCCCTCCCCTGGCGGGAGGGGACAAAGGCCTGCCCGCAACGCTCTCGCTTGCGAGGCGGGCGGGGGAGGGGGATGTAAGTGGTTGAAATAGCGTTATATTCACCCTCACCCCAACCCTCTCCTATCAAGGGAGAGGGAGCAATCTGTAATTACTGGATTCCCGCCTTCGCGGGAATGACAGTTAAGGGGTGTGTCGGACTTTTTTACGAAGTAATCAAAAATTGATGCATTCGTAAAAATTAAACTTGCGTTATTATATTTATTATGATAATTTTTAAAAATCTATAATTCAACAGAAAAAAACTTCTAATGCATTTTAGTTTAATGGAGGATGGTTTTTTTATGAAAACACTAATTGGAGGGGCAATTGCGGCTGTGTTAGGCATCGTCGGTGTATCGATTTGGTGGAAACCTTTTTTACAACTTTTAGCCGGCGCTATCCCGATAATGCTTTTGTTAGGAGGCGGATTAGCTCTTTATCTTGGCTTTGATGAAGTCAAAGATTCCTGGCAGAAAGAGGATACAACGATAAGTAAAGCGCCAAACGTAGAAGATGTTGATAAATACAAACAGGAAATAGATGATCTGAAAAAAGAGATCGATACATTAAAAGCAAAAGAAACATCATGAGTTATATAGAGCTCTCCACAATCATGTGCAGGGCTCTATATTTTTTTATTCCCTGCTCTTTTTATAGCTGAAGTCGCAAGAAAGTCCGCCTTTTCATTCCCGTCAAAGCCGTCATGCCCTTTTACCTTAATTAGTTTCAGGTTACTGAATTTTGAAATCAGTTTTTTAATCGAATTTATAAGCTCCTTGTTTTTTCTTGCCTTCCAGCCAAGGGTAAGCACCCCGCGGGCATAGCTGCTGTCCGTAAAAAGCCTCACAGGATAATCGTTCCGCCTGAGGCGGATTAGTTCCAAAAGGGCTGTCTTAATTGCTTCAAGCTCCGCAATATTGTTAGTTGCCGTTCCTATATTTCTTGATATTTCCTTTTTATGATCTTTAAAACGCAGCAAAATCCCTATTCCTGAAGGGCCGGGATTGCCGGAAGAGGCGCCGTCCGTATAAATGAAAATTGTATTATTGTTTACAGCCTCGTTATCGAATTCTACCTTGCGTTTTGTTTTTGTACCTGCCCGCAATGCTTCGCAACCTGCCCGCTCGTGCCTGTCTGCCTCGTCCCTCGGCAGGACGGCGGGCCTCGCAGTGGCAGGCGGGCGCGAGGCAGGCGGGTCAAGCAATGAATCAACAGGCATAACCCCATTTTCGTGGACCCAATACTCATAGTCCTGGTCAAGCTGATACTTTATCAACACCTTGCCCCGCCTTTGGCGGGGTTTTCCGTTTTGCCTTGTTGCCAGCCATACCTTGTTTCCCTTAAATATCATCCGTTTCCAGTCTGCCTGCTCTTTTTCCACGCCAAAACTCCTTAAATCGTAATAGTTCAGACACAAAGACACTAAGACACCAACTTGCCTGCGGCAGGCAGGGATTATAATATAATTTGGGAATTCAGGGATTTAGGAATTCCGAATTGAAGGATGTTGTCACTTTTAATCCCTTAATCCCTTAATCCCTCAATTCCTCAATCCCTCAATTCCTCAATCATATAGCTCACTTGTGCCTTAGTGGCTGTAAAGATAAAATTGGCGGCTTGCCTCAACAAACTCATCCAAATCATCCTTCCAGGATGCCGCCATCTCATCAATGTTGTCAAAATTTTCTATTTGCCGTCGTATCTCCTTGTCGCCGGCTATGAGATCAATCGGAATCCTTTCAAATTCATATTCATATGGCGGGAGCTTCCACTTAAACCGGTCCATGTGATGAAAAATTACAGCCTGAAGCAGCCTGAGTGTAGTTATATATGGCTGGTATTTATCCGGATCAATTATATGTATCTGGAAACCATTGCATCGATTTTCCCGCCATTTGTTTGATGTGGGCTCAAATACGGTTGGCCTCAAAGTCACACCCGCCAACCCGCCTGAGCCCAGGAAAGATAAAACCTTTTCTGTATCGATAAACGGAGCTCCAAAAAGCTCAAAAGGCTGGGTTGTTCCCCTGCCTTCGGAAACATTGGTTCCTTCCCATAATACCTGACCAGGATAAACCATGGCAGATACCGGTGTCGGGAGGTTCGGTGACGGCGGGATCCAGGGAAGGCCTGTATCCCGGAAATACATATTTCTGCGCCACCCTTTCATGGGAATAACCTCCAAATCGCAGCCAATCTTGAAATAATTGTTAAACATAAGGGAAAGTTCACCGATAGTTAATCCGTATCGCATCGGTATCGGATATCGCCCGACAAATGACGCACATTCAGGAGACAGACAGTTTCCTTCTACCATTAAACCGTTTATGGGATTGGGCCGGTCAAGAACCAGCACCTTTTTGCCGAACCTTTTGGCCGCTTCAAGGCAAAAAGCCATAGTGTAAATAAAAGTATAAACACGCGTTCCAACATCCTGCAGGTCAATAATAAGAATATCAATCAAATCGAACATTTCTTTAGTGGGAATTCGGGTTTTACCGTAAAGGCTGAAAACAGGAATTTTCAATAAGGGGTCAATTATGTCATCAGACTCGATCATGTTATCCTGTTTTTCCGCAAAAAATCCATGCTGAGGAGCAAACAATGCCGCAAGCCGGCCTGGGAATTGTCTGCTTATCAATTCACGGGCATGAAAAAGCCTTCTGTCAACCGAAGCAGGATTACTTAAAAGGCCTAAGCGGTTTCCTTTTATCCATCCGGGCGGGCTTTCGATAAAGCTCTCAAGGCCGGTTTGAACTATCGCGGATTTAAAATTAAAAGATTCCATATAGCAAGCCACCACTATTTCTTTATATTTACGGCGGGTTCTTTCTTTATGATTTCTTATTCGTGAGTTTTTCCTGGTTTAAATTTGATTATACCTGAAGCGCATTTCTTGCTTATTATAGATATATTTACGAAATTAACAATCCTTACTATCATAAATCAGATGACTTATGATAAAAATTATCATATAAATCTCTTATGAATGATACTGTATTCAACGTTACTATCATCGGCGCCGGAGTGATCGGCCTTGCAGTTGCAGAGGAGCTTTCCGCTCAATACAGCGATGTATTGGTTGTAGAAAAAAACCTGTCCTACGGACTCGAGACAAGCAGCCGGCATAGCGGAGTTATCCATGCAGGCATTTATTACACGCCCGGCTTTTTAAAGGCAGCCTTCTGCAGACAGGGAAACCACCTTTTGTACGAAGTTTGTAAAAAAAGGAATATCCCCCATAAAAGATTGGGCAAACTCATAGTTGCCACAAATGATGATGAAGCGCATGAACTGGAGCAAATTAAAAAACGCTCTGAACAAAACAAGGTTATGGATCTGTGCTTTCTTTCACAAAATCAAATCCGCTCCCTTGAACCCGGGGTCAGGGCAAAGGCCGCCCTGTTTTCTCCTTCCACCGGCATCATTGATTCCCACAGGCTCATGCAATCCTTTTATATCAATGCAGAGTCAAACAATGCCATTATTGTTTTTAATTCAAAAATAACCAGCATATATTTTGACAACAATAACTATGAATTAGAAATCAACAATGATTTCAGATTTAAAACAAGGATATTAATAAACTGCGCCGGTCTTTTTGCAGATAAAATTTGCGCTCTCATTGGAATAGATATTAATAAACAGGGATATTGCTTGAAATATTGCAAGGGCAATTACTTTTCTGTTTCTCCCGGTCCCGGGATTCGCCATCTTGTGTAT
Organism: Desulfobacteraceae bacterium; assembly: GCA_028571455.1. Lineage (GTDB taxonomy): Bacteria > Desulfobacterota > Desulfobacteria > Desulfobacterales > ETH-SRB1 > Desulfaltia. The sequence continues at coordinate 18,923 of JAPVVG010000099.1, read as the reverse complement.
CCTGTGCCTCAAAAGGGAAATGAGGGCCTTGGAATTCATGCCACCTTAGACATTGACGGACGTGTGCGATTCGGGCCTGATACAGAGTATGTAGCTGATCTGGATTACAGTGTTGATAGTGGAAGAAAGGAATCTTTTTTCAGGTCTATCAGGAGATACCTTCCAGGAATAAAGAAGGAAGGTCTGCTCCCTGAAATGTGCGGAATAAGGCCCAAACTTCAGGGGCCGGGTGAACCATATAAAGATTTTGTGATTAAGGAAGAACGAAAACTCGGGTATCCGGGTCTGATTAACTTAATCGGCATAGAGTCGCCCGGCTTGACATCCTGTATACCAATAGCCCGATATGTTTCATCGCTGGTTCAAGGGCTTGGGGACGTCCAGTTTGATTGAAGCCTCTTGATATTATGCCTGATTTAATTTAAGAGATTGGACACAATAAATACAAAATGGAGATTTAAGTGAACACTTCTAATTTCATAAAGTTAATTATGCTTTTTAGCTTGCCTCGCGCGTCCTGCTAAAAGGTTGCCGTCAGCAAAAATTCCGCCGGGCACTAATTAACAGCCTTGTTACAGACATGGGCGAAGTCTTCGGGATAATGCCCGATAATCCAGCGATATAGCCACTGACTGTAAGTCCCTGGTGATTTAGGATGACGGGGAATAAAAGTGTACATAAGCCGCTGGTCATTGTCCGGGTTATCAAACCGCTTGGATGTTTCGTAACAAACCATCATTTCTACACCCAATTGCTCCAGCATCCTTACAGTTGTCAAAATAGCCATGTCCAGAGACCTCCTTACTGTAGAATTCGCCTCCAGGATATTGCCGCACTTTGTTGTGGCCATAATCTGTACTTCTCCTTGAGAGCGCTGGGCTTTGGGTACAAAAGCTATGATGTTTTCGTCCTGATAGAAAATAAGGCTTTTTGCCTTGTCATTTCTACCATCCATTCTCCTGTTATTTTTTATGGCATTAATGTATGTTTCAAAGAAGTTCTTGCCGGTTTCGCTTCTGAACCGGCGGCAGAAGCGAGCTACTTCATCTCCTTGAGTATAGGTTGGAAATAAAGTGTGGCTTTCATCATTTTTTCCATTGATAAAACCAGGGGTATATTTGGGCATTAGGGCAAATTGCTGGTGTATTTGCTGGTGAGAGGCATTGAGGCGATATCCTGAAGGAGATAGATCAAATCCGAAATTCCATCCCCACATTGATGCGTTAAAGGGCAAATTAGTTTTATCTTTTTCATTATGCGTTATGGTTTCGAGAAGATGTATCCGCAAAGACTCTAACTCTTCTTCTGTGAGAGTACGTTTTTTTGCGGGAATGGAAATGCCCAGACTCTGGGCGAGCTGTGTGTAAACTCTCTGGTAGTATAAATGCCTGAGGCCGATCAAATCCTCTTTCTTAAGCGCTTCGATTTTATATCTGATGGAATCATGTGCCATGTTTGCTGCATAATGTCCCCATGGGATATAGCTGTTTTCTCTCAGATATTCCCAGATATGAGTACCGGCAGACTTTTTATACTCTCCCACAATTTTATTAGGGCCCTGGATGCCTGGGATAAGTACCATTGCCTGCTTATAAGTATCGGGCAAAAAAGGATTGTTGGATACGATTTCAAACAGATGGCGGTTTTTAATTGCCGGTCGAATTTCTCCATTTTTTGTCTTTTCATATTGAATACCAGCAGGCTCTCCAGTATGTGGATCAAACTCAAACAAGCATGATTTCCTGGCTAACTCTATAAGCAAATCTGCGTCTGTGGATGTTCTGCCCAAAGATATAGTCAGCGGGTCATTGTCTTCGACTTCATTTATATCGGCTTTTAATTTCGAAGAGTCGTGTTTGTTAATAATATCAAAAGGATTCGCATTTTCTATTTTTTTATCAGCGCTTGACTTTAATATAAAAGTTGCGCCCATAAAAGGAAACGGGTTGGAGATCTCGAATACCCAGTCTGCGTTATCAATTGTTACATCATTTGCGGGAAAGTTAATTTTGTTTTCAACAGCGGTTTTGCCGTCAATATGTCCAAGAGTTGTAATGTGATCTTTTTCCCTGAGATTGACAACTGTATAATCAGGCTTGTGAATGCCGTAAACAAATTCACCAGAAGTCGATATGCAAGTCCTTACAGACAATTCATTCATGTATTTTCCTTTTGAGCAATAAAGATTTATTTAGCCGTTCACGGCTTACGTATGCATTCCCACGCTGGAGCGTGGGAACGAGGTAACCCAACCTACAAATATCAATCACTTGAAAAAACTTAATTTGTCAGGGCGAAACCCAACAAAATCGATTTAATGGGTTTTTGTTCAGGCACTAATTAAAGCAATCCTTGTTCTTATGTCAAGGTTTTGATAGCAGGGGCGTTAATACCATAAACGCTAAGTTGTTTTTGCCCAAGAGGAACTGAAGAAAAAAATGAACATCGAACGGATTAAAAGATGAACATCGAACATCGAACGTCCAACATCGAATTTTGAATGAAAAGAAAAAAAGAAGCAGGAAGGCAGAACCAACAACTCTGAACCTCTGAACCTTTGTTTCTCATTTGATGTTTGTTTTTTTCATTCGATGTTGGACGTTCGATGTTCGATGTTGGACGTTCATCTTTCAAAACAACTCCGTATGGCATAAATGCACCCTGTGAACGTTTACAAAATAACTTAACGCTTATGGTCGTTAAGGCCAAGGCACAAAGCTTTACCTGGTTAAATAATGCTGAGCGCTTTGGCTGAAATGATGATAGGAAAAATTCTATATCGAAATTTTTAATTTAATATTGTATAGAATAAAGATAAAACAAATTGGGACGCAAAAATGAATATATTTATTAAAATTGTTTTATGGCTTTTCTTTATATATCTTGCTTATTGTTGCCTTCTTTTGCTGGTGCAGCGACAAATTTTGTTTCCCCGTCATCAAATCGTAATGCCTTCAGATGCAGAGTCTAATATTCCGGGTATGGAGAAGATCTGGATAGAAACGATTAGCGGAAAAATAGAAACATGGTTTCTGCCGCCTGAAAGTAACCGGCCTTCACCCGCGCTTATTTTCGCGCATGGAAATGCAGAAATAATCGACATGTGGCCGGCAACACTAAATAGGTTCACTCAACTCGGAATCGGGGTGTTGCTTGTTGAATATCCCGGTTATGGAAGATCAGAAGGGTCTCCTTCTCAACGCAGCATTACCGAAGCTTTTGTTGCGGCCTATGACATGCTGGTTACACGCAAGGATGTCGATCCTTCAAAAATTATCCTTTTCGGACGCTCAATCGGCGGAGGCGCTGTATGCGCTCTGGCAGCCCAACGGCCTTCGACTATGCTTATCCTTAACTCCACATTTATCAATGTCAGGTCGTTTGCGACAAAATACCTTGTTCCAGGCTTTATTGTTAGGGATCCATTTGATAACGTTTCAGTGGTTCGCTCATACAAAGGTCCGGTTCTGATAATTCACGGGAAAAATGACGAGCTTATCCCATATAAGCACGGACTTATCCTCTATAAAGCAGCTCAGCAGGGAACACTGCTTGCCTATGACTGCGGGCATAATGACTGCCCTCCAGACTGGGACAAATTCTTTCAGGATATAGAACCGATCCTTCATAAAGTTGGATTAAGGTAAGCCCGACCCCACCCTGCCCTCCCCCTCGAAGGGGAAGGGTTTGGGTGGGGGTGAAAAGGAAATTCCTATACTATCAAGTTATACTTAGCACGGTCATAAATTGAGCTTTTTAAAATCAGTTGTTTTGGTGGATTCGTCGCTTACGCTCCTTTAATCCACCCTACGATTGTAATAGATGGCCAAGCTTGTAGGGTGGATTAAGCGAAGCGAATCCACCAAAACTAAGCGAAGCGAATCCACCAAAACGAAATACATGATAGAAAATAGGTAAGTCCAAAATCACAAATTATGCCGATGCTGAGTATAGTTGGGATTGAGAAATCAGGAGCTTTTTTGATATCGTGAAATATCCTTGTTCAGGGGTCATCCTGTCAGGCGGTTTGAATACACGGATGGGAGGCAAGAATAAGGCCCTTCTTTCCATAGGGGGCCAGACCATCATGGATCGCCTTTACAATACTCTTCGGGGTTTTTTTGATGAGGTCTTGCTGGTCACGAACGATCCCCTTCAATATCTCTCATGGGACTTAACGATCGTTACAGATTTCTTTCCAATACGAAGCTCTTTGACAGGAATCCATGCGGGGCTGTTTTACGCCTCAGCGCCCTATGCCTTCATTACAGCCTGTGACACACCCTTCTTGAAAACGGAATTGATCAGGGTTCTTTTGGAGGAACTTGAACCAAAGCAGGATGTAATCATGCCTCTCACAGGAAAAGGTAATGAGCCCTTGTGCGCCATTTATTCAAAGCGTTGCATCAAACCGATTGAGCGCCAGCTCAAAAGCAAAGACCCTAAGATAGTGAATTTCTTTCCAAAAGTCAGGGTCAAGGAGATTCCGGAAGCACGGCTCAGATCAGCAGACCCGCACCTCGTTTCCTTCTTCAACATCAATACCCCAAAAGATTTGGCTGGATCTGAGAAAATGTTGGGAAAACAGGGATAAAAATCTGCTAACTCAAAAAAAGTCCTTGACAAAAACCATATTTATATATTTATAAGTAGTTGAAAAGTAAGCGTATTATGTCATCTGTGACATATTTCATCAATTCCCTTCCACCGGTGAAAAAGCTTATGCATAAAATATATTTATTCATGGAAAGGAGGTGAATTTTAAGTTTCTATGCAACCCTAATCAAGTAACCATAATCAACTTTCTTTGAAAGGATGGTGAATTTTAAATGAGAATTACACGAAGAAAATTCATACAGGTATCTGGCGCAACTGCTGCCGGGCTTGCAGTAAGTGGTCTTGGATTTGACCTTATGCCGGTCAAGGCGCATGCTCAAATGCTCAAGACCAAGTATGCCAAGGAAACCACCACTATCTGCCCGTATTGTGCAGTAGGCTGTGGTGCTATTGTGCATACCAGCAAGAAAGGCGACGGTCGTGTCATCAACATCGAGGGCGATCCAGGCCATGTGATCAACCGGGGTGCGCTCTGCAGCAAAGGTGCCTCGCTTGCTCAACTGACCGAGAATGAGAATCGGCTGCTTGAGCCGATGTATCGTGCGCCTTATGCCAAGGAGTGGAAGCAGGTTTCCTGGGATTGGGCACTGACCGAGATCGCCAAGCGGGCTAAAAAAGACCGGGATGCCACTTTTATTGCCAAGAATGCCAAAGGTCAGGTGGTTAACCGGACAACGGCGGTTGTTTCAGGCGGAAGCTCGGCCCTGGACAACGAGGAGTGCTGGATCTACCAGGCGCTCATGCGAGCATTAGGGCTTGTCTATGTCGAACATCAGGCCCGTATCTGACACAGCGCCACTGTTGCGGCTCTGGCAGAGTCGTTTGGACGCGGCGCAATGACCAATCACTGGATTGATATCGGCAACAGCGACTGTATCCTGATCATGGGAAGCAATGCTGCCGAAAACCACCCAATTTCCTTCAAGTATGTCACTCAGGCCCAGATGAAAGGGGCCAAGCTCATCAATGTGGACCCAAGGTTTACCAGGACCTCCTCAAAGGCAGACATTTTCGCTCGTCTCAGAGGCGGGACTGACATTCCCTTTCTGGGCGGCATGATCAAATACATTCTCGACAACAAGCTTTATAACTATGAGTATGTGCGGCACTATACCAATGCATGCTTTATTGTAGGGAAAGAGTTCAGTTTTAAAAACGGTGTTTTTTCCGGCTATGACCCCAAAAACCGCAAGTATGACAAGAAGGCATGGGCCTTTGAGATGGATGCAAAAGGCGTCCCGAAGATGGACCGGACATTAAAGGATTCCCGGTGTGTCTTCCAGTTGTTGAAGAAACATTACAGCCGGTACAACACCAAGCTGGTATCACAGATCACAGGGACTCCAGAGGCCGACCTGCTAAAGGTCTATAAGGAATACGCAGCTACCGGAGCAACCGGCAAGGCCGGCACCATTATGTATGCCATGGGCTGGACCCAGCACACTGTAGGGACGCAGAATATCCGTACAATGGCCATAATCCAACTGCTTCTTGGCAACATCGGCGTTGCAGGCGGCGGGGTAAACGCACTCCGTGGCGAGTCGAATGTGCAGGGGTCAACAGACCACTGTCTGCTGTGGCACATCTGGCCTGGGTATCTCAAGAGCGCAAGGGCTTCTAACGTGTCACTGGCAGCCTATATGAAAAAATGGACACCCAAGAGCAATGATCCCTTGAGCGCCAACTGGTGGCAAAACTATCCGAAGTATACGGTGAGCCTGTTGAAGTCGTTCTTTGGTGAAAAGGCTACAAAGGAAAACGACTTTGGTTATGACTGGCTCCCCAGGGTGGATGATGGCAAGACATATTCCTTCCTTGATATGTTTGACGATATGTACCGAGGAAAGACAAAGGGCATGTTCTGCTGGGGTATGAACCTGTGCGCCTCTCTCGCCCACGGAAACAAGAACCGGCAGGCCATGGGAAAACTCGACTGGTTGGTCAATGTGAATATCTTTGATAGTGAGAGCGCTTCTTTCTGGCGCGGTCCAGGAATGAATCCCTCCACCATCAAGACCGAGGTATTCTCGCTTCCATGCTGTGTTTCGGTTGAAAAGGAAGGGAGCATCACCAACAGCGGCCGCTGGATGCAGTGGCGCTATCAAGGCCCAAAACCGCTTGGGAACAGCAAGTCGGACGGTGACATCATTATGGAGCTCGGCTTTAAGCTAAAGGAGCTTTATGAGAAAGAGGGCGGGCCCTTGCCTGAGCCGATCCTGAACCTGAAGTGGGACTATATGACAAACGGGATGTATGATCCCCACAAGGTGGCTAAGGAAATCAACGGCTACTTCCTGAAAGACTGTACCGTCAAGGGCAAGTTGTGCAAGAAGGGAACCCTGGTGCCGAGCTTTGCATGGTTGCAGGCAGACGGCTCTACCTCTTCGGCAAACTGGCTCTATTGCAACAGCTACACGGAAAAAGGGAACATGTCAGCTCGACGAGGCCAGGAAGACGCTGTCAACAAGATCGGGCTTTATCCTGAGTTTGCCTGGTGCTGGCCGGTCAACCGCAGGATCATTTATAACCGCGCCTCGGTGGACCTCAAAGGTCAGCCCTTTGATAAGAAGGACTGGGTTGTCAAGTTTGTCGGAGACGTCAAGGCAGGAAAATACGTGAGCAATAAGTGGATCGGAGATGTCCCTGATGGAGGCTGGTATCCGCTTCAAAATCCTGACGGAACCGCGAGGGAAGACGCAAAGTATTCGTATATCATGAGAAAACATGGCCATGCCCAGATATTTGGTCCTGGCCTTGCGGACGGCCCGTTCCCTGAGCATTACGAGCCGGTAGAATCTCCTCTTACCAAGAACCCAATGCGAAACAACGACCAGATGCTCAACCCTGCCGTGTCAATATTTACCTCTGACATGGATGTGTACGCATCTGCCAGCGCAAAGTACCCGATCGTTTGCTCAACCTACAGGGTTTCTGAACATTGGCAGACCGGCCTGATGACCCGGCCACAGCCGTGGCTTCTTGAGTTGGAGCCGCAGGTGTTCGTGGAGATGAGCGAAGAACTGGCAAAAGAGAAAGGGATCAAGAACGGTGAACGGGTCATGGTTGACTCTGCACGCGGTTCTTTAGCGTGTACCGCAATCGTTACAAAGCGCTTCGAGCCGTTTAAGATCATGGGCAAGACCGTGCATCAGGTGGGCGTGCCATGGTGCTTTGGCTGGCGCTGGCCGGAAAGTGGCACTGAGGATAGCGCTAACCTGCTCACGCCATCTATTGGCGATCCGAATACCAAAATCCCTGAAACCAAGACCTTTATGGTCAATGTAAGAAAAAAATAGGAGGTGATCTGAATGGGTGGTAAATCATTTTTTATTGATACAAGTATCTGCACGGCATGCAGGGGATGCCAGGTAGCATGCAAGCAGTGGCACGATCTCCCTGCTGAGAAGACTATTAACCGCGGAACCCATGAGAACCCGGCGGATCTCTCCTTTGACACCTATAGGCTGGTGAGATTCAGGGAGGTTGTGGTGGGAGGTAAGCTTCAGTGGCTTTTCTTCCCGGAACAGTGCCGGCACTGTATTGAGGCTCCATGCCTTGAGACTGCAGGAGACCCCGGCGCCATATACCGGGATGATAAAACAGGAGCGATTATCTTTACGGCAAATACCAAACGCTTAAACGCCGATGAAATCATCGAAGCATGTCCTTATAATATTCCGCGAAAAGCGCCTGACGGCACACTTGCCAAGTGCGATATGTGTATAGACAGGGTTGAAAACGGGCTGCTTCCTGCCTGCGTGCAAACATGTCCGACAGGAGCTATGAATTTCGGTGATCGTAATGAGATGCTCGCTCTTGCAAGGCAACGTTTGGCCATCGTCAAGAAGAAACACCCGAAGGCAAGGCTGTTGGATCCAGATGACGTTCGTGTCATCTGCCTGGTCACAGAGGATCCAAAACTCTATCATGAGTTCGCAGTGGCCTCAAGTTTGGCCTTTGACATATCGAGAGTCGTGGCCTTAAAGAGACTCATCAGGCCATTGACCAACTTGGCGGCCCGCTTGTGATAGACATCTGAAACTAACAAGCCAAAAGCGTAAAAAAAGGGGAGAAGATCGATTGATCTTCTCCCCTTTTCGTGCTATGTCCAAACCAAAGCTGGAGATATTATATGAGTGAAAAGAAAATCGTAACTGCTGATCAAATTAAGAAGGCCATGGCCGCGGTCAAGGCCCAAAGACCCGCGTATGAAGAGCTGCTCGGATTTTACGAAAAGCTTTTTTTGGCCCAGGAGGATACAAAGGGCCACATAGACATAGAACCAATTCAGGTACCCAAAGATCTCCTTTCGATCAAGCTAAAAGAAAGGCTTCCTCTCATCAACAGGGCAGACTTTGCGGTTGATACAAAAGCGTCTGAGGCGCTGCTAAGAAAGATTTGTCAGCTTGCCGCAAAAGCGAATGAGGCGCTGGCAGAGGCCGGCTCAAAGGTTATGGATGCCCTGCATAAAGGAAGGCTGGAGGCCTCAGTCCTGTTTTCAAAGATCTTGAGCGAAGATGACACTTATTTTGATGAGGTTGCCCAAGAACTCGAAATTGACAGGAATATCCTCGTTTTTTTCGCTTACACCAGCATAACGCCTTCCGTATGTCTCTGTGCCGAACAGTTGGCCACATATCTGGACAAGGACACCCCATGGAACAAAGGGTATTGTCCTATTTGCGGCAGCCTGCCTGACCTGTCAATATTCCGGGGCGAAGGGGACCGATCCCTTATTTGTAGCTTTTGCAGCTACGAGTGGCAGGCCCTGAGAATATACTGTCCATTCTGTGATAATATGGATCAAAAGACGTTGCATTATTTTTTTAGCGAAGAGGAAAAGAACTACAGGGTGGATGTGTGCGACAAGTGCCACAAGTACATCAAGACCGTGGACACCAGAAAAATGGACCACCCTGTGTATCATTTTGTAGAGCAGATCTCGACCCTGCACCTTGATATGCTGGCCAAAGAACAAGGCCTTGAAAGTGGTATTCCCTTATGTCTCCAAACGTAGATCATTATAATCGCAGGATCACCTACCTGAGGGTTTCTGTGACAGACCGATGCAACCTTCGCTGCATATACTGCACGCCGGTGAATGACCTAAAGCTTTTGGATCATGCCAACATCTTGAGCTATGAAGAGATCCTCAAGGTAATCCAGGTAGCAACTGAGCTGGGTATGAAAAAGGTCCGGCTGACTGGTGGAGAACCTTTGATTCGCAAAAACTTCGTGCACCTTGTTGCGTCTGTGTGCCGGATCCCCCGGATTGAGGATATTAGCGTCAGCACCAATGGTGTGCTTTTAAAAAAGATGGCCCGGCCGCTCTTTGAGGCGGGTATTCGCCGTATCAATGTAAGCCTGGACACTCTGAACCCTCGGAAATATGCTATGGTTACAGGGCGTGATTGCTTTGATGATGTCTGGGAAGGGCTTGAAGTTGCTGAGGCGGTGGGGTTTTCGCCTATCAAGCTGAATGTCGTGGCCATGAGGGGGATCAATGATGACGAACTATTCCAGTTTGCCGACCTTTCTGTGCAAAAGCCGTATCACATTCGATTCATCGAATACATGCCGATTGCGCGGGGTGGTAATTGGAGGCCCCAAAAATACATCTCGTCAGACGAGATAAAATCCAAACTCAATACTTTTGGGTCTCTTCACAAGATCCCGCGCTCAATCCATGCAGGGCCTGCCAGGCGATACCGGTTTAAATCAGCCAGAGGAGAAATCGGTTTTATCAGTGCCCTCAGCCACCATTTTTGCCCTTCGTGCAATCGCCTCAGGCTCACAGCAGACGGCAAGCTTCGTCCCTGCCTTCTTGCCGACGATGAGATTGACATCAAGACGCCTCTTAGAAACGGGTGCAGCCAGGAAGATCTGAAAAGGTTGCTTAGCAAAGCGATTGCAGAAAAACCAAGGGAGCACCATGCCGAATTCCTGAAAAGAGGGCAATGCCTGCGCCCCATGGTTGCTATTGGAGGATAGCGGCGCTAATCTTACCCAAGACAACTCAGATAAAACCTCACGATATCGGCTTGCGCCACATCTACAGGCTCACTACGTTCAATATTGTCTAAAAACCTCAATGAAATCCTTTTAGCCTCATTTTGTCTTTTGGCAGTGATCAATCTCTTAAAAAGGTAGTCGTAAATGCTCGCCTGAACAGTTGCTTCACTTTGAAAAAAGCGCTCAACAGCTAAATCCCACAGGGCCTGGCTCTGCGGTGAAAATAAAAACATTAAATGCAATCGTATTTAAGAATATATGTACTTAGTGATTAAAAAGAATTGAGGTTGACTTCTTAACTATATATATTAGACTTAAATTTTTTGAACCGCAAGCACACTCGGAGGAAAACCGTATGGAAATCACCCCCTTGATTCAGAAGGTCAAAGCCCATCCACAATCAGCAAAGGTCGGCATGATGCTGTGCCATGTCGGGGTAGTTCGAGGCACCTCCCGGAATGGGCGCCCCGTTTCCGGCTTAGACCTTACGGTGGACCACCAGGCGCTGGAATCAATCCTTGCTGAACAGAAAAAAAGGCCTGGCATTGTAGAAATATTGGCTCAGGTTCAGGAAGGCTCCCTTAAAGTCGGCGATGAGATGATGGTTCTTGTAGTGGCAGGAGATTTGCGGGACCATGTTATACCCGTGCTGGCAGACATTTTGAACGCTATTAAGAAACGTGTCACGCGCAAAACAGAACATTTTATATAAGATGATATGCTTTACTAAAACCTGAGAGGCAATTGCGATGAAAGTTCGAACAAAGGTTTGGATCGATGATGACCATGACAACGTTATCTTTGGAAGCGGCAGGCTACGAATGCTTGAGGCAATTGACCGCTTCGGTTCGATGAACAGAGCAGCCAAAGAGTTGAACATGTCTTATCGAGCGCTGTGGGGCCGGATCAAATCGACTGAAGAGAGGCTGGGAGCCAAGGTCCTGATCACAAGGCCAGGTCGTGGAAAGGGGCACGGCTCTGTCGTGGCCCCTGCTGGCAAAAAATTCCTTGAAAACTACAAGCTCTTAGAGGATAGGATCATCAAGCTTGCTGACCAGGAGTTTGAAAAGATTTTTAGCGGGGTACAGGGAGCTTCAATTGCCAACATTCACCCATCTCGATGAACAGGGCCGGGTCCGCATGGTAGATGTATCTGACAAGCCCGCCACAGCGCGGGAGGCAGTGGCCCAAGGCGTCATTACCATGCAGCCCGAGACCTTCGATCTGATTAGCAAAGAGAAAATAAAAAAGGGCAATGTCCTGGAAACCGCACGCATTGCAGGGATTATGGCTGCAAAAAGGACTGCGGACCTGATTCCGATGTGTCATCCACTTCCAATCACTCATATAAAGGTTGACTTTTCCCCGCAACCTGACACCCACAGCATCCGGATAGAGGGAGTAGTCCGCGTGGTAGGCCAGACCGGCGTTGAAATGGAAGCCCTGACAGCGGTGTCGATCGCTGCCTTGACCATTTACGATATGTGTAAGTCGTACGATCGCGGCATGGCCATCTCAGATATTTGCCTGCTCAAAAAATCCGGGGGAAAAAGCGGCGCCTTTGTAAGGAAATCATCGTGAAGAGCGCCTTTACGTACAGTGTGGCCAAGTTTACGGCAGGCCGCTTTCGGCAAATTCAGGTGACAGTCATCCAGGAAGTTCCCTTAACCATCTATCTCAATGGTCATGAGGTAGTTACCCTGCTGTGTACGGGAAACCACCCCAAATCTTTAGCCGTAGGATTCTTAAAATCTGACGGGCTCATTACAGACTTGAAGCAACTAAGGGATATCCACATTGAGAATGAGCCTGAAAGGCTTATAGCGCGCGTTGAGACATCTCATGATCCCTTAAAGCTCAAAGGCCTGGAGCGCTCTATTACATCGACAACTGTTACTGCAAAACTGACCGTTACACCAGAGCAGATACTGGGGTTGGTGGCCGAACTCCACGAACGCTCAACCCTTTACAGGGCGACCGGCGGATGCCATAATGCTTCGCTTGCCACACCAGAAAAAATACTTATTTTTCGTGAAGATATAGGCAGACACAACGCCATTGACATGATTTGCGGTCAATGCTTTTTAGATAGTATCCCCACCCAGGACAAGCTCATCGTCTCTACCGGTCGTATTTCCTCAGAGATTCTCTTAAAAACCATCCGACTTGGGGTTCCTATCCTTACAGCCGGCTCGGCTGCAACACGATTTGCGATTGATCTTGCCAGAAAGACCAATATGACACTCATAGGACAGGCCCGGCAAGAACGTATGGTCGTTTATAATCATGGAGGAAGAATAGCCGGCTTATGACTGTAGCTGTCCCATTACAGCATGTCATAGAGGTCAGCGAGGACTAGACTCTTTTTGTCTTACCCAATCTTAAATCATATCACGCTGTTTTCCCACTGGAGGCATGAAAATGGATGAAAAACCTATTGCCCGTTGCGAGGCCAATGGCGTTGACGCCTATAGGTATCCCTTTTACGTAAAACCCGAACACGGCATGGAACCGGCCTATATCTTCCTGGAAGATCATGTCTACAATTTTACCACTGAGGAGATGGAATACATGATGGAACAGCTTATTCACATTGAGAAGGAAAAGGATCTCCAGGATCTTGGATACAAAAAGAATGAAGACGAGATCTATATCGTATCAAAACTCGAGAAACCATGGTTACACTGACGCTTCGCCACGCTATTACTGGTCGTCAACGCATAGCTCGGGGCCGGAGCGGATCGATAAGAGGCTGTCCGAGAATAGGTCTTTATGTCATTCCCGCCTGCCAACGCCTGAGACAGCATTCAGCTTATGTGCCAGCATCTCTGGCAATGGCGGGCAGGTCGACCGCAGGGAGAAATCTTATATTTTCAATGCGTTACAGACTAAAGATTTCTTCGTCCGCCAAAGGGCTCTGGCGGACTCGAAATGACAAGTGGAACATCCGCCTTTGGCGGGCTTAGGAAACTTTTTACGAAGCCATCAAGCTTAAAAGGAGATTTCAATGAAACGATTAATTAAAAAAACAGTTCTTATTGCAACCCTTGTTACCTTTGTCGGTATATTATCGGTATCAATGGCCACGGCAAAAGAAAAGGTCATAATATTTCACGCAGGCAGCTTAACAGTGCCGTTTGCAAAAATGGAAAAGATTTTTGAAGCAAAATACCCAAACATAGACCTGCTCAGGGAGCCAGGCGGCAGCACAAAGATGGCGCGCATGATTTCAGAGCTTCACAAGCCGGCTGATATTATGGCCTCTGCTGATTTCAAAGTTATAGACAAAACCCTGATTCCCGAATACGCAACGTGGAACATCCGTTTTGCAACCAACCAGCTTGTTCTCTGTTATACAGATACCAGCCGTTTTGCAAAGGAGGTCAATGCCGACAACTGGTATAAAATCCTGGGACGCAAAGGGATTGTCTGGGGACATTCCGATCCTAACCTTGACCCTTGTGGCTACCGGAGCCTTATGGTTCTTCAATTAGCCGAAAAATTCTATGGTCAATCCGGGCTTTATGACAAATTGATTGCAAATCGTCCGAAAGAAAATATAAGGCCGAAATCTGTAGAGCTTGTCTCTCTGCTAAAAACCGGAAATATGGACTATGCCTGGGAATATCTATCCGTTGCCGTGCAGCATGATCTGAAATACATCACCCTTGACGACCACATAAATCTTGGCAACTATAAATATGATCCATTTTATAAACAGGCCAAGGTGAAAGTTACCGGCAAAAAACCTGGAACATGGTTGTATAGAAGCGGAAAATCCTGCACTTACGGTATAACCATGATTAAGGATTGTAGTAACCCTGAAGGAGCTGTCCTTTTTCTTGAATATCTTCTGGATCCAAACGGAGGGCTGAAAGTTTTGAAAGATATGGGGCAACCGCCGTTTGTGCCGTGCCGCGTGTCCACAGAAAAGGCTTTAAATACGCTTCCGGCTCCCTTAAAAAAGCTGGTAGAAGTTAAAAATTAAGGTGGTGGAAAAGCGACTTTTTTATAAAGCCATTAACCCTATAAAATATATAAAATTATGAAAGAGTTTTTTAAAGTAACGAATTTAAAACAGGTCATAAAATATGCTGACGATTTTTCACCGGTTGAAACCGAAGAGATCGATTTGCACGAAACTTTTGAAAGGATCCTTGCTGTCGATATTATTTCAGATGTTAATCTGCCAGATTTTATAAGGTCAACCAGAGACGGGTATGCTGTGCGCGGCCAATCCACTTTCGGGGCTTCAGAAGGAAGCCCTGCATATTTAACCATAAAAGGTAGTGTAACCATGGGCGCCCGGCCAACCTTTTCAATAGGTCCTGGTGAAGCAGCCAAAATCTCAACAGGCGGCATGCTGCCTGACGGCGCAGACAGCGTTGTGATGATCGAACATACCGAGGAAATAGACGACATCACAATCGAGGCATACCGAAGTGTTGCGCCGGGCCAGTATGTTATAGAGGTCGGCGAAGATATGAAGAAGGGTGAGATCATACTGTCTTGCGGCCAAAAACTCAGGCCCCAGGAAACAGGCCTTCTTGCAGCCTTTGGCAAAGAAAGGGTAAAGGTATATAAAAAACCGGTAATCGGCATAATTTCTACCGGAGACGAAATTGTAGAGATAAATGAGACTCCCGGCCCGGGCCAGATTCGTAATATAAACACCTATACCCTGTCGGGCATGGTGCAAAAAGCCGGCGGAATTCCAGTCTCTTTTGGCATTGTTCAGGATAATTTTGACGATCTTTTCGACAAATGCTCTCAGGCCATTGCTAAATCAGATATGGCGCTGATTTCAGGCGGCAGCTCTGTTGGCGCGCGCGACTTTACCATCGAAGTCCTATCCTCCCTGCCTGATTCAAAAATACTTGCTCATGGTGTCTCAATCAGTCCTGGAAAACCAACCATTCTTGCCATGGCCGGAAACAAGCCGCTTTGGGGTTTGCCGGGGCATGTGGTCTCGGCCATGATTGTATTTGAAGTCGTTGTCCGGCCTTTTATTGAAAAAATCGCAGGGCTTTCAGGTCAACACAAAAGAAAAGAAAAAATTCCAGCCCTGTTGAGCAGAAACTTATCATCCGCCCAGGGACGGATAGATTATGTTCGGGTCCGCCTCAGGCGGATTGAAAAGCACGGCCTGCTGTGGGCCGAACCTATTTTAGGCAAGGCAGGGCTGATAAATACAATGGTAAAAGCAGACGGCATTATCGAGATAGGGATAAATACCGAAGGACTCGACAAGGGAAGCAAGGTTTCGGTTATTTCTTTGTAAGGAAAGTGAAAAAAATGACATCCAATCGCAGCGTTTATTTAAAAATGAAAACTCTAACAGAGGCTAAGGAAATCCTTTTTAATCGGTTTCCTTTGGCCGAAGCGCTTGAAAGCGAGACAATTCCGGTCCCGGATGCTGTTGGCCGGGTTCTTTCCAGGCCGGTTACGGCCAGGCTTTCATCTCCAAATTTTCATGCCGCTGCAATGGACGGCATAGTGGTCAAAGCCAAGTCCACATTCGGCGCCAGCGAAACAAAGCCAAAGGAGCTTATCATCGGCAAAGACGCCTTTTATATCAATACCGGCCATGTAATTCCGGAAGGGTTCAATGCGGTTATTATGATAGAACATGTCAACATTATAGATGAAAACCGTATTGAGATAGAAGCTCCGGCCTTTCCGTGGCAATATGTGCGAAAGATGGGTGAAGATATTGTGGCAACGGAGCTTTTGTTTCCACACAATCATGTTATCACACCTTATTGCGTGGGAGCCCTTCTCTCCGGTGGAATATTTTCGGTCCCGGTTAGACAAAAACCGAAAGTATTGATTATTCCAACAGGTTCTGAACTCGTTGACTGGCGCACGGCCTCACTTCAAAAGCTTGAGCCGGGCAAGTGCCTTGAAACAAATTCATTTATGCTTGGAAAGCTTGTCGAGTCATTCGGCGGCAGCTATGTGCGGCATGAAATATTGATTGATGATCACAAAAAAATAAAGGATGCTGTCTATAATGCCGTTCACAGCGATTTTAACATGATACTTATTGTCGCCGGATCGTCGGCAGGATCCGAGGATTATACAAAGGGTGTGATTACTGATCTGGGCGAAGTCCTGATCCACGGCGTAACCATAATGCCTGGCAAACCGGTCATTATTGGAGTAATAAATGACAAACCTGTCTTTGGTATTCCAGGATACCCGGTATCGGCAATAATCGCATTTGAGCAGTTTGTCGCTCCGTTGTTATGCATGATGTTAGGGCAGCCGGAAAAGGAAAGGCCTGTGGTTCAGGTGGAGCCCACGAGAAAAATCGCATCAAAGTTAGGCGTGGAAGAATTTGTGCGGGTTAAACTTGGAAAGGTCGGCGACAGGATCGTTGCCACACAACTGCCCCGAGGCGCGGGTTGCATTACAACAATAACCGAGGCACACGGAATTATCAGGATTCCAAACCATGTTGAAGGGCTGAAAGATCATGAACCGGTCATTGCCGAACTTCTCCGTCCGCTCTCTTCTATAAACAATACCATCGTTATAGTTGGAAGCCATGACAATACACTGGACCTGCTGGCCGACCGGATAAAGGCCGGCCACAGCAATCTTACCATTTCATCAAGCCATGTCGGCAGCATGGGCGGACTCATGGCCATCAAAAAAGGCACCTGTCATATAGCCGGCTCCCACCTTCTTGACGAAGAGGACGGTTCTTACAACATATCATATATAAAAAAATATCTGCCGGGCAGGAGCATCAAGCTGGTAAATCTTGTGTTTCGAGACCAGGGCCTGATTGTTTTTCCGGGCAATCCAAAGCAAATCAAGGGAATCGAAGATCTTGCACGGGAAGATATTACGATGATCAACAGGCAGGCGGGATCAGGCACAAGAATTCTTCTCGATTACAGCCTTAAAGGGCTTGGCATAGATCCAGGAGCAATAAAAGGATATGAAAATGAGGAGTTTACCCATATGTCCGTAGCTGTAGCTGTGCTGAGCGGGACAGTTGATGTCGGTTTAGGCATCTACGCTGCCGCAAAGGCTCTTAAGCTTGATTTTATACCTGTTGTCACTGAAGAATATGACCTTGTAATTCCTGAAGAATATTTTGAATCAAAAAATATTCAAATCCTGCTTGAAACAATAAATTCACAGGAATTTAAAAGGTCTGTTAAAGCCCTTGGGGGATACCATACTGAAAAGACGGGGAAATTATTAGTTTAAAAAAAACGAACATCGAACGGATTAAAAGACGAACATCGAATCCGCCAAAGCGCTCTGGCGGAAACGTCCAACATCGAATGAAAAACAAAAGAAACGGAGGTGGGAAAAGATGAAGAAACAGAGGTCGGAGGTCAGAGGTCAGAGGTCAGAGGTTTTTGCTGGTTGCGAGTTTCAAGTTTCAAGCTGAAACGTTAATTCACATAGAATTGGCAGCACCGAATCCCGCCCTGGCGGGATTAACTTTAGGCATTTTAGGCACTTTAGCTCACTTTAGGCACTTATTTTTGTGTAATCGTACAAGTTTAAAAAAGTGTCAACTACTTTTATACGATTATCAAGGATGCCCACTTTTTATATATGATAGCTAAAAAACATATTGATCCTTTTATATGGCTTGCTGTCTCAAGCAGTATTATCATTATTGCATTTATTCTTTTCCCGCTAATTGAGATGGTGGCGCAACCCTCTTTTGTTGACCTGAAAGAAGCGATAACAGATAAAGATGTTATCGCTTCAATCCGGCTCAGCCTGTATACATCGTTAATGGCTGCTCTGATATCATTTATATTCGGGACTCCATTTGCATATCTTTTAGCGAGAAAGGATTTTGTCGGGAAGAAATTCATAGAAAGTATTATCGACCTGCCGATTATGATACCCCATCCGGTTGTGGGGATCGCCATTTTAAGCATAGCCGGCAAAAATCACTGGCTTGGCCAGATAATGTATTCAATCGGCATAAGGATAATGGGAAGTGTTACAGGAATCATAGTTGTTCTGACCTTTGTGGGACTTCCTTTTTACATTAACAGCGTCAAGACCGGATTTGAAGCTGTCCCGGTACGCCTTGAACACGTTTCCCGCAGTCTTGGGGCATCTATAACAAGCACCTTTTTTCGGGTGACATTTCCCCTTGCATGGAGAAGCATAGTTGTTGGCATAATCATGTGTACTGCGCGTGCTGTCAGCGAGTTCGGAGCGGTTATAATTGTCGCATACCACCCAATGATTGCGCCGGTAATGATATATGAGCGATTTACGGCTTATGGCCTTAAATATTCACAGCCGGT
>JAPVVG010000098.1 GCA_028571455.1 Desulfobacteraceae bacterium | reverse complement strand
TTTAATAACAAAGGGGAATTGATTGAGGTTATCGATAACCCTTACAGGGATACAAGTCGTGGAGCAGGGCCTTTAGCGGCAAATTTCCTTGTCCAAAGAGACATAGATATCATAGTTGCAGAGTCATTTGGTTCCAAAATGGTTAATACACTGGAAAACAAAGGCGTAACTCATTTTGAGTTTAAAGGCCGGGTTGATGATGCTATAAAAAAAGTTTTAAAGCTAAATTGAGGGATTCTTTTTTGATTTTTGCGCGATTCAACGGTAGCATGATTTATATTTGAGTAACACACCATGATGCGGGAGCAGGGCTTTAAAAGGGAGGAAACATGGCATTGGTTCAGCTAAAAAATGTCTCTAAAACATATCAGATGGGGGAAGTTCCGGTCAAAGCCCTGCAGGATGTTTCACTTTCTATTGAAGAGGCATCCTTTGTTTCGTTTGTCGGTCCTTCCGGAAGCGGCAAAACTACTATATTAAACCTGATCGGCTGTCTGGACAAACCAACTGCCGGAGATGTTTTTGTTGCCGGAGAGCATGTTAATCTTTTAAATCGTAAGCAAAGCGCTGCTTTCCGCGGTTCTGCGCTCGGTTTTATCTTCCAGTCATTTAATCTTCTTCCTGTACTGACTGCATATGAGAATATCGAATACCCACTTGTGATGATAAAAAATATATCTCAATCAATGAGAAGCAAAGCTGTCCAAACGGTTCTAAAAGCTGTCGGTATTATGGAACAGAAAGACAAATTTCCGGATCAGCTTTCAGGCGGACAAAAGCAGCGTGTAGCCGTAGCCCGCGCTCTTGTGACTCAACCAAAACTCGTGCTGGCAGATGAACCCACGGCAAACCTTGACAAAAAGTCTGCCGTAAATGTCATTCAACTTATGCGTTCCATGCGAGATGAGTTTGGAACCACTTTCATCTTCTCAACCCATGATCCAAAAATCATGAAGGAAGCAGAGGTTATTTTTACACTTGAGGACGGCATGCTTCTGCTTGGGGAGGAAAGCAAATGAATAAAATATTTAAAATGGCAATTCGCAATCTGATGCGATACAAAAGAAGAACGCTTCTCACAGCCCTCTTGATCACTGTGGGTATATTAACGGTTATTCTTTTCTCCGGTCTTGCCGGTTCGTTCAAGGAAATGATGATTGGCCAGATTACCGACTCCAACCTGGCGCAAATGCAGATTCACAAAAAAGGCTATGTCTCCTCCATCGACTCAATGCCATTGAACTTGAATCTAAGCCCGAAAGAATACAAAACAATCGAAAAGATCTTACAGGACCATCCTGATGTGGTAGCCTATGCGCCAAGGATAAAACTCAGCGCCATGTTGAGCAACTATTCTGAAACTACTAATATCCGTCTTAATGCTGTTGACCCTGAAAAAGAGACAATGGTTTGCCCGGATGTTGGAAACCGCATGGTATTTAAGGATAATGTGAGGAAAAAAATCTTTGTTAAACCAGGAGAAATTATTATCCCCAAAAATCTGGCCAAAGGAATGAAAGTCAAGGCTGGAAGCCTGGTAGTAATTGTGGCTCAAAACAGGGACGGTTCCATAAACGGCCTGAATTTTACAGTGGCGGCAATTATTGAGTCTGTTCTCGGCCCCCAGGGCAAAGAAGGGTATATCCATATCAAGGACGCTCGAACCTTACTGCGCATGGAAAAACCGGAAGTAACAGAGATTGCCATACGTATCAAAAATTTCAACAAGCTCAGCGCTGTCTATACGGATCTGAAATCTTCTCTGTTAAAATTCGAAAACAAAAAGGGCGGGCTAATATTTGAAATTCATACCTGGGAAAAACTATCCCCCTTTGTCAATATAGCAAAGATGATAGACTTAATGACCATTTCCATGAAGATTATTATGATAGCTATCGTTCTTATCAGCATTTTAAATGTAATGATCATGTCGGTCTATGAAAGAATTAGAGAAATCGGGACAATGATCGCCATAGGCACCAGCCCTAATAAAATCATGGGGCTTTTTCTTTCCGAAGGATTCTTTCTCGGCCTGATAAGCGGTATTGCCGGAAATATAATCGGCATTGCAGGGATTTACCTTTTAAATATCTTTAAGATCAGGTTTTCTTTTGGCCGGATGGACAACCTGTTATTATCACCTGCAATCAACATTAATGAACTGTTCTGGTTAACGGCAATTGTGCTGCTTGTTTCTGTTTTTGCCACTTTGCAGCCGGCATATAAAGCGTCAAAGATGGAACCGGTCGATGCGCTAAGGCATGTATAAAATTTGGGTTGAACGGTTCACGGTTCACGGTTCCCGGTTGAAGAGCCCTAACAAAATGATGTCGTCTATAACCTTTGGACATTGAACCTGGAACCTCTGAAGGGATAAACGTCGAACATCGAACATCGAACATCGAATTTTGAATGATGATGTCGCTTCGCTCCACAAATTAGTATAAAAACAATTTCCTTTCATTCAAAACTTAAAATTATACTGAACCCTGAACCTGGAACCGATCACTTTAGGTAGAAGTGAGGTGCTGTATGAAAAAAAGAATTTTTATTGTAATTATAATTTATCTTATAACTGCCGTTCCATTAACCTTTGCCATAGACGGCAATGAGCTGCTGAAACAGGTTGACCGCAACCTCAACCCGGAAAGCTTCGAAATGTACAGGAAGCTTATCAACATAGAACCTGACGGCTCAAAAAAAGAGTTCATCATGTATTCGGTAAAAAAGGGCATGGACAGTGTTGCATCAATATTCTTATCCCCTGCCAGCGAAAAAGGTCGTTCTACCCTGCGGGTTGGCGATAATATGTGGCTTTACATTCCAAACGTCGGCAAACCTATCCGCATAACCAGCCTTCAGTCGGTAACCGGCGGGGTCTTCAATAAT
>JAPVVG010000097.1 GCA_028571455.1 Desulfobacteraceae bacterium | reverse complement strand
CGGCATTTAGCGGAATTGCCAATGATGGCATTTTCGCTAAATGGTCGGATAAAGTCCTCTGTGGGACACTTAATCTATTTGCAATCCTTTCTTGTGGCAGACCAAGCCGGTGCATACGAAAAGTCTTTAGATCCATTTCCAACTCGGTTGACGCTCTTAAATCAGCAATATAAGAGTCGACTGCCTGCCTTGAACGACCGATTGCCTGCCCGATCTCAAAAGATGTCAAACGGGGATTGTTTTCATATGCCCGTCGGGCCGTCGTTCCGGCTTCATCTTCAGTTAACTGGAGAGGGCCTATCGCTTTTTTAGCCGCATAGAGGAGGGGATCCAAACCATCCAGCGTTATAATGTGAACCGGTATTTCGGTTGCGCCGATTTCCTTGTATGCATTCCAGCGGTGAGCCCCGTCAAGAATGCGGTATTTATCATCATAGTCCGGATGAATCTGCACCTCGATGGGATCGATCTTAAACCCATCGCGCATGTTTTCGGCAAACATGGAGACACGCTTTAAAGAAACCCCTTCCCGTGGGTATATGTCCTCATCCAGGATTATTTGTGTAATGGGAATTGTGCAGGCTGTTTTTGCCATGATGCTACTTTCTGCAATAATCAGGTTTAAATTGATGCAAAAGCGCAAGAACTAAGGTCAAAAAAGCAAAAGAAAAAAACGCCGCTTAATCAATCACAAGTATCTGAAGGTCAATATAAAGTCAGCTCAACCTGTATTTCAAATAAGTAAACCGCTTTTGCGCCTTGTCGTTCATATTCCGATCTCCAGAGAGACCAAGCGGGACATCCGTAAATAAATAACTGAACGCAGAATTTGAGTTATTTATTTATGGACATCCCGCTTCCCCGCCTCATCCCCTTATCCGCCGCCATAATTGGAAAAATTTTATGAAAGGAAACTTTTAACCTATGGACTTCCCATATTCCCCTATAGTTCACTTTCCATTAGCATACGCAATTCTGCATCTGAAATTTGCGCTCTTGGAACTAACTCGTAATGCTTTTCCTCAACAATATTGAGCTTCAATAGTTCATCTTCTTCAGTAACAGCGAGTTCCATAATAGCCACTCCGTTATCATTCATAAACTGCAATGCGATAGGTTTACACATTGCGTTGGGATAACGTTCTTGGCACAATGCAATATCTTGCATTACCTGAACGATGCCGAATCTATCGCCCGGTGACTTTGCTTGGCAGGGCAGCACAAAATGCGTGCCTCGCTTATTGACACCCACGTAAATTTCATCAACTTCCACTTGCCCAATGTCACTTACTGTCGTACGCAAATGATTTTGAATTGAGTAGCAGGTTATTCCGGTAAATATGTCAACAAGTCTATTGTATCTGGCACGAGTCAAAAGTGCTTGCTCGTCTGTGCCAGGTGCATATTGGCGCACTATCTCTGGTGTTGCATCAGGCACTTTTACGGGTTTAATATGAGGATTTTGTTGAATTTTTCCGGGTGCAGCAAGGCGAAATTGATACTCTCCAACCCCAGCGCCAACTATAATCCATTCTGCTCCCTCTGGGGCGGTATTCTGGATGCGGTCCGGTAATTCCCGTCGAAAACGAAATGAGTATGGAATATCCCCCAGATTTTTTATCCTCTCAAACCCTAACATCTCAGACGCTTGTACGAGTTCTTCTCGATTGAAAGGTACACGAAGCCTGTCCGGCTGATGGTTTTGATTGAAAACCCATTCTATAATTTGTTCATATTTTCCCATGCTGTTTAGTACCCCAACTTGATAAATGCTTGTAGGTTATCCCACCCCCGGCCATCTTAACACAACGACTTCTTCTCGTAACTCATTTTGTGTAGCTGTGGCAAACCGAGTACGAAATAAATCAATTCGTTCAACCTGATAGCCTTGCCTTTCGGCTATCGATGCCAAAATTTGGCCGGTTTTAATCATTACCCGTAAATAGGAAGCTTGATCACCAACTACATAAGCCAATTTAGCCCCAGGCTTTAGAACTTTGGTCAACTCCGAAAGGTGACGAGCCATACCGCCGAAGTAAAGTTTGGTTACTCTTGCATACATCTTTTCAAAACCTGAAGTTTTGCCGAGTTCAATCCGACGAGCTTCAATGGCTGATGCCAAACGTTGTATCTCCTCAATGTCAACCACCCATTCGTCATCACTATCGGATTTGTACACCCCTCTTGTATTCGACCTGAGAAGCGTTTTTTTGAAACTCCGAAGGTGCAACATATTTTCAAAAAAGCCCAAAACTACAGACTCAAGGCGCGTTGTACGAGTATAATCCTTTTCATTTGGATATGGAGGAGACGTGATTATTGCATCTATCGAGTTTTCTTTTACTGCTTGAGCTGGTTTCCTTGCGTCGGCCAAAAACACAGTTGCTTCAGGGTAATTTTTGCCATATACTAACTTTAAACCACTAATCATCTTTCTAATTTCTTGCATCCACACAGCAACTACCGGAACATCTCTTTTGATTTTACCCACTCCTACTTCCGGGCCAAAGCGAAGATTCCCGATTGATGCAACCAGTGCATTCCCAAGTGCCAAGATGCCATATTTGTGTACAGATGTATTCTTGAAAAGGTTGATCTGATCAAGTAGTATAAGGGTTTTGTGCAGCGGAAGAGGGCTTATAGAATTTTTTATCAGTGCTTGCAGGGCTTGCTTGTTGAGCGTTCTTAAATTGATTGCTGACTCACAAGTCAACGATCGATCACTTATACCCTGATTGGTCAACTCGGCATAAGTACTTTCTGATACTTGATCTGCAAATACCTGTAACTCATCAGGGGTGATATTCCAATTTGTCTTAACCGTAGATGCAAAATAAGGAAAAGGATTGGCTTCCAAACCTATAGCTTTAATCCGATTCAATTTTGCTTCGACTATTGTAGTTCCTGTGCCACAGAAAGGATCTAAAATGACAGAGTGCTCATCTAGTCCAAAATCACTTATGTAGTCTCTGACCAAATGTGGAGGATATGATAAAACAAATCGATACCAATCATGAAAAGCTCGATCTTTAGGGGCAATAGAATTGTTACTACTGCTGGTTACCTTTGATTGTTCGGCAGATACGTTATCTTCGGAAGGCAAATCAAAAGGTAAAGAATATTGTAAATATCGATTTTGCATTTATCCACCACTCCAACACATATGTGATTCCTTTCGCAGAAGGATAATAAACCAATTTCACTCTTTGGTCACTTGCTCAATTTTGGGATAGCCGCCCAACGCTCAGCATCACAGGCGCGAGTTTACGAGCGTCCTCGTGCATGCTGTTGTCTTGCTATTAGAATCTTACCATATCTCAAACTCCAACTATTATCATATATCCTTTACATTAAAACGTTCTTTTAGATGACTTAAAATAAATCCCCCAAAATCTTGTTGGATTTTATATATAGATTCTTGAACTTTTTCTTCATCCTTCAAGTTCTGCTCAGAATAGTACCACTTAATATCCGGTACCAACTCTCGATCAGTCCAATTTTTTTCTCGGTATTGAGTAAAAAAATAAAATATTAATATGGAGCTTTTGGATAGAATTATGGCAAGCGTACAATTAAACGGGGGAACATTTGGGAGCTTTGGTTCTGCATTTATTCGAATTAGATCATAGCTTAAGTTCGCAGTATTTTCGAATCCAACTATCGTATTTCGATATTTGGTTTTCGTTCTGTAACGGCCTCTGATCATTCCAATAGCAGAGTGATCTGGAACCTCGACTTCATATGCTTCTTCTTCCTCTATAGGTTTAGCAAAATAAGCATTACCATTTTTCTCAAGCCAATTACCAATCACCTTTTCTTTAATCAGATTTTCATATTGTTTATGCGATTGAAATTGGTAATTAAATTCAAAGATGGGTAGAATATCAGTCGGATATTTGAAACAGAGTGCCTTTTCTTTTATACTTCCAAGAATCTTTTCAGCTTCTTCTGCCGAACAATATAGCTCGGAGCCTTCCTTTATAATCATCTCCAAGGTCTTTGTCTCAAGATCAACAACCTCTGTTTTATGATCAAGTTGATTATTTTCTATTCCGCTTACTATAGGATGAATTATGCTTTCTATTCCTGAGTTGACGGTGCAAAAAATTTCTGTAAAAGAGGCCTGTGTTATAAATATAGGCGTTTGACCGGTACCTCGATCAAATTCATCAGATATATAATCTATAATGTCTTTATACCGTATTTTATGGCCTGCATCTTTAGAAAGCGATTTAAGAAAACTGCGGGTAAAAAAGCTTAAACCGTTATCTTGATAAGAGACTTGGTCTTGATTCGATGAAAACATGAAATAGCAGTCTTTAAAACCTTTTTTTGATTTTTCAAAGTGTTCATTAATTGCAGTATCGCTTTTGATATAAGTTATTCCTGAATAACAAGCATCAACAACCTTTATTGTAAGTTCTGGTTGCAAACTGCGTAGCCAATTATCCACTTCTGTATTTTCTAAAGAGGTCTGTTTTCGTTTTGAAGTGTCAAAGTCTGAAAGAACATAATAGAACTGTTTATCATAGAAGTCGCCATGACCTGTAAAATAGAAAAAAGCCTCTTTTATGGCATTTCCTTTTATATCTGAAATAAATTCTGAGATTTTTGTTTTTATATTACTACCCGTACAGTCTTTAGAAATGCATAAAACATGTGTAAATTGACCTGTTGCATTTATAACTTTCTCCACAAGTTCCACATCTGATTTGCAAGCAGGCAAGTTGCTCAGTCCATCTCTATACCTATCAACACCGACTAAAATCGCAATTTTCATATCTTTACCAATCAGTCCTTATTTGATGAATTAAAGATAAGGCAATCCTCTATTACCATCAGTTACCTTTAGCATAACCTAATCAGCTGCGCGGCTTTTTGCGTCGGCTTAATTAGCCTTGTGTACGCCCGGCATGGGCGTGAACTTATCTGCCTGTGCGTGTTCGCACGCAGACAGGTGGGGTGAAAGTCCCCTATACGTGAATCCTGTTAATATTTGATATATTAGCAAAAGTAGTAGCCGAAAGCAAGGGCGGAATCGTGAGGTTCTGTCTGAAGGGCTGGAGCAAAGCGGAAGCCGAGCAGCAGGCGAGAGCGACTGAAAAGGAGCGGCAACCTGGAGTGCAAAACTATGAGCCGACGAACAGAAACAGCATACAAGGCCAAGTTTCCGGGTGAGTTAGCACAACATAACGAAGCCCAGCGGTTCAGGAGATATGGTAAATGCTGCGGTTGTGTAGCAAAAGTTCACGCTCTTATCCGGGGAGATCTGTTCGACATGCGGCTTTTGATGTTTCATTCTACCATCCGGTGAAATGACCGGTAGGGGCGACCGGTTTACCAAGCCCCGGCGATACCATGAAAGCATCCAGCCTGATATCGAGAAACAAAACAAAGAGGAGCTATTCAGGATTGGTAAGTATGAGGCATTATAAAGCAGCACTTTATGGGGTAACTCGTAAGGTGACCGGGCAGAAGTCAGCAGAGGCCATAGTAGCCAAACGCCTGTTTTAATAGACAGGACAGGGTGAAGGGCTGAACCTTTGAGAGCAGGGAGGAGCCGGTCATACTCGAAAAGGCGATGAACTCGACAGAGGGAGCCAATAATAATATTCAGCGTGTTGGCCGTAACCAGCCTTGGAGTACAGTTAGAAGTTGGGCGGTATTTTAAAACTCTCGGGGAACCGCATAGTGCGGACCCGCTTGCTATGTGGTGTGGGGAGGGGGAGAGAAAAAACTTCCCCTTACCCGATTGTATGTTTCATGTCTCTGTTTTTATAGCTTTTCTTTCTGTTTTCTTTTCACCCTTTCTGCTGGATAAAAAAGATCACACCCCAAACAGGGAAACTTCATCTGGTCCTAAGTCTGGATTTTCTGCCTATTCACGTACGAAAGCCTCAAAAGCGAGAGGTGCAAATTCATTTTTACCTGATAAAAACCCAAATCTGCAAAAATTTCCTGATGGCTTCACGGCCTAACATAAAAATCAGCCGTGAGCGTAACGAGTCAGCTGCCTTGTTGGCCGATAATGCCTTTCAAACATCAGCCATTTTTTCCTGGGCCACCATCACCACAAGATCATTCGAACAACTGTATAAGTTGAGGATCCGCACTCCTTTGAGCCAAATCAACTGGGGTGTTTCCCAAGCGGTCTTGAATAGCAGGATCTGCCCCATGCTCAAGAAGTAGTTTCACAATGTTTATCTGTTTTTCAAAGACCGCATTGTGCAAGGCAGTCACGCCATCAAAGTTCCTCATATTAGGGCTTGCTCCGTGTTCGAGCAAAAGGCGAACAATTACAGTATGTCCGTTGGTCGCAGCGATAAGGAGAGGTGTAAAGCCTTTTTCTGGCTCCACATCATCAAGCTGTTTCGTTATGTTAAGCAGCGCGTCGGCAATTCTGTCATGGCCATTTGCAACTGCGTGAAATAGGGCGGAAATCCCTTTCTTGTCTTTGAGATATGCAAGTTCGGGTTCCTTTTGCAGCATCATAAGGACTTGTGGTGTGTCTCCGTGTTTGCATGCATCTACGAAAACACCGGTGTGGAACTTATTCCATATTTTCCTGAGCATTATCGGTTCTCCTTCTCCAAAGCCCATTGCGGCTGCCATAGGATCATTTCTTACGCGGAGCCGGACAAGGTCTCTTATCAAAGAACTCTTGTCCACTCCACGATTAAATAGCTTGCTAAAAAGACCCATTCATCCCTCCTTTCCTTATACGGTCAACGCCGCCGGTCACCAGATGCAAAAGGCTGCCACAAAACTTGGAAAAGGCGAAAAAAGTGGTGAATCCACAGCTATTTCTAAATGCCCTGGCCTTTTGCATCTGGTGCACTGGCTTGTTCGGTGATTATTCCTGGAATTTCATATTCAATACGCCCATTTTTCCATACAGGGATTTTATATTTATTTTTTCTCGCATTTTCAGCGACCTTTGCAGCGGCTCGTTCTAAGGCCTTTAACCCTAACAATGCATACTTATTGTGTTTTTCATTCTTATCGCTCCAATGTAGATTAATCGGCTCCATATTAACGGAACCAAACTATGTAAATGATGGTGCCCCAAGTTATTAAAACAGTTGGGTATACAAATTTCTCTCCTTTTATTCCAATCCCCAGTCCTATTATTGCTCCTACCGCTGGAACACTTACAGCCATTAGCCCTATCGTTATTAATAATTTTACGATCATAGCATCACCAATGCATTTTTTTACAAAACGAGATTTCAGCAAATCACAAGTTCATAGTCTCAAGCGTGTTGTTCGGCTTTCGATCTTATCAATAGTTTCTCAATTTCTCTTTCAATTTCATTAGATGGATGCCGCGTGTCATTAAATCGCTGTAATAAAAGGAAAGAATAATTCTCCAATATCTTTTCAATTAAATTTAGTAGACTCTCCAGTTCAGTGAGATGCAGGAGGTTCGTTGAATAAAATGATGGATCATTATTGCTTTGAGTCAGATGAGCAGTAAGTTCATTCCTCCAACTCTTAATTTTATCTATATTGCCTTCATTTTTAAATTGTTTCTCATCGTTTTTAATTTGAGTCATTAGATCCTTACTATTTGATGAGTATTTGCGAAGTAGCTTAAATAATTTTGGAAATCCACGCGCTCCCTTAGATGAATCGATAAAGTTGTAAATTTTAATAAAGAGTACGTCAAATAATCCATGATAAATACATGAAGTGAATTGGGGATAGGGATCAAGGGAATCAGGTGATGACTTTGCGACCCTATGAAGACCGTTGATGGCACGCAAATAAGCCCATGACCATACTAAATTTTCACACAAATCATCTATAGATTGCTCAATATTTCTGTGATGGTCTGTATTCATTTTATCCGCCGAACCCGCCATCACCAGTGGGCAGGGCAAACTGGCCTTTGCAAATAGCAATTAAACACCAAATTTGTTTAAAGCCCAAAATGCCCCAACCCTGCCCGTCTGTGTGACTGGCGTTGTTAGATGTTGTCAAACCACTCAACTGTAAATCAGAGCTTTGCGTTTACTCAACCTTTAGTTCCTTCAGTAATTCTTTGAGCCGGACTGTGGGTATTTGCACTAGCTTTCTTCCTTCCCGCCTCTCGATATATTGCCTTAAACCATTATCTTCGATTTTCTTTATAACGCGCCTGCTTTCAGCTAACTGTTCATCCAGAACTTGCTTAATCGGCTTTCCTTCTTTCTCCTCAATTCGGCGGAACGTCTCGTTTATCTCGTCAACCAATGTATTTTTCCGTTCGGGAATTTCAATTGTAGCGACTAGCTTCGGATATATTTGAGATAATTTCTCCTTTGGCATTTGAGCGCCATCAAAGAAATACCAATTCCTGCCCCGATTCTGAGTTACGGCTACCAAGTAAGAATTAACTCTGACCCTCTTGCCCTCAACTCTCATAACCATTTGTGTCGGGACAATAGCAACATCCTCCAGCCGCTCTTTAACGGTGGCAGATGGCTGACCAACTGTGATTTTTTCAAACGTCAAACCCGTTGACTCCATCTCAGCCATTGATGCTTTAACATACGCAAGAGTCTTCTGAAAACCTCCCATCATTTCAACGATAGGGGGATACATGAATCGAACTGATGTTTCGTAATCTTTTTTAAGCATTGCGTCAGCATTTTCTTTCGCTTGTTGAGCGAGCGTTTCCGTCATGGTTTGGGCATACACACATATCGCGCCGAGACAAAAACCAACAGTTATGAGGGTTCGGATAATAAATTTCATATCATTTCCTTTATTTCAATTAGGGCAAATTGGGTCAAGTCTACGTTTGACCCATGAGCAATCTATTTTCTCTTATTTCAATATTCTTTCTGATTTTTTATCTTTATTCTTAAACTTCTATGCCCGCTTGAATCTTGACTAATTAACAACAAGGGTCAAACGTAGACTTGACCCCATTCCCATTTCCCTGATGGTTTCTGTGGAATGAAGAAGCCCTCGCGCATTTAACCGCTCTTTAACCATGGTAAAACCTTTAAGCAATATTCGGTTTTTTTCGTTGAAACGAAGTCGAATGAGGAGGTTGTATTCTTTTTCCATAAACTCCCTGAAATCACAAAATGTTTTCTAAAACTTTCTGCCCTGGACTATCATCTATAAAATCGTATGTTAATACTCTTAGTTCAACATCAACCAAAGCCGTTAAATAGCCATCTCCAAGACGGTAAGGACTTCGCTCTCTTGTCATGAATCCATTGAGGTCTCTTTCCTGGAATCTAACCCTTGTTGCCATACCAGAGGGGATCAGTTTGTTTTCTTTTTTTAATATAAAATGAACGACTTCATGCGTCCGTTTCTCTCTGAAAATGAGCACATACGATATGTTTTTTACGGGCCTATTATTTGTGTTTTTTAAAGAAAACTGAATTCTCCCATAAACATCTTCAAAATCAAACAAAACTACCTCAATACCACCACTACCTTTTGTCACAGGAAGATGATTGTTTTTCGCAAGGTATGGTTCCCATGCTTTTTCTTTACTTCTCAGTGTTAATAATAATTCGGCTGGCATAGCAAAATTCAAATTCTGTGAATCTTTTAAGGTGGCTGTAGTAACACCAATTACATTCCCATTTTTATTAAACAGGGGTCCGCCGCTGCTCCCCGGTGAAATAGGTGTTGTGATTTGAAAATATTTAAGATCTTTGTCTCCCCGGATTGCACTTATAATACCTTCAGACACTGACCCCTCAAGTCCTCTTGGGTTGCCAATTGCAATGACCTTTTCACCAATATCTACAGTTGAATCATTTTCTATTATTAAAGGTTTCCCTTGTTTAGAAACCGACAGAATCGCTAGGTCGAGATTTTTAGAAAAAGACAAAATTTTATCAACTTCATTAAATGATTTTTCCCCAATGTGTTTGAAAACAATTTTTGAAGCCTGTTCAATCACATGAAAATTCGTAGCAATTTTGTTTTTTTCGAAATAAAAACCGCTTCCTAACGATGACGGGATACCCATTGAATCGTAAGAAACTATTAACACCACAGAATTTTTAGAATTTTTGTATATTTCTGCTGTGTTGAGTTGCGAATAAGCATTTGTGGTAATAAACAAAGTGACTAAAAAAATAGATGCAATTTTTGCAACCATATAATTATCCTCTCTTTTTGTGCTAACGCCTGAACTGAGCCGCCACGCTCTAACGTGGCTAAACAGCACCGGCCTTCTATGGTCGGTCTCAAGTGATTGGTTAGGAGGTTTTAATGTCCAAAACTAAACTTTCTTTGTTATTTCGTTCCACTTTGTATCTTCAGTCAAAATTGTATAAGTATAGGGTAGGTCACCAATGGCGCAGACAACATCAGCTACACCCGTCAATTCCTGATTTAGCGGAAGCAGGATGGTGCTTTCTCCAAGCAGTCCAACGGCTGCATTCTGGTTTGCTAAAGCTTCCAATTGTGAGACACATTTATTATAGTCGTCGCTATGTCCATAACTATCTCCGTTCGGTTTTTTCAAAACCAAGAGGATTGAATAATTCATGACTGTATTCCTTTCTTATTTAGGTTTGGAGTTTTTGTCTTTTAGCTTTTCACAATATTCAAGAAATGCAAATTTTGCTGGAGAAACTAACCGATGATATTTATCAAGAATAGTATTAAGTTCTGCATCTTTTCGTGCGGTTATTTTTTTAATTATTTCAAGGTTGGTATTCTTAATACTCGCGATCTCATTCTTATGACTCTTTTGAAGAGACTCAATTTCAGAGATGAGATTAAAGAACTTCTTCTTTATAGTCTCTTTCTCAACTACTACTATCACAAAGCGAAAGATACCAAGAATGATGGCCAAGATAATTCCTGCGATGATACTGGCCCACAATGGAGTCATAAGATCTATGATCATTTTCATACTCCTAACACCTTATCCGGAGGTAAGCCATGACGGTTCTTCTTCGAGAAATAACACGTGAAGAGCTATACCGCTCTTCCGTGCAGAACATAAAATCTGCTCCAGAAGGCTGGTTGACGATTTTAAGGGTATTACGTAGCAGCCTATGGCAAGATGTTTTAACCCTTCGCCTTCTTTGCAGAATGGCAAGAAACTTTCTTCTAAATTTAAAAGTTGTAATAATTTATCGTTTAAAGGATTTCTAAAATCTGCTCCTTTGGTGTTTGCGATGATTAATGCGTGTTTCATTTTATTTTCTCCTAACGTCGCTTTTCAGCGGGCGCGGTTTTTTGCGCTCCGCTGCAAAAGCCTTGTTGGGCAATTAATTAATTTTTCCAATTCATTTTTTCCTTGAACATTGTATGAACGTCTTCATCTAGCAATCGCGACAAAACACTGTTCGGTTCTCCCAGCTCAAGAAGGCTGCGTATGTCAATATATAAATCACCAGATTCTCGGAGAAATACATTTATATTAATTGAAGGAAATTTTCTGTCATTTACAAAAATCATGAAACAATGCCCCCATATCATGAATTTTTGAACAGTGAAGTAATTATCAACTTTCCCTGAAGGAAAGCCTAAAAGTATTTCTGATGAAAATTTGTCCTCTAATTCATACCTAGTTACAGATATAGGGTATTGCTTTTCACCTGGCACCATTTCACTTTCTAAAATGACCCTTATCTTTTCCTCATATGGACCAAGACTATATGATTTGAAATAGTCGTTAGATGAAACCGACATACGCCACAAAATGGATAAGACAGCGAGTTTAAACTCTTTGTATCGAATTTTTTCTACTTTGATAAACCCTTTATTAATTCTTTTGATTTTAAGAAATTTGCTTTCGAGATTTCCAATATCCACCAAATCTTTCTTCAATATATTTTCCCACTTACTTATTTTCAGCTCGCAACACGCACAAAGTAGTCTTTCACGAAGACCCTTTTGGATAAGTTCAAGTTTATTCTTTTCCAAGTGAACAGGAAGGGCTCTATGCTTTGTATCATAGAGGCTACTGTAAAAAGCTTCAGAAATTATATGAGAATCTTTTAGTTCTTTGTTTGACTTACAAAGTCTACATTTCATCATGAGTTACTGATGCCCAACATTTTAATCAGCGGCGCGGCTTTTTGCGTCCGCTGCATTTTTTTGTTGTGTGCCGGGCACGGCACACGTCTTAAGGGTGAGTCTATAATTTCCAATTATGGAAGTCAAGGCAAGTCCCAAGCCCAGCCAGATGGAGGCGAAGGGCATAGTGTTATCACAACGGGGTATCCGGTGACGGTGCTTCGGAAGGCAGTAGCTCCGCTGAGGCGGAGTAGCACAAAAGCACGGGGTGACGAACAGAAATCGAGTCAGGCGTGCATTTGCGGGACCAGCCTGCAACACAAGGTTAAGTCCTCTATCCATTATAAGCAATGCCCGTATACTCGGCATTTACGTGCTGAAAGACGTGTGTTTTACCCCGGGAGATCTGTTGCGTGTCCGTAAGGACTGAGCGAACCGTAAGGGGAGACCATCGCGTGGCAGAAGTCAGCAGAGGGCATAGTAGCCGGAGGAAACGAGCTGCGTTGGAAT
>JAPVVG010000096.1 GCA_028571455.1 Desulfobacteraceae bacterium | reverse complement strand
GGAGCAGTAATATCAGAAATGTATGAGATCCGAAGGAAGGGAAAGATTCTGAGCGGATGGATCTATTTTAAATGCCTCATGCACCAGTTCCGGCGGTTTACCCCTCCTCTGCTTCACCTTGAGATTGATAATAATTCCTTGTCTCCTCGAAGGTACCTTTTGGTGTTGACCGCCAATGGCACAACCTTTGGGGGTATTTTTGACCTGACACCCAAAGCAAGCCTTGATGATGGCTTACTTGATATCCTGTTGGTGGAGGCTATTCCCAAACATACCTTCCTCCTCAATATTCCCAGGGCCATTATGGGAAAACACCTGAGCCTTAGACAGGTATCTTATTATATGTCCAAGAGAGTTACCATAAAATCAGACAATCAGGTTCCGTGCCATATCGATGGAGAATCTTATTATAATAATCAATTTTCTATCAGACTTCTTCCCAAGGCCTTAAAAATAGTAGCTCCTTACCCTAAGCCATTAGTGCCCGGTTAAGTCCCAAAAAATAGGAACAATATGAATCCGGCTTACAGTAAATACTTGTTAGCTGCAGATGTAATATTGCTGATACATTTCCTTTTTGTCGCCTTTGTTGTTCTTGGGTTCATATTTATCTGGATCGGATATTTTACAAAACAGAAATTCGCGAGAAATGCAAAATTCCGTATTTGTCACATCTTAGTAATGGGCATTGTTCTCTGCGAATCTTTGATTGGCATGATTTGCCCACTCACCGAATGGGAAAATTACTTGAGAGTAAGAAGAGGCCAGGATCAGGTATATGAAACCAGTTTTATGAAAGAGTGGCTTCACAAAATCATGTTTTTTGATTTCAGTGAACTAACATTTGTGATCGTGTATGCACTTTTTTTTGCAGTCATTCTGTTAACCTTCCGGGTGATTTTCCCGGATTTCAAAAAACCCGCGAAACGTCAATCAGCAAATAAGTAACCCATCCAAGCGCGTCTTCATTCTTAACAACGTGGCATCATATTGTGCGGGCATCATGCTTTGCCTTGCTTACATCTACTCCAAATAGTAAAAGTCCACTTTGCTGAATATTCTTTACGTTTCTTCTGATTTCTGCCATAATTTTTTAGTTTTATGCGCATACTATACCTCGCTTTTTATAGGGTTAATTGTTTTATTTTCTTAGGGTATGCCTGAATTTAATATAAAATTGCAACCTGATCTCTTATACAAACCACCTTTGGAGAAAAGATGAAACAAAATATCTCGCTTTCAATGGTTCATGAAATCATGGCTGAATTTGCCTTTCTGACCGGGCTTTCACCGGCCAGAAAGGTTCCACGGCGCTACTTGTGGACCGACGCTTTTGCTGTGTGCAACTTCTTGGATCTCTATCTTCAAACGGGTGATGACAAATATAAGAATCTCGCGTTACTGCTGGTAGATCAGGTTCATAACATACTCGGCCGCTATCGTGAGGACGACTCACGAACCGGTTGGATCAGTGGCCTTGATGAGCAGGAGGGCAAAATGCATCCTGCGAAGGGTGGTTTGAGGATCGGTAAGAGTATGAACGAACGGAGCCCTTCTGATCGCTTTGACGAAAATTTGGAATGGGATCGTGATGGGCAATACTACCATTACCTGACGAAATGGATGCACGCTCTCAATCGTATGAGCCGAGTCACTACAGATACAACTTACAATACGTGGGCTATAGAGCTTGCTAAAACGGCCCACGCTAAGTTTACCTATGTTCCTTCTTTCGGAGGTCAGAAATGCATGTACTGGAAAATGAGCATAGACCTCTCCCGTCCTCTCGTACAATCCATGGGACAGCACGATCCTCTCGACGGATTCATCACATACACTCAACTTCAGATGTGTGTATGTGACGATTCGAAAAAATCACTGTATCCAGATCTCAACGAGGAGATCACCGATATGGCCAATATTTGCAAAGGAAAAAGCTGGAGCACAGATGACCCACTCGGCATCGGCGGTCTTTTATGTGACGCCTACAAAGTGGCGCAAATGATTGTCAGCAATTATTTTGAACAGACTGACCTGCTGGAGACTTTGTTGGATTCTTCCCTGACGGGGCTGGAATCCTTCGTGAGAATGAATCCCTTGAAGCTTCCTGTTGATTACCGTCTTGCATTTCGTGAACTCGGACTGTCCATTGGAATGCGGGCGCTTCAAAAGCTACATGGATTAATTGAGGAAAAAACGGCCCTTTTCAAGAAGAGTCTTCCATTACGCAAGCACATTGAGATGTTGATGCAATACACGTGGTTGATTGAAATAATTGAGAACTTTTGGCTCGAACGCACTAACAGAGAAACAAAAAGCTGGATGGACCATCGTGATATCAATATGGTAATGTTGGCGACAAGCTTGGCCCCTGATGGATTTTTGACACTCTGAATGTGAAAGTTTAGTAAATGTAATGCATGAAATTCTGTTTCATTATAAATCCAAAATCAGGGAAGGAAAGGTCCGATCGATTTATTAGAAGACTTAAGGCGCTTCTTGAAAGGGACACCCTTGCCTATGAATTTCAGATTACCACAAAACCCGGCCATGCTATAACTCTCGCCGAAAATGCAGCATCCTCTGGATTATTTGACCGGATCGTTGCCATCGGGGGTGATGGCACCATCAATGAAGTAGTAAACGGCACGATAAGGGTTTGCATGCAAGATAAAGATGTGCCCGGCAATTATCCGGCATTAGGGATTATACCTGCCGGCCTGGGAAATGATACTGCAAGGGGGCTCGGGATTCCACGTGGGCTAAATCATGCCTACACCGTTCTGATACAGGGTTCAACTCGATACATAGATGTAGGGGAGGTAAATGGTAGATTCTTCATAAATGGGGTGGGGGTTGGGTATGATGGAGCAGTAATGTCAGAAATGTATGAAATTCGAAGGAAGGGAAAGATTCTGAGCGGATGGATCTATTTTAAATGCCTCATGCGCCAGTTCCGGCGGTTTACTCCTCCTCTGCTTCGCCTTGAGATTGATAATAATTCCTTGCCTCCTCAAAGGTACCTTCTGGTGTTGACCGCCAATGGCATACGCTTTGGGGGTATTTTTAACATGACACCCAAAGCAAAGTTTGATGATGGCTTACTTGATATCCTGTTGGTGGAGGCTATTCCCAAACATACCTTCCTCCTCAATATTCCCAGAGTCATTATGGGGAAACACCTGAGCCTCAGACAGGTATCTTATTATATGTCCAAGAAAGTTATCATAAAATCAGACAATCCGGTTCCATGCCATATCGATGGAGAATCTTATTATAATAATCAATTTTCTATAAGACTTCTTCCAAAGGCCTTAAAAATAGTAGCTCCTTACCCTAAGTCATTAGTGTCTGGTTACTAATAAAACCATATTCATTTAGACATCCTTCAATGGTTTGTATCTTGCAAAAATTAATTCACCGCCCGCTTCGCTGCGCTCGCTCAAGTCGCAGAGTTCGCAAAGTTACTTTTCCTTTAAACATAAATTATCTTTCCTCTGCGCTCTCAGCGGCTCTGCGGTGAAAAATAATATTAAGCAGTAGCCAAACTGTGTCTAAATAATTATTGCCGCATTAGTAAGTCCCAAAAAAATAGGAACAATATGAATCCGGCTTACAGTAAATACTTGTTAGCAGCAGATGTAATCTTGTTGATACATTTCCTTTTTGTCGCCTTTGTTGTTCTTGGATTTATATTTATCTGGATCGGATATTTTACAAAACAGAAATTCGCGAGAAATGCAAAATTCCGTATTTGTCACATCGTAACGATGGGCATTGTTCTCTGTGAACCGCAATAGCGAGCGCATTCCCGGTAGCTTGCTGCGGGGTTAGCGAACGAATCTAAAAATGGCTAACTTCCTTACGGTCGAAGATTCCCTGTAGCTTGCTACAGGGTTCTTCAATCTTTGGTTGGCATGATTTGCCCACTCACCGAATGGGAAAATTACTTGAGAGTAAGAGGAGGCCAGGATCAGATATATGAAACCGGTTTCATGAAGGAGTGGATTCACAAAATCATGTTTTTTGATTTTAGTGAACTAACATTTGTGATCGTGTATGCACTTTTTTTTGCAGTCATTCTGTTAACCTTCCGGGTGATTCCACCAAATTTCAAAAAACACGCGGAACATCAATCAGCAAATAAGTAACCCATTCAAGCGCGTCTTCATTCTTGACAAGTGTCACGTGATACGTTATGAATCAATTGTGATTAAGACTTTCGCTGACAAACACACACAGGATTTCTTCGCAACTGGGAAGTCAAAACGGCTTCAACCTGATCTGCTAAGAAGGGCCATTCGCCGACTGGAATACATCGATCTTGCCACATGCCTTGGTGACCTGAAGGTTCCTCCAAGCAATCGTCTCCACGCCTTGAAAGGTAAGCGTGCGGGGCAATACTCGATTTCCATAAATGATCAATGGCGAATCTGCTTTTCTTTCGTCGATGGCGACGCATATGACGTTGAAATCACAGATTATCATTGAGAGGTAAGCATGAGTATCATAAATACTAAAACACGCAAAATACAGCCCACCCATCCGGGAGAGATGCTACGCGAGGATTTTATGCCCGATTACGGGCTGACTACAAAAAGGCTTGCTGAGCGATTGAGGGTATCGCGCCAAACCGTAAACGAGCTTTTGCGTGAACGTCGCGCAATTACTCCGGCTATGGCATTGCGACTGTCTCGATTATTCGGAAACACACCAGAGTTCTGGCTAAATGCCCAGCGCGCCGTAGATCTGTGGAATGTGCAAACAGCTTATAAGAATGAGCTTGAGCGCATACAATCCCTTAACGCCGCTTGATTTTCTATTGCAAAGCTATGATGGCACAACAATTGGAGCAATCAGACCGCAAACAGCTTGGTCTCAACGTGAGACCTTTGAAAAATGCTCAATTTTGTTCAAATTCAAGGAAGGCAAAAATATGAGCGCTGATGCTTCACTTCGTGTAAACGTAGGAATACATTGAGTATTTCGAGGCTTAAAATTTGAGCCTGACGCCGACACGAAGTGAAGCATCAGCGCTCAATTGGGCAAAAGGGGGCGTTTTGCAAAGGCCTCAAACGCGGGAGGTGAAATAAATGAGTGGTTGGGTCGAAGTCGGCAAGACCGGTGAGCTTGTCAAAGGAGCCATGAAAGAAGTCCTAATCAAAGGACAAGAAATACTTCTGGTCAGGGTCGGCGACAATTACTACGCTTCCGACAACCGCTGCCCACACATGGGAGGAAAGCTATCACGGGGTCGGCTTGATGGCTCCGTGGTGACCTGCCCGCGACATGGCTCTCAATTTGATGTTACTGATGGAAACGTAGTCCAATGGCTAAAGGGAACAGGGCTCTTCACAACCCTGGGGAAAATGCTCAAATCGCCAAGGCCAATTCGCACCTACCCTGTCAATCTGGAAGACGACCGGATCATGGTGCAGATTCCGGATAAAGCATAGGAGCCTGTCCGCAACCATCAAACCCCTTTCGCAGAATTCTTCGGAAGCATTGTAACTTCTCAATAAGTTCCGGTATGATCGGGCATCAGTCATAAGGCAATTTCCTTGATAGCGCTGAGATTGCTTTAGAAATGTGGGATTTTGGGATTACATAATTCTTGCTTTTTCATTAAAAACAATGCGATATATAGCATACAATTAAAATCAAGAATCATCTATTAATATCAACTATCATTGATTTATTTCTTAACACTTAATTTGTTCGCCAAGGAAATCATGAAAATTGTTATTTCAGATAGACCTGTAGAAATTCCAGAGGAGGATCTTTTAGGCCGTTTTCCTTTTGCAAAAAATATTGCCGATCAAATTATTCATACACCAGATAAAGGTTCGTTAAGGATTGGCATATATGGGGGTTGGGGCGAGGGGAAAACATCTATTTTAAGATTAATAGCTAACGAGCTGGAAAGACATGGGCATGTGTGTGTTTGGGTGACGCCATGGGTGTTTTCGAATAGAGAAGAAGTCTTAGAATATCTTATTCGCGAGATAACCAATAAGCTAAAAATTGATTCAAATAGTGGAGATTTTGCAAAAAAAGGAGCACAATTAGTCAAGGAATTTCGCAAGACAAGCGGATCGGATATTAAATTGAAATTGGCTGAGAGTCTTATAGGTCCAGCCTTAGAAAAATACTTTAGCACTATAACATCCGAGAAGAGTCAGCTTATTATAGCAACTATAGAAGAAAAGCTGAAAGATAGAAAACTTGTAATTCTTGTAGATGATTTAGATAGAGTTAGGCCTGAATTAGTCCCTGATCTGTTGCTTACATTGAGAGAGGCTTTAGATTTCCCCAACTATTTTTATATAATGGCTCTATCGCCAGAAGTATTAGAACAAGGGCTCAAAGATCTTCACCAGGGGTGGGGTGAACCACGACAATTTTTGGAAAAAATTATCGAACTGCCTAAATATGTTCCAGTACCATCATTACAAGAACGAAACGAATATGCCAAAGCCCTTATAAATTCGTTCAAAGCAAAAATTTCAAAAAAGGCCATAGAGGATATAGCACCTTTCCTGAATACAAATCCTCGTAAGCTTAAGCTTTATTTGCGCTATATTGCAAGCCTTTACGGTGTGTTTTCACGTTTTCATGATGATGAGGTTGATTGGGGAACACTATATCTGTGCCTCTTGTTGCGATTTGAATTCCCAAAGGAAATTAGATTGTTGATAGACGATGAAGAAACGTTGAGCAACATTGAGACCAGCTACATTAAGGAACATATGAGCTCTCGTTCCAAAGATGATCAGATCAATGAAGCTGAAAAATTCCCGGAGATTCAATATGCGCCACAGAGCGTGTCAGAAAAAGAAAGATTTTTGTCAATTTGTAAAGCCATTCGAGATCGAGGCTATTTATTTAAGGGCAAATATCGTTTGTCCAGACTAATGACGCTTTCAGATATACCACCGGCACTGACTTTTAAAGAGATCGAAAATCTCCTGGATTCTTTGAAAACAATCGAATCAAAGCATTTAAATAATGAGTTGGTTGATCGACTAAAGGCATATGGGGGATTTAACACACGGATATGCCCTGCTTTAGTCGAAGGTATAATTGATATTCGCCAAAATTTACTGGGCTATTCAGTCGATCTTGAAATTGAGAGTGAATTAAAAAAAGGACTTCAGTCGGTAGGGTTTTTAACTGATATTTTAAGAGTAATCTCGGTCGAATTGGGTGGCTTCAGCAACAGTATTTTATCTATAGATAGTTGGCAGGCTATATTTAAACATTGTGCTTCCTGGGCACATTTTGAAACATTCGAATACTATAAGTCTTTACGGCAAAAAGAGCGTGAACTCTTAAAAGAGATTGTTAAAAGTATGCCGAAAAAAATGCAATTCGAAATTATTGGGTCACGAGAACTTGATACAGAATTCAAGTTTGATAAAAAATCAGATGAATTCGACAATTTAATCAAGGAACTTCGTAGTATAATAGAAGAAAATGTTTCTGATTCATTTCTCGATGCTTTTGTTGATCCAACTGGTATTGAAAGTTTCTGGGCAATTGACATGTACTCCTCTAAGGGGAAATTTTTTCTTTTTTCTAAACAAAGTCTTTTTCATACTGATCCAGAATATAGAAAAAAGTTGAAAGAAATATCTGAGAAATCAAGTGAGAATATTGAAATACAAAGAAATTTTATCACCTATTTTAGAATGCTTTGCTATGGTGGATATGGTAGTGGCGGGTCTTTTCCTCGCGAAGAATGCCAGGCTTTACTAAATGACCACGAACTTTTGGAACTGGTTTGGTCCGCTTCCATCTCAAAACCATTAAATCCTAGAGCTGCTGGAGGGCTTTACAGGGATAGAGAAAACCTTATTAAACAAGGCATTCCAAAAAAAATATTAACAACTCCAAAGTGGTGGCATCGCTTCGATGAGATTGGATTTTTCAAAAAAGTTGAATGATACTGTTTAAATTATTACGACTAACATGAAACCAAAATCTCCAAAAAAACAATTCAGCCTGACACCTTGCAAAAAGGTGATTGAAGATAATGTGACGAATGCATCAATAAGCAATTTATTATCACATTTTAACGGTAGTGCAAATTAGAATGGAGGCGAGCCGCATGTCTGCCGAAGAGGAAATCGTTGAGCAGGAGGAAGTTCAACTTAGCGGCAAGCTCGTTGAATTTCGCACGGCACTGCAAGAAGAAATTGAAGCTTCCCGCAGAAATGCCTCAAGCAATGCAGTGCCACTCATCAATGGCCGCAGAATTGCCCAAGTTGGGGCAAGCTTTCAGTATGTATTCGATGTAGAGAATGTGCTTAACCTCCCCGGCGATACCCCTGGCGACCTTTACATTCAAGGCCGCTCCCCCCTCGAAGTTATCATCATTTCCATAGATGGCATGACCATTACCCTAAGCATTTCCATTGACCTGGGCACTTTTGTTCCTTCCGCACGTTTACAGAGCAATCTGGCCCACCTTATGCGCAAGCTTATCAAGCGCATTGAGGCACTTGCCAACGTTGCAAACCCGGTGGGAGAGCGAATCTTGGGAAATATAGAGATAACAGGAAGTGCGAATTCGGTCAATTTGCTGGGGCTCAACCACGAACAACAACAGGCTGTAAGGTCAAGTTTGGGGCGGAACGCCACCTTTATTTGGGGTCCGCCTGGAACCGGAAAATCTCGCACTATAGGCTCAATTGGCGAACATCTCTATCGTCGAGGGCGCTCAGTCCTTCTCGTCTCCCATACTAATGTTGCCGTTGATCAGGCGATAATGTACATAGGTGATGCATTGGATTCTGAGCAGTTGGCAAAAGGGCAAGTGTTGCGGGTTGGCGAACCTAAAGACAAACGTCTTTTAGACTTTCCCGACCTTCTGCTTAAAACACACGTAACACGAAGGTCGGAAGAGCTAACAAAACGACACGATGCCTTAGAGTCGGATTGCGTTGAAGTTTCTGTCAAAGTCAAGAAACTATCCAGACAAATTGACATTTGCGAGTGGCTAAGTGTGGCAAAAAGGGACCTCATTGCCATGGCAGAAGAGATTGAGGAACTCGAAAGGGTGGAGGCAAATCTTGAAGAGGTACAGACCAAGCATTATAGGCTTGTCGATTTAAGTGAATTCTGGCTCCTTGCTAACAAGGATGCCGAAACAGCCCGAAAGCGACAAGCTCGGCTCTCAAAAATTAACGAGGAAATAGAAAAAGCGAATGCCCATATAGTTCAGTTGAAGGAACAACTGGAGTCTAACATTTCCAACCTTTCTGGCGCAGAAAAACTTTTGGCAAAAGCAGAAGCAATTGAACCTCATCGAACACGCTTAAGCAAACTACCGTCCCTTGAAGAACAAGGCTCCCGGAAAAAGAGGGCAAGCGCCGAGGCAGCAAAGGCCCAAAAGTCTTATGAGGCAATTAAGGCGAAGCTTGCCGAATCGGAAAAGCTTTATGTAGAAACGACCTCTGTAGGATTTCTTATGCGTCGCTGGCGGAAACTTCCTTCCCCCGAGACACAAAAACGGATAGTGGAACAACTTCGGCCTGAATTGCAGGTTAGCAAGCAAAAATGGGATGATACTACAACCACCATGCTGGCAGCCATAAAACTTTTTGAAGAAGTTGCCGAACTTACCAATCAATTGCAGCCATACGCGAATGTCCCAAGGGTTCAAATCCAAAGGGATGTCGTCCGAAATCTTAAGAAAAAAATAAATTTCGGCCAAAAGGAAATATCCAACCAGAAAATCTACCTTGAGGCATCCCAGGAGGCTCAGGCAGAAACAATTACCGGACTTGAAGAATTCAAAGAGAAATATTCTGCCCTGCCGGAGGAGGTTTTGGCCCAATACGCTGAATACCAGGAGGAAACCAAATATACAAAAGCTCAGATAGAAAGTCTACAACGACAATATGCAGCACATAGCCAAGAGTTAAATCAGTTAGTGAGTTCGCGACTTCTGGCTTTGCGGGAAATGGGCTTAACTGTAGAAGGTCGAGGGCCAATACGGAAAATGTTTGATGCAATCAGGGCCGCATACCAGAAAGCCCAAACCGAGATGGAGGGAGCGGATGTTGAAAATCTAAAGTCCGAGAGGAGCGAACTGAACGACCGTATTCGTACATTTCAAACAGAAATCAGAGAGATAGAAGACGCCCTTAAGAAAGTTGAGGAATTGGTGATTTCCGAAGCAATAATTGTAGCCACTACATTAACAAGGGCATACCTGAGGGACTCTATCCAAAATCGACGATTCGATACAGTCATTCTGGATGAGGCGTCGATGGCTCCGATACCAGC
The DNA here is from genome assembly GCA_028571455.1 of Desulfobacteraceae bacterium. Lineage (GTDB taxonomy): Bacteria > Desulfobacterota > Desulfobacteria > Desulfobacterales > ETH-SRB1 > Desulfaltia. The sequence continues at coordinate 8,701 of JAPVVG010000096.1, read as the reverse complement.
CCTTTATGTGGCAGCCAGTCGTGCTGACGCAAATGCGGTTGTCGTTGGGGATTTTAAACAGTTGCCTCCAATTGTGTTGTCAGACCATGATATCGCGAAAAAATGGCTTGGCACAGATATTTTTGATAAAGCCGGACTTTCGAACTCCAATGTATCATTTCCATATTTTATAAAGCTTTGTGAACAGTTTCGGATGCATCCAGATATAAGTGCAATACCTAACACCTTGGTTTATGATAATATACTGAAGGACGGACCGGAGACAGAAAAGGACGATTCTTTGGCTGGATGGTATCGCAAAGATTGGGGGTACGACAATCCGGTACTGCTGGTTGATACAGGTTCCGTTGGCGCTTGGGTAACAAGTGTAGCAAAGGGGCGAGGTTCCAGTCGACTCAACTTCCTTTCTGCCACTATTTGTGTTGAACTTGTGGAACAACTTCTCAGGAAGAATCGTCCCAAGTTGCAGGAAGGTGAAAGACCCCGAGCGCTTTTGGTCTGCCCCTATCGGCCGCATGCCAAATTGTTGGCACTGTTGTTGCGTGAGGAGGGGTTAGTCGGTGAAGTAATTGCAGGAACGGCACACAACTTCCAAGGCATGGAAGCCGATGTTGTCATCTTAGACCTGGTCTGCGATGAACCACACTGGCGGGTGGGAATGTTTATTCCCGATCTAGACCCGACGACTATTCGTCTACTTAACGTCGCCCTGACTCGAGCCAAGCGTCGTCTTATTGTTGTAGGAGATTTCAATTACATTTCAAAACAGGCCAAGCGAGCTTTCATCGGAGCTAAGCTTATTCCATTTCTTCGCTCTCGTTATCCTTCAGTCGATGCCAAAGATATTGTCCCGGCAGGACTCGCTGCCAAGGCAGCAAAGGCCCAATCAAAAGTCTTGGGTGGTGAGGTTGAGCCTGATGCAGATCGGATTGTTGTAACTCACGAACATTTTTATCCGATTCTTCGTGGAGATCTCGCTAGAGCCAAGAGTCGAATCGTTGTCTTTTCTGCTTTTATTACAACCAATCGACTTGGCCAAATAGAACCTCAACTTAGAGCAGCCCTTGAGCGCGGAGTCAAAATTTATATAGTGACCAAAGCGCATAGCAACCGAAAAAAATCCGAATTGCCCGGGTACCGGATGTTGGAAAAAACCCTCTCCGATTGGGGGATAGCAGTAATTCACAAGCAGGGAATGCACGAAAAGCTCATTTTTATTGACGATGGTATTTTGTGGTCTGGCTCTCTTAACCCGTTGAGTTTTAGTAACACCCAAGAGGTAATGGAGCGCAGGGCCAATCAAAGTGTTGTCCAAGATTTTGCACGTACCTTACGCCTTGAGGAGCTTTTAGGAGAGTATAAGGCTGGCTCTCCTTCATGCCCCTATTGTGGAAGCGAAGTTGTGGCCAGTGAAGGAAATCACGAACCATATTTTTGGAGATGTGTAGAAAACAACTGTTATACACGGAGTATCGATGAGCCGACCATTGAAGGTGGAATAGTTGTCTGTACAAAATGTGGTGGGGCAGTTGAGTGTGGTGAATGGGGAGGAAAACCGGCATGGCGGTGTCTCGAAAATCGGCGTCATCATCAAAAAATAGCCAAGACACATTTACGCCTTCCCAAAATGCGGGAGATTATTCCAAAGCGGGAATTGCGAAAGCTTGACAAATATTTTGGAATTGACCAAGCCCAAATAAATAAAAAGCCTATTCCAAGGCAAATAAGCCTGTTTGATTTAGTGCAATAGTTGTGACTTTAGGGCCACGCCCTTTACATTTACAGATTTGAAATTATGATTCTTTTGCGCGTTAAGGCAAAAAGTCTGTTGTGCTATTGGGCGGTGAGAGATCTTGGTATTGGTACTGTAAATATGGAAATGTAAAGGGCATCCCTAAACTCACGAAGAAACCAAAGTTCGCAAAAAAGGAGAAAAATATGACTATTACCCTACCAGACCTTCCTTACGAAAAAGATGCTTTGGCACCACATATCAGCTCGAAGACATTGGCTTTTCATCATGGAAAACACCATAACGCTTATGTTACCAACCTGAAAAAGCTGATCGAGGGAACTGATCTGGCCAGTGAGACGATAGAGGATATCATCAAAAAGACAGTAAATGATGCTGACAAAGCCGGAATCTTCAACAACGCGGCTCAGGTTTGGAACCATACATTTTACTGGCAATCAATGAAGCCTAATGGCGGGGGATTACCCACAGGTGACATCGCAGAGAAGATCGATGCCGATTTCGAAGGCTATGACAACTTCATTGAACAGTGGAAGAATGCCGGTCTTACTCAGTTCGGCAGCGGCTGGGCATGGTTGGTACTGAATAATAACAAGCTGGAGATTATGAAAACCTCAAATGCTGATACACCCATAGCTCATGGCGTGAAGCCCTTATTGACGGTGGACGTCTGGGAGCATGCGTATTACCTTGACTACCAAAACGGGCGAGGCAACTATCTTGATGCCTTCATTAACAATCTTATCAATTGGGAGTTCGTCAACTCTAATCTCGTTTAACTGCAGGGCGAAAAAAACAAGGATACGAATTTTGTTAAATTACGATAAAAAGGTTGATAATTGTTATTGATATGGTTATAAGTAATAAAACTGGTCTGAAAGCTGTTCAGATTTGTCTGAACAGCTTTTTTTTATGCATAATAACATTCGGGAGCAGTAAATTTACCTGCTTCCGAATATTTTTTTGGGGGAATAAACTTAATGAGTTTTAAACTATTAGGGCTTAGAGATGAACTGGTTAAAGCAACCGAGAGTCTGGGATTTCAGTCTCCTATGCCAATTCAACAAAAAGCAATGCCTGTACTTCTTTCAGGTGAAAAAGATTTTGTAGGACTTGCCCAGACAGGAACCGGAAAAACCGGAGCCTTTGGCCTGCCTCTTATTCAACTGATTGATTCAAATAAATCCCATACTCAGGGAATCGTGATATGCCCAACCCGTGAATTATGTCTTCAAATTACAGATGATCTAAAACAATTTGCGAGATATATGAACAAAATTAAAATTGTTGCAATATATGGCGGGGCCAGCATTTTAACCCAGATTAAACAGCTTAAGAGCAAGCCTCAAATTATTGTAGCTACTCCAGGCAGGCTTATTGACATGATTAAGCGCAAGGCTGCCAATCTGTCAAAGGTTTCATATACAATTTTAGATGAAGCTGATGAAATGCTTAATATGGGATTTCAAGAAGATATTGATAATATCTTAAAAAAAATGCCGGATCATAGAAAAACATGGCTTTTTTCTGCAACCATGCCCAAAGGAGTTGCTGCTATTGCCCGCAATTATCTGACTGATCCGGTAGAAGTGCGGGTAGGCAGCAAACGCCAGGGCCCGAAAAATATCAAGCATATATGTCATACAATTCAACAAAAAAACAAATATCAGGGATTAAAGCGGATTATAGATTTTTCACCTGATATTCTGGGTTTAATTTTTTGCAGAACCAGAAAAGATACTCAGGCTTTATCTGAATTATTGATGCAGGATGGTTATCAGGCTGAAGCGCTTCACGGTGATTTATCCCAGGCTCAAAGGGATTCTGTGATGCGGAAGTTTCGCCGGGGTTCTGTCAGAATTCTTGTGGCAACTGATGTTGCGGCAAGAGGTCTGGATGTGGATGATATTACCCATGTAATCCATTATAATCTGCCGGATGAAATAGAAATTTATACCCATAGAAGCGGAAGAACAGGGCGTGTAGGAAAATCAGGTCTTTCAATTGTACTTGTCAATTCAAAAGAAATCAGCCGTATTCGTATGCTGGAAAAAAGGTTTAATATATGTTTTGAATTTAATAAAGTACCTGACGGCAAAGCTATTTGTGAAAAACAATTATCAGGTCTTGTGGAAAAAATTGTTCATACAGACGTAAATCAAGCTGAAATAGAAGCCTATCTTCCTGCTGTTTGCAGTGCATTGGAAAATTTTGACAAAGAAGAATTAATAAAACGTTTTATTGCAGCAGAATTTAACCGGTTTTTCCAAAATTATCATAATGCAGATGATATTAATGCAAATACTAAAATCAGAGCTAAAACCAGGTCTGAATCCAAAAACAGGCATGGGTCCAAAAACAGGCATGAGTCCAAAAACAGGCGTGAGTCCAGAGCAAAAACCAAACCTGTAAAAAGAAAAAAACGCCTTGAGTCAGGAAAAACCCAGAAACTTTTTATTAATGTGGGCAGGCTGGATAAAATTAATAAGGGTGCTATTGTGCGCTTAATTTGCGATAAATCCGGAGTTGGCTCAGGCATGATCGGAGAAATTAGTCTGAATAGAGAATTTTCATTTTTTGAAGTTGAAAAACAGGCAGCCAGAAAAGTGCGTAATTCTTTAAATAATGCAAAACTTGACGGCCGAACTGTTCAGGTTCATAAGGCTATTCAAAAGAATGCAGCCCACTAATGTCGTGTCATGCGTGAAATATCGTATCAGGTACTCGTCATTCCCGCTTCCGCTTTTAAGACTGAAGATTGAAAACTGGCATAATGCATGAAAAGGGCAGATGCCCCGCACGTCCCCGCCCAGGCTCAAATTTTAAGCTTCGAAATACTCAATCTGTTCGTGCAGTTAATCCGCCTGAGGCGGATTGCCTTCCTTGACATCGAACCATACTTAAGAAAGGGGACGAAATAACTTCTACAAGCAGGCTGGCAAAGAAAATGACGTTCTTTTTATGGGGAAATGTTATCAGCGGGTATGACAGAGCGCTTGAACGGCTTGCGAGATTTTAAAATAAAGGGGTGAACAAAGAAATAGTTATGGCTAATTTTAATCAAAAAGAGATTAACCGGAGACGAACATTTGGAATTATCAGCCATCCTGATGCAGGCAAAACCACGCTGACGGAAAAGCTTCTCCTTTTTGGCGGGGCGATCCAGCAGGCCGGGGCTGTTAAGGCAAGGAAAGCTTCCAGACATGCCACCAGTGACTGGATGTCGATTGAAAAGGAAAGAGGTATTTCAGTTACAACTTCTGTAATGAAATTTAACTACAGGGATTTTGAGATTAATCTGTTAGACACACCGGGCCACCAGGACTTTTCAGAAGATACATACAGGGTGTTGACTGCCGTCGACAGCGCCCTGATGGTAATTGACAATGCCAAGGGGGTGGAACCTCAGACCGAAAAGCTCATGGAGGTCTGCAGGATGCGTAATACCCCGATCATTACATTCATAAACAAGCTCGATCGTGAAGGCATGGCGCCTCTTGATATTCTTGATGACATCGAGGATAAACTGCAGATCGAATGTACGCCGCTTTCCTGGCCTATTGGTATGGGCAAGCGCTTTAAAGGTGTATACAATCTCTTTCACAGACAATTGCATATTTTTGAACCCGGCAGGGAAACCCTTGGGCAGGAAGGGATCGTTATTAATGATCTGTCTGATCCTGCCCTGGATGAACTTTTAAAGGAGCAGGCCGATGAATTGCGGGAAGATATCGCGCTGCTTGAAGGCGCTGTCGATCCGTTTGAGCGCCAACATTTTTTAAAAGGAAGCCAGACGCCGGTCTTTTTCGGAAGCGCCATTAATAATTTCGGTGTTAAAGAGATGCTGGATGCATTTGTGGAACTGGCCCCCCATCCAGGTGTGCGACCGGCTGTTTCCCGTGAGGTTTCGCCATACGAAAAAGAGTTTTCAGGCTTTGCTTTTAAAATACAGGCAAATATGAACCCTGCTCACAGGGACAGGATTGCGTTTGTCAGGATCTGTTCAGGAAAATTTAAAAGAGGAATGAGAGTTGTCCACCACAGAATCGGAAAAGAGGTAACTTTTGCTAATGCGACAATCTTCATGGCACAGGACAGGGAGAATGTAGAGGAGGCATTTCCAGGAGATATTATTGGTATCTATAACCACGGAACCATAAAGATCGGTGATACATTTACCGAAAAAGAACCTTTGAAATTCAGCGGGATCCCCAATTTTGCACCTGAGCATTTCAGGCGTGTGCGTCTGAAGAATCCTTTAAAGGCCAAGCACCTTCAGAAAGGATTGATCCAGCTTGCAGAGGAGGGGGCTATCCAGGTTTTCAGGCCTGTTACGGGCAGAGACTATATTCTGGGGGCGGTCGGTGTCCTCCAGTTTGAGGTGACCATGGCCCGTCTCAAGGCAGAATATGGTGCGGATGCCATATATGAACCTGTGAATTTTAATGTGGCACGCTGGGTTAGGTGTGATGATCGCAAAAAAATGGCTGAATTTGAGAAAAAAAATATAGGCAACATGGCAAGAGATGCTGAAGGCTGCCTCTCTTTTCTGACAACCAGTAAATGGCAGCTCGGTTACTGTATGGAAGAGTGGCCGGAGATAGCGTTTTTTAAGACACGGGAGGTTAACTGATTCATGGCGCTGATCGGCATGCGGGAGGTGTGCTGGGGATTTGGTGATCCACTCCTGCTTGAAAAGGTAACATTTCAGATCGCAAAAGGGGAACGTGTCTGCCTGCTGGGTCGCAACGGCGTGGGCAAGTCCACCATGCTGAAGCTTCTGGCCGGCGAAATTCTTCCTGACAGCGGTGATATCTGGTGTCAGCAGGGAGTCACCGTGGCTGTGTTGGACCAGGATGTGCCCCTGGGATTCGACGGCACGATTTTTGATTTGGTTGCCGAGGGACTGGGCACAAAGGGTAGGGCGCTGGCCGAGCACAACAGAATCTGCAAACAGCTTGAGGCTGTAAATACCCCAGAACTTGTAAAAAGGCGGGATGAACTGCAAAACAGGTTGAATTCCGACAACGGATGGGAACTTTTAAGGCAGGTCGAAAGCGTTCTGTCAAGGACCCGGCTCGACCCTGAAAAAAAATTCGCAGAACTTTCAGCAGGCATGAAACGACGCACGCTTTTTGCTCGTGCCCTTGCCATGCAGCCGGGCATTCTTCTGCTGGACGAGCCGACCAACCATCTTGACATTGACTCCATCATATGGATGGAGGAATTTATTCTGCGCAACATAACAACCCTGCTTTTTATTACTCATGACCGTGCTTTTCTGAAGAAGATCGCTAACCGGATCATGGAGCTGGATAGGGGCAGCCTTGTTTCCTATAACTGTGATTATGAAACCTATCTGGAACGAAAAGATGCTGCTCTTGAAGCCGAAGAAAGCCAGAACAGGGTGTTTGACAAAAAACTTTCAAAGGAGGAAACCTGGATCAGGCAGGGCATCAAGGCTCGCAGAACCAGGAATGAAGGGCGTGTCAGAGCTCTGGAAAAGATGCGGGCAGCTTTTCTGGCGCGCCGCAAGCAAAGCGGTAGTGTCATAATGCAGGTTCAGGAGGCGGAAAGGACCGGAAAGCTCGTTATCGAAGCAAAGAATATCAGTTTCCTGCATGGCGCAACCCCTATTATCCGGGATTTTGCCACTGTAATCATGCGTGGGGACAAGGTAGGTATCATCGGCCCCAACGGCGTGGGTAAGACAACTTTGTTAAAAATCCTTTTAAAAGAAATTTCTCCGCATGAAGGGCGTGTCCGTCACGGCGTCCATCTTCAGGTGGCTTATTTCGACCAGCTCAGGGCGCAATTAGATACACACAAAACCGTCCAGGAGAATATCGGCCAGGGGAACGATTTTATCATTTTTAACGGCCAAAAGCGGCATGTGATAAGTTATCTTAAGGATTTTCTCTTCTCGCCGGAAAGATGTCGTACACCGGTGCATGTTCTTTCCGGGGGAGAAAAAAACAGGCTGCTGCTGGCAAAGCTTTTTACAAGGCCGGCCAATGTTCTTGTGCTGGATGAGCCCACCAACGACCTCGATGCGGAAACCCTGGAACTGTTAGAGAAACTTCTTTTCGAGTACCAGGGAACCCTTTTACTTGTAAGCCATGATCGGGCTTTTTTGAACAATGTGGTCACAAGCAGCCTGGTTTTTGAGGGCCAAGGCCAGGTAATCGAATATGCCGGTGGTTACGATGACTGGCTGATTCAAAGACCGAAGCCCGAACATGAGCACTTGCCAGCAAAAAAGAGTTGCAATAAAGCCTGGCATAAAACCAGGCACCAGAAGGAGCGCAAGCTCGGGTTTAAGGAAAAGCGGGAACTTAAAGAGCTGCCTATTAAGATCGACACCTTTGAAGCTAAGCAAAAAAAGCTGTACGCGATCATGTCCGATCCCATGTTTTACAAAAAAGAAAAAGAGGAAATCGCAAGGGTCCAGGCACATCTTACGGCAGTGGAAGATCAAATCAAAGCAGCCTATCTTCGCTGGGAAGCGCTTGAAAGTCTCGAAAAAGATTAATTCTCTTTTGCGGGTCCAAAGGAGTTTTCGAAAAGTTCGTGAATTGCTTTGCGGCCTTCGTTACTGAGATTTCGGGTTCCTGTTCCGACAAATGTTTTGTCGATGATAACGGGCGTTTCAGCAACCCATTTGTTATCCTTCCATGAGAACCATGTTTTGCGTTCCTGGTCATATACGTTGATTGGACGGTTAAAGAGCTTTGCAAGCTCAACGCCCCAACCGGTTCCTCCTTTGACGGTGTCATCCGGCTGTATCCATCCGACCGCTATTACGTGGTAGCCATTGTTGACCATGTGAAAAATAGACTGTATGACCTTCCGTATTTTTTCAGCCTTTGAATAATTCCGTCCCATGCGGGCAGAGACTATTTCCATGCTGACATTCCCCTTGTCAAGTTCTTCCGGGCTCAGCACCCG
>JAPVVG010000095.1 GCA_028571455.1 Desulfobacteraceae bacterium | reverse complement strand
TTTATATCGGGCTAAGGCTCTTTTATGCAATTGTAAAAAAAGGCGGCAAAACACAAAAAGCCAAAGAGCTTGAAGAAAGATTCAAGCAAAGGTTCGATAAAATCAGAAAAGGCGGTAAATCCGGCGATGATCATGAGGTCAGGGTTAAAACAGTCAAGTTTTCATTGACTCGTTACATCTATAGTTTCTATGGCGAAACCTTTAGCTTTAATACTATTGCGTTATTTGCGCTTACATTTGTTGTTGGAATAATCGGCGGAACTTATGGAATAGGGGGCGGCGCAATTATCGCCCCGTTTCTTATGGCTGTTTTCGGCCTTCCGGTATATACGATAGCAGGGGCTGCTCTTCTGGGCACATTATTAACCTCTGTTGCCGGAGTAATTTTTTACACAATAATAGCGCCGTATTACGCACACACAGGCATGGCAATCAGTCCTGACTGGGCGCTGGGCGCGCTGTTTGGCGCAGGCGGTTTTGCAGGCATATACTGCGGGGCAAGATTGCAGAAATTTATGTCCGCAAAGATAATTAAAATCGTTCTTGCAATTATAATAGCGCTGCTTGCCGCAAAATATATTATCAATTTTTTATTGTAATCCTGTCTGAACCGCTTAGTCTGTCCGAAAAGTCAGGTTTTTTTGTAGGTTGGGTTGAGCGCAGGCTTCACTTCGTGTCGTACCTCAACCCAACCTACGAATATCAAGCAATTACCAAAATATGGTTTCAGTGAGCGAAACCCAACAAATCATGTAGCAGGGGTTTTCGGACAGGCACTAATTAATTCTTCTGTTTTTTCATCTTTTTCCATTCAAGGTTTCCGCCAGAGAGCTTTGGCGGATTCGATGTTCATTCTTTTTGCTCCTCTACACTCTGACAGCAAGGCTTAAGTATCTGCTGTTTTCTTCGTATATCAACTTCTTATCCTTCATCATCTTTAAAAAGGACACAATCCTGTCTTCGCCTATCTGTGGGAAATTGGCTATAATACGTTTTAACGAACGGTTGGTCCGGCAAAAAAGGTAGATATCTCTGTAGATTCCGTTCACACGATGTGTCAGCGGATCCGCATCCGGGCGTTTTTGACGGATGATCAAAAAATCGCCTCCGTCACGAAAGCTGAGAATTGGTGAATATGAAAGATTGCTGTGGAGTTTGGCATACGACTTTTTCCAGGCCTTTACCTTTTTCTTAACAGGTTGCCACAGTTTTTTCTGGTATCCACGGTCCCCTCTGAAGGACTGTATCATGAAACTAATCGATTGGAAAACATCCGGTGGAAATAATGCGGCATAGTTGGGGTGGTTAAAAACCGCTGTAAGGCCAAAGGCGCGCCAGTTATCCCAGACAGGGCTTCCAAACCCTAACCAGAAGTTGACAACCCTTAATGGACGAAAAGGGAATGCAAAATCAAGAGCGTGCAAGGTTTCCTTTACATCGGTTATATCACTTCCGGGAAAACAAAGGATCAGGTTCGAAATATTGACAATGCCGAGTTCCTCGCAATTTCTCATTATTTCCAGATTCTGGATGCCGGTGGTTCCTTTATTAAACTTTTTAAGAAGCTGCGTGCTTAATGCCTCAATTCCTATCTGGACCTCTTCAACACCGGCTGAGCGCATGGCTTTTAACACTTTATATGACGTGGTCGCCCGCATTTCTGCAAACAGACGCAGATCTTTGCCCAGTTTATGAAGGCGTAAAAATATTTCCTTGTCTTCCCTTAACGGAAGCATATTATCCATGAACGCGATAGATAGGCTTTTATGCCTTTTTGTCAGATAGTCAATTTCAGAAACAACCTGCCCGGTGCTTTTTTTTCTGTAGCCGTTCCACTGAAGGTTAAGATTGCAAAAGGCGCAGCCTCTTTGTTTTCCTTGTTTTTTTACTGACTTCCACCAGCAGCCTCTGGAAATTTCGGCACATAGAGTCGGGAAAAATCTTTTATCCGGCCTAAACGTTTTAAGCAAATCAAAGTAGTCATCATAATCAGGCGGGGGCAATGAGGTTAGATCCTTTATTTGATTAAAGGAAATATCACCGATTATATTGGAACCATTTCTTGATACAACCCCTGGAATAGAAGGTGTTTTGTTAGGGCCGCCAGATTTTATTAAATAACGAATTAATCCGGCCATAGGCAGCTCACCTTCGCCGCCAACCACATGGTCTATCTCGCTGAATGTCTCAAGAAGTTGAAAGATCGTATCTCCGGTAAACATTGACCCGCCCGTTACTATACGAAGACTCGGAAAGCTTTCTTTAATTTTTTTGATAAAATAAAGAGAGGAGGTGAGTTGACAAAGACAGATTGAAAAACCAGCGAGCCCGAATTTGCCCCAGTCTATAGCCTTTATCATATTGTCGGATGCTTCTTTGACCCCGGCTGCGAGAGCGTCAAAGTCGATTTTTCGAAGTATTGTATTGTTTTTTGCTTCGCGATAAAAAACCTTTTTAATTTCATTAATCTGCTCAGGAAATAACAGGGCTGCATATATTGATTCCGCGGGCCATGTCCTTTCCGAAATTTCATGATAAAGTTTGTAGCCAATTCTTTCCGCCACCTTTAAATACAGGTGAAGCGCTTTTATTTGCAGCTCCGGAAACCTGGATTTTAAATAGGTCTTTAATGTTCCAAGTTGAATCGATGGCCGGCTATAAAGGGGCCATGGAGTGGAAACTAAAACAATGTGTTTCAATCGGTCGGTCATAGATGATTTTGTCCTGCAGGGCTTTGTTTTTTCTTTTCAAGAATCTGTATTGCATATTTCAGAGCCAGGGGGGTAAATACCACTGTTACTGCAACCATTCCCACTACTGCGGCAAATATCTTCTCGTCAATGAGGCCGGCAGAAAGAGCAAGAGAGACCATGACTAACCCCACTCCTGCTCTGCAGGTCAATCCGGTTCCCAAAACAAGTGCTTTCATCAAGGGGTATCCTGCAATCTTTCCACCGAGGGTTCCACCCAGGAATTTAGCAAGTATTGCAGTCAGTACAAAAGCCGCAGCAAAGAGCCCGCCATTTTTTAATATCCCGAAATCGATTTGTGCTCCCAGAACACCAAAAAAAATTGGCACAAAAAGACCGTACGCAATTCCACTCAGTTTATGCTTGATCTCTTTCTGTGTAAAATCCGAATGTCTCGCAATGATGATACCGGCCACAAAGCTCCCTATGATAAAATGAAGCCCAACCCGGTCCGCCACATAACTGAATACAAATAGGGTTGAAAGAATCAACCCCACCTTTGCTTCAGCAACGTTCATGTAATCAGCCAGGGAAGCAATTGGGAAAAGAACAAGCCTGTCAAACAGGATGGCGCCACCCAAAAAGAGACCGATCTTTAGAATGCTAATACCCATTATGTACAGGGAAATCTCTCCTTGTGAATGCGCAAACGCGATCAGAAACGATAGGAAAAAGAGTGCGAAAGTATCATCCAAAATCGCTATTCCTAATATATTCATACCATAGTCGGTTTGAAGGCGGTTTAAGTCCATCAAGGTCCTCACGGTCATTCCGATGCCTGTAGTGGAGAGCGCCAATCCGGCGAAAAGGCTTGCTATTATGCCATAATCAAACAGATAACCTATCCCAAACCCCGCGGCAAAACATAAGGGGACCTCCACACAGCTAATAGCAATCGAGCGGCCTCCAAATTGCAGGAGTTTGTCTATGGTGACCTGGCTATAGCCTGCCATAAAAAGAAGAAACATCGCTCCGATCTCGCAAAGAACTTGCATATATTCTATTTTATGCAGGGGTTGTGAAAAAAGAAAAGGTCCAAGCAGGTGAACACCTAAAAGAATCCCTGCCGCCAGTTCACCCAGGATGGCAGGTTGTTTTATCCTGTCAAAGAGGTCTCCGATCAGCTTCGAAAGGAAAAGAAGCAATGATATCGCAAGAATCGTATCAAGCATAATCGGTTATTGTCTCCTCACAACCGCCTCATAGATCAAGGGGATTATATCAGAAAGAGTAATTATACCCAGAAAAATTCCGTTATCATGCCGGCTGATCGTTCCCTTTTTGACAACAGGAAATGTATATGTGTCGGTCTTTGCCATTTTTTTTGCAATTTTCACGATATTGTCCGAAGGATATACAGTTACCGGTCTTAAACACATGAACCGATCGACCGCACCTTTTGTATTCATTAGACTGACAAGGGTGAATGTTTCGTCAATATCGATGATGTCACTTTTTGACATAAAGTAGGCCTTCAGAAGATCGACTGCATAGGCCACACCCATCAGGCGGCCCTTGCTTGTAACCGGAACCCCCTTGAAGGTTTTGTCCCTGAATATCTTCAGCACGTTTTCAAGCCGCTCGCCAGGCTCCACGGTAATCACTTCAGTTACCATAATATCGGCGACCACGAGATGGCCCAGCTCCTTTAATAGTTCGATGTCAACCATTTGCTCCTCCGTGAATTCGATATCCATTTCCGGTAACTCGTATTCAAACTTTTTTATCAAGAGTGAAGACGTGACTGAAAGGGTTACTTATTATTTACAAGCTCCTTGTATGCCTTCTGTATTTCCTTAAAACGTTTTTCTGCCAGCTTTCTAAATTCTTCTCCCAGATGAAGAACCTTGTCCGGATGGTATTTGTTTGCAAGTTTTCTGTAAGCCGTCTTTATCTGCTCCTTAGTAGCGTCTTTCGGGATTTCAAGCACCGTGTAAGGATCATCTGCCCCGGGCTCTTCCTTGCACCGATAATTCTTGCCTGATGTTTGACCTTCTGAAAATTTTTTGCCGCTCTCTCTTGCAGAGGATTGATAGCTGTCCTGATCATGGTTTGCGTATTTGTATTTCTTTTGTTTTTTAGAATAAAAAAACCTCCACAAAAGATATAGAATTATAAGATCATCTATCCATCCCCACCCGACAATCATATCCGGGAAAAGATCGTAAGGACAAAGGGTGTAAAACAAAGCTAACAGCGATAGGATAATTTTCACCATATATTTGCATCCTCCATGGCAAAATCAGCGGGTTCCCCTGTCTCTAAAAGCTCATTTAACACCTCAAAAAGCTGATACTCTGAATTGTCTATAATATCCGGGATTGTCATATTCGAGGCTTTTCATAGAAATTGTTTGACTTAACGGTTCAAGAATCGGACAAATGCCTTTCTATTACTTGAAATATTTCTTCAATGGCTTTTTCAACCCTCTCCAGCCAATCCTTTACATCATTTTCACTAAACCGAAAGTAATCTCCATAGTCTCCCTTTTCGCGTCTGTCAAAAAGGGTGTTGTATAGCCGCCCCGTTTCTTTTGAAATTTTTTCTGTTTTTATCCAATTCTTATTCAGAAAAGCACGCACCGCGGTATGTTTGCTCGGATGTATCCCTTCGGTTGCCAAAAGGGCTATTACTGCATAAAAGCAGGAATAGTAAAGCCTGTTCACCGCATCATTATAGTGGCTTTTCTCATACATCAATTTTGCGGCAGATAATGCCTCTTTAGACCGATCCATACGGTACCTTATCAGGGTTATCTCTGCTTCGTTCATATGCGAACCCCCTCCATTCTCACATTATTGAAAAGCGGCATGACCTGCCCCAACGGGCTCTGAAAAAAACTCTTTTCATAAATATGAACACTTAGAATTACATCAGATTCATACTCCAAATCATAAAGAGCAAAACTGATTTCATCTTCCAGTTCTCTGGTAAGCGAACCATCTACTAAAATAAAAATATCGTAGTCAGAATCCGGCCCCGCCTCTCCTCTCGCACGCGATCCATACAGGAAAACCTCGGCCTCAGGTTCTATGCCGGCCACAATATCACGGCATTTTTCCAACAGCTTCTTTTCCCATGTCCCATGGGGCCATTCCGAAAGGGTTTTCATCTCATTATCTCCTTATTTAAGATTTACTGTCACCAATATTATTTTTCATATACATGAGAGGGATCTAAAATTTTTGCAAACAAGGTTTTAGATTGAGACCTTTGAAAAATGTTCAATTTTGGTCAAGGTCAAGAAAGGCGATAATTTTAACCACAGGAATATATTGAATATTTCGAGGATTGAAATTTGAGCCTGACGCTGAGATTGGCCAAAAGGGGGCGTTTTTCAAAGGTCTCAGATTATCAATCAATAACTTTCTGATGCATCTTAATGCCTATTATGGTAAAATAATAACAAAAATATCATGGATACAGAATATCTTCAATAACAATCTGTGCTGTTATATCCCTGTCCTCTTTCATTCAGCGCTCCCTTGAATTTGCCTTTAAGGCATATCCGGCAAGAAAATTTGTGGTTTGACCATAGATTATGTGCATGATATTGAAATTGGGCGAAGTGGGGATACCCAAATTTCGTGCAATAGGGAAAACAGATGGCGCTTGCTTTATCAGGAAAAGAGCGAGGAAAAAGACAACATACAATTTTATGAACGTTCTGCACGAATGTTCCGTAAATTCCTCTCACAAAAAATGGGTTGAAGAAATCCTCAAGACAAAAAATTATGTTCGAGAAAGCAAATGGTCTTAAAGCATCGCTGTTGGAAGTAAGAGTTTTGTAGATGGAATAAAAGAGAAACTCGGCATTCGGGCAAAGGGCCGAAAGGTTGGGGAGTCGGGAGGATTATATCATCTTCGTGAAGAACAGGTTCCTTACAATAGTGATTTTACCCCTGAAAATAGCGAGTTAAGAGCAAAAAACACCTATTTTTGGAGCGATAATCCATAAATATTAATAAGATAGCGTGGCCCGACCCCCATTCCTTGATCCAAAGGACAGTCTCTGGTTGATGCGGGTATTGCCAAAAGGAAGACCGCAGCGGAATACCTCAAGGATCTTGAGAAAACAGGAATACTGACAGGGAAGAGGATTGGCAGGGAAATGCTCTACTTGAATACGAGGTTATATGACTTACTGTCGAAATAACATGTGTATGCCGTGGGCACAACCCAAGGACGTGTCCATAAAAATCCAAAACATGGACACGTTATTCCGATATGTCCATAGCATGGACACGTTTACTAAAGAATATTCCTGTATTCATCAAATTAAGAAACAGGCTGTTTCCCAATTACAATGGCCGAACTTTGTGAAAACGCACAGAGACTATGTGAAAATTATTCCCCAGTTCAAGATCGGAGAATACATCAAGGCCGAATACGCAAAGCAGATACCAAAATACAGGGTGGATTTTCTCATGACCTTTTCAAAAGGCGGCAAAGAGCAGGCCCTGATCCTGGAATATGACGGCGTGGAATACCATACAAAAAACCCTGACATTGTGACTAAACATAATTTTTCCCAGGGATACCTTGATTATGACATCAGCCGCCAGATAGAGCTTGAAAGTTACGGCTACCGCTTTTTGAGGCTGAATAAGTTTAATCTTCGTCCAGAGCAGGATGGCGAAACAAAGACGGATGTTTTGGATAGATTTTTAAGAAAGGCGTTCGATGCTGATGAATGAGATTTTTGAAATATGACAAAAGACGAATTGATCAAACTCCTTAATGGGCACGAATGGAATAATGTTGAATTTAAGAGGGCTCAGCGCGGTGTGCCTGAGTCCGCCTATGAGACCGTGTCCTCTTTTTCAAATACTGGTGGCGGCTGGCTGGTGTTTGGTATCAGGGATTATGACGGCCATTATGAAGTTACGGGTGTTCTTGAGGTTGACAAAGTTCAGAATGATTTTTTAAGCGCGCTACGTGCCGGTAATAAGGTGAATCACGATATTAAGGTCGAAACGGAATTAATCGATGTAGAGGATAAGACAGTTCTGGTCTTTCGCATACCCGAGACATCTCGGCAAGACAAGCCAATTTACCTGAACGGCGATATCCGCCGCTCATTTATTCGCAGAGGAGGTTGTGATCAGCGTTGCACTATGCCTGAAATCGAGCGTTTCCTGCGGGATGCGGCTGAGGAACGCTGGGATGGACAGGTTTTCAGCTATCCACTGGAGGAAGCCTTTCATCGAGAGTCAATCAAATGGTACCGGGCATTGTTCAACGAAAGAAATCCCGGTCATGATGAATCTCTCAGCGATCAGGAATTTCTCCACCAGTGGGGTTACTTAATAAGAAAAGATGAAATATTACAGCCTACCAGGGCCTCCATTCTTCTTTTCGGATCCCCGGCGGCAATTCATCAGATGCTTCCCCGACCTACTCTTGATGTTCAATGGATTCCATCAGATCTTGGTGAACCACTACCGGAAATTCGCTGGTTGGACCGTAAGGTTTTTGAGGATAATCTCATCATCACGTGGCGTGGGCTGATTACCAGCTACATGCAGAAGGCAGAAAAACCTTTTCGTATCGATCCTCACACCTTGCTGAGAAATGACGCGCCACCAGAGTACAGAGTATTCCGTGAAGCTGCTATTAACCTGTTGATTCACCAGGATTATGCCAGTCACGGTTTCAAGGCCGTAATCAAGTTTTATCGGAATTTGATTCAGTTCTGGAATCCAGGAGATGTTTTCGGAAATGCCGATCATCTGCTGGAGCCTGGTGAAAAAGAAGTGCGCAATCCCCAGATTGTGGCGGCATTTCGGCGACTGGGGCTCTGTGAGCAGGCAGGCACCGGAATGCGGATGGTGTTGAATCAATGGCAGGCGTTGGGACATCCTGAGCCTGAGTACGATAATGACCGCTCGCGCAAGACCTTTGAAATACGTCTGCCTTTAGCAAAAGACCAGATTACCGAACAAGTCACGGGTGAAGTCACCCCACCAGTCACCCAACCAGTCACCCCACCAGTGAAACGATTGATAGACTTGCTTGGTGAAAAGGGAAAACTGGGAGCAGTGGCAATTCGTGAAGCTCTTGGATTGAAAGACCGCACCCATGTACGTAATACCTATATAGTGCCGGCCTTGGAAGCAGAACTCATTGAATACACCATTCCTGAAAAACCCAACAGCCGCCTTCAGAAGTACAGGCTTACAGATAAGGGCAAAGAATGGGTTGAACAGAACCAAGCGGAAAAATGATCATGATTGATTATGAATTTGTTAAATGACCGAACTACCAAAACGTGAACTGTGAGCAGAAACTTCACAAAGCGGTTGAATTGGCGCGGAAACGGCTGGAGGCAAAACCTGTGTGGTGCAACACAGAATACAAATGATGTCAGGGGTAAACAAAAAAATCCTCGACAAATTAGACAACTACTGAACTCTACGGCTATTGGCGGTGAAAAATCGAAAAAGAAAATAAGTGGTTACTTCTTGACGATACAAACTTATGAACTGAGGATGTCCCATAAATAGTCAGAAGCTGATAGAAATTTTTGAGGAAAAGATAAAGGACAAAGTCGGTGAAGTCTGGGGTGAATGAAAAGAGCATTCATGAGTGAAAATGGGGTTGTTCCGGTTGATCAGATTGAAAACATTATCCTTGTCATAAGAGGACAAAAGGTAATATTGGCCTGTGAACTTGCGGAATTGTATGGAGTTACTACCGGGAATTTGAACCGCAAAAGCGAGCGCATTCCCCGCAGCTTGCTGCGGGGTTAGCGAGCGAATCTGAAAATAGCAAACTTCCTTACGGTCGAAGATTCCCCGCAGCTTGCTGCGGGGAGCTTCAATAAAGCCGTGAAACGCAACATTGATCGTTTCCCGAATGATTTTATGTTTCAATTGACAGCGGAAGAATATAAATCTCTAAGATTCCATTTTGGAATCTTAGAGAAGGGCAGGCATTCAAAATATTTACCTTACGCTTTTACAGAACAAGGGGTTGCAATGCTTTCAAGTGTTCTGAAAAGCAAGCGTGCTGTGCAGGTTAATATCGAAATTATGCGCGCCTTTGTTCGCTTACGCCGAATGCTATCTGTACACAAGGATCTCGAACGCAAGCTAACTGACTTAGAGCAAAAATACAATGAGCAGTTCAAAATTGTTTTTGAGGCGATCCGGCAACTCATGACACCGCCTGCGAAACCACGCAAGAAGATTGGGTTTGTGGTAAAGGAAAAGAAGGCTGCCTATGGCAAAAGGACAAAGGCAAGTAAAAGAAAGAAATGATACCGGAAAAGACAACATTCAATCAAGATAATATCATTAAGGGTCAAAGGCAGACCTGACCCCTTTCCTAGTTTGTAGTTCCAGCAGGAAGGGTAGTTTGCCTCTTTGAAGGACGTGCATAACTCAAAAACTTATTCACATCCCTCGGACGTTGACCTCCCCCATCAAAGCCGATTGGAATATCAGCCCCTACAGTTTTTGGGTAGTAGAAACTATAAGTGTGGATTTCACCCTGGCTAATGGATATGTCTTCAAATCTCTTTAAGGAAGGATTCGCCTCTGGGTCGTAAGCCATAATATCAAGGCTGTATGTTCCTGCATCTGTGCCTATTACATACAAATTATAGTCTCCATCTGATGGTTGCATGATCTCAAGTTCTTTTGTAATTGGGCCTCGTTCTCCAGTGTCTAAATCAATTAAGCTTAAGGATTCATAAGAGGATCTTGGAATTTCACTGTAATATACACCGGTTATCGGATTATAACCTGTTTTTAGCCCTTCTGAATCTTCAATAAGTAAATCTGCTGGTGGATGTCTGCTATGTCCAGAAGAATGAAGACGAATAATGAAAGATCCTTTTTCATCTGGTGAAGCTATTTTTTTAGCTCTATTCGCTGGTAATGGGAGTACTGTATCGTTTTTCTGTATGTCCAATTGATTGTTTCCAAAGGCAATGCCAAGAACTACAACCATTAAGAACAATGAAAGTATGAAAATTTTTTTCTTCATTTTTACTCACGTTTTAAAAG
>JAPVVG010000094.1 GCA_028571455.1 Desulfobacteraceae bacterium | reverse complement strand
GGATCCATCAAGCTCCGAATTTTCAACTATGGGTGGAATTATCGCGGAATGCGCCGGAGGCCCCAGTGCGGTTAAATACGGCGTAACCAGGGATTATGTACTCGGCCTCGAAGGTGTCCTCCCGGGCGGAGAAATTATTAACACCGGTGTGCAAACCGCCAAGGGGGTAGTCGGATATGACCTGACTCGTTTGATAACAGGATCTGAAGGCACACTCGGAATAATCACCAGAATAACGGTTCGCCTTTTACCTCTTCCCGAAGCAACAAAAACAATAACCGCTGTTTTTGACAAGATAGAAACAGCAGCCGAAACAGTATCGGAAATCATAAGAAACCGCATAATCCCGCGCACTATAGAATATATGGATAATGCTTCAATAAGGTGTGTGGAAAACTATCTTAAGATCGGTCTTCCGGTCAAAGCAGAAGCTTTGCTTTTAATAGAGGTCGACGGAAATGAGGATGAGACAAACAGGGCTGCAGATGAGTTAAAAACACTTTGCATGAACCGTGGCGCAACAAGGGTTGAAAAAGCCAGGACCAAAGAGGAGGTAGCAAACCTCTGGAAAGCGCGCAAGGCGATTTCTCCTGCCCTGTTTAGTTATGGACCGGATAAGATCAACGAGGATATTGTAGTTCCAAGAAGCAAAATACCCGATATGGTAAAGAAGATAAATATGTTAAGGGATGAAACAGGGCTTTGTATAGTCAGTTTCGGGCATGCAGGGGATGGAAATATCCATTTTAATATAATGCTGGATAAACAAAATAAGGCTGAGCTTGAAAAGGCGGAGACGGCGGTTGAGGCCCTTTTCGACTATACCCTTGAACTTGGAGGAACTATTTCCGGTGAACATGGAATAGGTATAACCAAGGCGCCTTACATTAAAAAAGAGATTGGAGATGTCGAACTCACCTTAATGAAAAATATAAAAAATGTTTTTGATCCAAAAGGCATATTAAACCCTGGCAAAATCTTCCCATAAACACTTGACCTGTAATAATATTTGTAGCCGTTTACGGCTTGAAACTTGAAATTGGAAAGTAGAAATTGGGAAGACCTGTCTGCGTGCGGGCACGCACAGGCAGGGATGAAACGAGTTTACGAGTTGGATGTTTATAAACTGGCAGAAGCGTTATCAGATATGGTCTGGCACGACTTTGATAAGTGGAACAAAAAGGTTCAGGCCAAATTTCCAATTTCTATTTTCCAATTTCAACGTTCCGTGAACGGTTACTTTTACTGCAC
Source organism: Desulfobacteraceae bacterium (assembly GCA_028571455.1). GTDB lineage: Bacteria > Desulfobacterota > Desulfobacteria > Desulfobacterales > ETH-SRB1 > Desulfaltia. The sequence continues at coordinate 2,346 of JAPVVG010000094.1, read as the reverse complement.
CTTAACAAACATACCATCTGAAGATGTAAGATCTTCCAGTATCGCCATGCGGATATTATTTTCGCTTTCAATGGCGCAACGCAAGTTTATTGAACAATACTTTTTGCAAATCGGATCCTCAATATTGAAATCCCCAAAACATCCTACATGAGAATCATAAGAATTTTTTTCTTTTTTCATATATTCATCCCGTAACAATGTCGTTAAAAACCGACATCTGTGTTTAAAATTTTTTAAGACCCTTTTTTATTTATTTGTGCATTTATATAATATATATTTATACTAATAAGTCAACCTTCATGGTTTCGTAAAAATTAGGCGCTGACTAAAGCCTGCATCTTTTCAAGAAGAGGCATCAATGTTGACTCATTATTAGCTGAAATAGCTATCCCCTCAAATTGTTTAATATGCCTGTTTATGATTTCTCTGTCAACAAGATCTTGTTTGTTTAAAACACGAACTAAAGGAATATTATTTAGATTAAGGTCGCCTAAAATTTTTTCAACAGATTCAATACGCTCTTTAAAATGTGCATTGCTGATATCTATGATATGGAGAAGAAGATCCGCGCTTTCAAGCTCTTCGAATGTCGCACGAAAAGCGACCATAAGCTCTCTTGGGAGGTCTTTAATAAAGCCGACAGTATCGGTTATGATCACCTCAACATCTTTCGGAAACTTCAAACGCCTGCTCGAAGGGTCTAAAGTGGCAAAAAGACGGTCTTCAACACGCACATCGCTTTTTGTAAGGGTGTTAAGAAGGGTTGATTTGCCAGCATTGGTATATCCGATTATTGAAATAACCGGAAGACCTTTTTTCTGTCTCCTTGCCTTTTGCTGCTTGCGTTGCTTCTTTATAAGAAGAACATCTTTTCCCAGACGCGTAATCCTGTCGCGTACACGCCTCCTGTGTATCTCAAGCTTTGTCTCGCCGGGTCCTCGTCCCCCAATCCCGCCGGTTAAACGCGACATGGCGGTGCTCTTTGCGATAAGTCGCGGAAGCAGGTACTTTAGTTGGGCAAGTTCAACCTGAAGTTTTCCTTCCCTTGTTTGAGCGCGTTGAGCAAAAATATCGAGAATTAACTGTGTCCTGTCGATAATCTTAATATCTATTTTATCCGAAATTGAACGCATCTGGGATGGATTCAATTCCTGATCAAAAATAATAAGTGTCGCTCCATTCTTGAGAATTAAAATGGTTATGTCCTGAAGTTTTCCAAGCCCTATAAGGAATCTTGAATCAACCCTCCTGCGCTGTTGAAGCACGGTGGCTGCCACATCTATACCGCTGGATAGAGCCAGTTCTTTAAGCTCTGCCAGGGAATCCATGGCTATACTCCTGGGAGCGGTTGTAACACTTATCAGTATAGCCCTTTCCTTTCCTGAACCTGCCTTATATAAATGCCCGGCATGAGCGAGTTCTGTTTCAACGGCCTTGATAAGCTCAAGACAGCCTATGTCTAATTGGCCGGGATTTAGGGGAGCAAGTATCCTGCATTGCTTTCCTTTTTGACTTTTAGGCAGTATATGTCCTACATGAACCTGATTAGGCCGGCCATCTGTTGTTATCGTAATCGCGGCAATTATGTCCAGCCTCAAAAGGACGAGGTCTGTGAGATCATCTTTTGTCAGGGGTTCGTTTTTTAGGTGTGTATGTATACATCTAAGCCCCTTAAGACGGCCTGGAGCAGCTCTATATTCACTTATATCAGGAATTACTATCCCTTGATAATTCCCTACAATTACACATGCTATTTTTCCAAGACGGTTTACAAGAAGACCTATCTGGCGACGTATCTCATGGGAAAGTTTGCTTATTTCGCGGGCAATCTCAAATGTAACGACAAATTCAGTTGGTATGCGGCGACGATAAAGATTTTCAAGCCTGCGGATCTGGCTTGCCTTTAGTCCGCCGGTGCTTCCGAAAAGCCTCTTCATGAATCCATCATATTCAGCCGTCGTAGCCAGCCTACTCTGCCGAAGTGGCTACGAAGGACGGATAGGCTACTATGGCGAAGTCTGCTCATAGTCATCTTCTGATGCTGGATTTTCAAACCTGGTATAAGAGGTTAAAAAGGTTAAAGGCACCCACCCGACAGGGCCGTTTCTCTGCTTGGAAATAATTATTTCCGCTTTACCCTTGTTGGGATTATCTTCATCCTTGTTATACAATTCATCCCTGTAAATAAAGGCAACAACGTCCGCGTCCTGTTCAAGTGCGCCTGACTCCCTTAAATCGGAAAGCTGCGGACGTTTGTCGCTTCGTTCCTCCAGCTTTCTGTTGAGCTGAGAAAGAGCCAGCACAGGCACGTCGACCTCCTTTGCCAGCGCCTTTAATGATCTCGAT
>JAPVVG010000093.1 GCA_028571455.1 Desulfobacteraceae bacterium | reverse complement strand
TAAGCAACTCCTCTTCCTCCTTTTGTTTAAATGGTTAGAAATTTCAAACCATCTTAACATAAGGAGATATGTGCTCAGGGTGGTCAATTTTAGGTTAGCACAAACCCCTTTTTCTGATCAATTTTAGGTTAGCACAACCAAGGGCAATCGCTTTATCGAATTTTCTGATATTATCAACCAATGATTTGATAACAGTTTGTGCTGTTTCTCTATTGTCAGTTGGTAATACGGCGCCTGTCCATATTTCTTTTATATATGTATTGTCATCATAAACTGCTAATTCATCTTCAAGAAATTTTTCAACCAGGATGCGTTTTTCCTGTGAAATTGTTATTCCTTTGCCGGAAGATTGAAATAGACCGGTAGCTTTAAGATATCGAATATTTAAGTCGGCGTAATCTTTAAGCGTTCTTGCCCTTGTTATGTTGCCGTTTGTTGCTTTTAGCCTCATTCCCTGATCGAATCTTTTTTTGTTGGCACTATTTTTTCTTTCTTCTCTGTATTTGAGGATGTTGTTTGTGATGTTTTCGTAACCGTTTTCGGGAGTTGTTAATTGCAAAACCGCCATTTCCCAAAATTTAATCACAGGCTCGACTTTTTTGTTTTCGAGATTTATTAGGATCTCAAGAACATGCCGTAAGGGTGAAAATTGTTCAAATTTATATCGAGGTTCAAACACAGATGGTATTCTGTATGCCGCCAATGCTCTTAAAAAGCATTCTTGCTGTGCGGGTATTGTATTGGCATTGATAAGATTGATTCCATTTGGAGTCACTTCATATGGTATCCCCGAAAAAACAGGATGTTCTTTGATAAAAACTTTATATTTCGGGTCTATTCCTTTTTGGTGTCCTCTGGTGAGATGTTGAATCACAAAACCTAATTGAGCAAGAGCGCTTCTCCATTTTCTCCCTAAATCGCTAAAGTCCCGTGAATCGTCCTGATCAATTCGTTCAGCTTTTAAGATTTCCTTTTCATGAAGTAATCTTGCAAATCCACTTTCTCTGTCTTTTCCTACCAGACTGCCATGATATTCTGAATGCGCCAAAGCAATTAAAGCGTCTCTTAAACGGTAAGGGGTTCTGACTGTTGTGTTTCCTATGTGCCAAGCCTGAGTCATGATTAAAAACCTACAAACAGGTATTCCTGCACCTTGTTATTATTATTGTTGATTTTGTGCCCATGGTTTCCTGCGCTGTATCGATAATTTATAGAAACAACTTCGACCTGGCTTTTATATTTTGCCATGAGATTTGTCAGTTCCTCCTGATTCGGTAAGGAATTTGATGAATAGGAAACAATTAGAATGCTGTCTTTAAATTTCCGAAACAGTTTATCAAATGCATCATATGCTCCTGTTCTTGAATTGAAGGGAGTGGGATAGCTTTTGAATTTTCGGGTTTTCGTATGCCATTGCATTTCCACATCTTTCCAGTTACACGCCAATCCTTCAACAAAATGATACCGCCTGACATATTCATTATCGGAATACGGGCTGTAATAAGGCGGGTCAATATAGACCAAATCCGGCTTTAACCGGATGGTCATGGCGTCTCCGCGCCTGGCTTTATTCCCTTTGCCGTTATCGAAAACAGCCTGATTTATACATGTAACGGCTTTTAAAAAGTGTTCTTTCAGAGATAACCGGAGGTCTTTTCGTCCGTCATCATACCTGTGTCCGGTATAGGTAAAGATTCCCCTGGGGCGTTTTTTCAGGCAGGCGCGTATAAGTGCGGATGTGGCAATTGACCTTTTGGTTTTATTTTTCAGTTTTTTTATATTTGCTCTGATTTGATCAATAAATACGTTTTCTTCATCAATAAAATAGAGCCCTTGAAAAGTCTGGCTTACAAAATTGTCTGTTTTTGCAGATGGAGATAACAGAAGTTCAATTTCGCCTTTGTCAAGTGTTTCGGAGTTATTGGCTACCATGGCTTCGGCAAATGTAGCACACATCGCCATGTAATCGTTGCTTATAACCTGTTTGTTGAACGATTTGAACATATAACCAACAACACCACTTCCACTAAATATATCAAGCACGGTTTCAAATTCAAATTGTGATGCTACGTTCCATATATGCTCTAAAAGAGATTGCTTGCTCCCCATAAAACGTGTGGACGGATATGCTTTTACCTGCCTTGGCAATTCCTGTGGAACGGGGCTTATGAGAAAATACCGGCGTGGAGGAATATAGATTACAACATCCTCCCCTTTACGCTTATTGCCTTTTTTATTGATATTCCTGCGAGTTTGAATAACTTCGATTTCAAAACCGTTGTACAGCTCATAGACCATCCGATGGTTGGAATTCGTCAATAAAACGTAACATCCAAGTTCATGAAGTCGTTTTACTTCCTCTGCAAGTTCAACATGATCTTCTTCATAAAACTGCTCTTTGGTATAACGTTTAAAATCAGAGTATTCTGAAACAGGCAGGTAAGGCGGATCGAGATATATATAATCCCCGGGTTGCGCATGGTTTCTTAGAACACCTTTATAATCCCCCTGTATAATAGTAGCTTTTTTTAAGGCTTCGCATGCGCTTTTTAACCCATCAGGGTTACATATGCGGGGATTTTTATAATATCCGTACGGCACATTAAACATGCCTTTTCGATTTACACGGTAAAGACCGTTAAAACAGAGCCGATTTAGATATATGGTTCTTGCGGCGGCTTCAATAGGAGGGAGTTTTTGAAAATCTAATGCCCGGATATTATAATATTCTTCTTTATCTAACCTGAATTTATAAAGTTTTTGTATGAGGCCATCAACATTTTTCAAGATTATACGATAGAGGTTTATAAGTTCCAGATTGGATTCTGAAATGATGGCATTGTCAGGCTGTAATGCAAAAAATAAGGCTCCACCACCAAAGAATGGTTCTATGTACCTGTTAAAATTTTTTGGGGTTTTGGATAAGAGAATGGGTAATAATTGTTGTTTTCCCCCTGCCCATTTCAGAATTGGGCGGGGCGATGGAAAAATCGAAACTTTTGATTTTAATTCCATAGTGAACTATATTTTTTATTTCATTTATGTATTCCGGTTGATCTTTTGTTTTTAAACCACATAACCCCTAAATTTTACAGTTAGCACAAAAAAGAAAAGAAATAAAAGTTTTTTCGTGTTCATTTTCCATTTCAGATAGACCAAGAAAAAGTTCCTTGGCAGAAGGGTTGCCTATGCTTTTTGTTGCAATTCCATAAAATCTCGCCCCATTTCTTTCTATCTGCCCGGCGATTTCAAATATTTCGTATGCATTCAAATCATAACTCATTTTTGATTATATTCTTCTATCCCGCATTTCTCATGAACAACTCATAACATATTGTAATGCCTCTCTATCCACGACATATATTCTCCGCTTTTAACTTTAGCCACCCAATTTTTATTATCAATATACCATTTAATGGTTTTCTTTATTCCGGTTTCAAACGATTCAACAGGAACCCAACCCAGCTCTGTTTGCAGCTTGCTGAAATCAATGGCATACCTTTGATCATGGCCGGGCCTGTCCTTTACAAAAGTAATTAAATCTCTTCGCGGCCTGTTGCCAGGCTTCGGGACCAGTTCGTCAATCATATCACATATAACCTTTACTACATCTATATTGCGCATTTCGCACCTGCCGCCTATGTTATATGTTTCACCGTGTTTTCCCTTTTGCATAATCAGCCATACAGCTTTGCAATGATCAGTTACATATAACCAGTCCCTTACATTCAGACCCTTTCCATAAACCGGAAGCGGTTTTTCTTCAAGCGCATTTAATATAGTAAGTGGTATAAGTTTTTCCGGGAACTGGTATGGGCCATAATTGTTTGAACAATTTGAGATAGTTACAGGCAAGTTGTATGTTTTGCCGTATGATCTTACCAGGTGATCCGAGGCGGCCTTGGAAGCAGAATAAGGGCTGTTCGGGCTGTAAGCCGTTTTTTCGGTAAAATAGCCGCTTTCTCCAAGTGAGCCGTAAACCTCGTCCGTGCTAATATGGTGAAAAAGGATTATTCTGTCCTGATAAAACCTGGCCAGCTCCAGCAGATTAAATGTTCCGACAATATTTGTTTTGATAAATGCATCAGGCTTTACAATCGATCTGTCAACATGTGATTCTGCGGCAAAGTGACATACAACGTCGATTGAAAATTTTTCAAAAACCATGCGCATGGTTTTTTGGTCGCATATATCGGCCTTTACAAAATGATAGCGCCCAGGAAACTTTTTATCGATTCCCGCCAGATTTTCAGGGTTGCCGGCATAGGTTAATTTGTCCACATTGATTATCCGGCCTGTAAAATCGGTTTCTCCAAGCAGATATTGGATAAAATTTGCGCCGATAAATCCGCACCCTCCTGTGACAAGCATATTTTTCATGTTTTTCAAAGGCCTCGCTATTTTGCTCTAAAAATTTATTTCGGCCCTTTGCCGCGTTGCATTGAAAAAAATGAAGGTTCCGAAACTTGAGATAAGATCTTATATCAAATTTTAATGTAAAAGTATAATTGAAGTTTCATGCCCCAGCACTGACGTATAAAATCCCCCTCACCCTAACCCTCTCCCGCCAGGGGAGAGGGGGCTAACTCTCTGATATCGTGGCTATAAGCCTCCTCCTAAAAAGATATACGTCAGGCCTGTTCACGCCTTCAGGGCTACGTCATTTAGGCTGATAACCTCTTGAATTCACAAGAATTGCTTATATTCAATTTTCAATAAATTCGAAGCTCGACACGAAGTGAAGCTTGCGCTAACCTCGAAATCCGGCACGAAGTGAAGCATCAGCGCTCAACAAATACGAATGACCAAAACTCAAAATATTAGCAATTTAGCACTGACTTTGACGTTTCCCTGAGAAATCTATTGAAATGACTTATAAATAGATGATATGAGAACAATTTGGCAACTGCTCAGGTAGATAGGCTGTAGCCTAAAAAACCTGAATAGTTCTCCAATTTGTTTATATTAATAGGAAACCCTTTATGGAAATAAATAAAAATCCCATCACTAGTGTCATGTCAAGCTTCAAGTGTCGGATAAAGACGAGATAGTTTTATTCGGGCATCTTCGGTTCTGAATTGCCAATTGACCTTGGCATTCTTGTTGTTTCTGAATTCCTGCCATGCCCGTGTCTCTTTCCTGACAAG
>JAPVVG010000092.1 GCA_028571455.1 Desulfobacteraceae bacterium | reverse complement strand
AGGCAGATCAGGCATTTTTTCTTCGATTGTGGAAAGTATTTCCACTCTTTTTATGGAATCAATGCCGAGATCTGCTTCAATATCCATGTCAAGATTAAGCATTTCAACAGGATATCCTGTGAGGTTACTGACCACTTCGAGTATGCTGGTTTGAATCTGCCGGCTGTTTTGTGAATCTGTATCCTTTGGATGGTCTTCTTTTATTGCATTATTTATGGCAGTTGCATCAAGGCTTTCCGGGCTCAAAGAGATTTCTTTTTCAACTTTTGCTTCAGGCGCAAAATTTTCAGGCTCGATATTTCTGTTGTCCGGCTCTGCTGGTGGTTTTGCAACCGGCTCTATTTTAATGCCCACAGAGGGTTCTTTAATACCCCCAGAGGCTTCAATAAAGGCTTCAGCCATGCGCCTGGTATTTTCCATCATATTTTGCAGCATGCGGCCTGCCTCTGACTGGGTTTCCAGAAATTTTTTATGAGTTTCAGCGGTTTGTAGTTGAAGAGCCTGCATAGATTTCAGCCCCTCCTGAACCGTTTTTAAAGCATCTGCAATCAGATCGGGTTGCTCTATTTTGTTTTTAATCATACGGTCTTTATCTGTATTTATGGCCATAGCTTTATCCAATTTATTCTGGTTTTGCGTTGAAGCTGTAATTTGCCTTGCCTGAGTTTCCGGATGTATGCTTGTTGTAAGGTTTTTAATATCTTTTACTGTTTTTTTTCTTTGTTTTGGCTTTGACCTGTAGTTTGCTCCTGCAACAGGTATGCTCATAAGCTGTTTTTGCGTTTCTCTGACAGGATCTTCCCATCTGTCTAAATTAACATTATGACCAAGAGAGGCGAGAAGGCTAAGTGTTTTCGCGAGATCCATCACTCCTGATCCTTTTCCGCGAGAGCTGTCCATAGAAATCGCCTGGAAATTTTGGCCTCTTAATGTTGATTTAACAAGACCTGTCAGCACCAATCCCGGGCCGATTTCTACAAATGTGCGAATACCGGCTTTTAATAGATTTTCGATTTCGCTCACAAAATCTATGGGAGATAAAATTTGCCCGCTAAGCAAGCTCTTTGCCTTGTCGGAATCGGCTGGGTACGGCATGCCGGTTGTATTGGAAAAGACAGGCACCTCTGATGGAACAATATTTGCATTTTGTACAAGTTGTGCAAACGGCTTCTGAGCATCCTTTATTAGAGCGCTGTGAAAAGCGGCGGACACGGGAAGTTTTATTGTTTTAAATCCTTTTTGTCTGCATATCTTGTCGGCCAGGGCAATTGATTCAACAGGGCCGGACAGAACTCCCTGGTTTGGACTGTTTTTGTTGGCAAGGATTACGCCTGTCTCTGAGCCGTTAATCAGCTCCTCAAGCTCCTTAATTGGCGCTTTTACTGCCAGCATCGTACCGCTGTTGTCTTTATTGCGTCCGGCTGAAGCCATTAAATTGCCGCGGGCAAATGAAAGGTCAAAAAGGGTGTCGATATCCATCCATCCTGCGGCATAAAGGGCAGGCAGTTCCCCATAGCTGTGTCCGCATGTGGCATCAGGCTTTATGCCGAATCCTTGAAGGATATTAAGCATTGCCAGGCTTACCGCGCCAATGGCCGGCTGGGCGATCTCTGTGTTTTTTAAAGCATCTTTATCTGTTTGAGCTGGAAAAGGATAGATATAATCGGATAGATAGCCGGTATTGTTATATTTGCTGTTTGCAATCTCCATGACCTCAAGGGCTTCCGGAAAGCAGCAAACAAGCTCGCATCCCATTTGCGTATATTGACTGCCCTGGCCGGGGAACATAAATGCGATTTTGCCGCGGTTTTCAGGGTTGATATAATCAGGGCCTCCATAATAGATATTTCGCAGGTTCCATGCCCCTTTCTGGTTGTTTGCGCTAAGTGTGTCCAATGCCTCGTCAAAAAGCCGGGATGTGTATCCGGAAGAATCAAGAGGCTGTTCAATGACGAACAGGAGCCTGTGCTGATCATTAAATGAAAAATCGGTTCTGGTATCAGCGGCTGTTTTTGAAAACTCTTTATTTGACATTCCGCTGGAGTTTTTCAGGCTGCTCACGAGCTTAACAAGCCCGTTTTTGCTTGAAGCAGACAGGGCAACGATTTCAATTGATCCGTCCCAGGAGATATTTCTTTTTTTAGACTTATATTCTTCGACAAGGATATGAAAATTACTTCCGCCAAATCCAAAAGCGCTGACACCCGCGCGGCGCGGATGCCCCTTTTTTGAAAGCCATGGCCTGGTTTCTGTGTTTAAATAAAAAAAGGATTCATCTATTCTTAATTTTGGATCAGGGTTATCGGCTTTCAATGTCGGCGGCATGGTCTTGTGATAAAGAGACAGCGCTGCCTTGATCAGACCGGCTGCTCCGGCTGCGGCCTTGGTGTGGCCGATCATCGACTTGACTGATCCAAGAGCGCACTTGTTGGATGAGATGTTTTTATTTGTGTTTGATTCGCCAAAGACCTGGCATAGGGACTGAAATTCCGCCATGTCTCCGACCCTGGTGCCGGTGCCGTGAGCTTCGATCAGGTCAATAGTGGCAGGATCTATTCCGGCGTTCATGTAAGCTGTGCGAAGCGCTTTTGCCTGTCCTTCGGACCTGGGCATATATATGCTCTGCGATTTGCCGTCGCTTGACGAACCAATTCCCTTTATTACAGCGTAGATTTTGTCGTTATCCTTTTCAGCATCTTCAAGCCTTTTAAGGACAATTATCCCGACCCCTTCTCCAAGCACGGTTCCGTCCGCATCCCTTGAAAAGGGCCTGATGTCTTCCGTAGGAGACAAAATATGTGTTTTAGAAAAGCACATATGCATAAAGATATCGTTTAAGGTATCCACTCCGCCGGTGAGAGCCATGTCTGAACGGCCTGACATAAGCTCCATTACCGCAAGGTGTATAGCGCTCATCGAGCTGGCACATGCAGCGTCAACCACGCAGTTAGTGCCGCCTAAGTCGAGTCGGTTGCATATTCTTCCTGCCACGACATTTCCAAGAAGACCTGGGAAGGAGTTTTCCTGCCACGATACATATGAGTCTGATATTCGCTCAATTATTTCCTGGGCCTTTTCAGCAGAGATTCCTGAATCAAGAAGAGCCTTGCGCCATTTTGGATATCCAAGTCTTGCACCCAGGGGGATAACAAGCTCCTGGGTTCCGGTTATTCCGAGTATTACGCTTGTTTTATCCTTGTTGAAGCTTTTGCCTTTCCAGTAGCCTGCGTCATCAAGAGCTGTTTTTGCGGCCATAAGGCTGAGAATCTGTGAAGTGTCTGTTGCTTCAATGGAAGACGGAGGAATACCGAATTCGGTTGGGTCAAATGAAACAGGGGAAAGAAAACCGCCTCGTCTGCAGTAAACATGGTCGGGCTCTTTTGGGTTTTTGCTAAAGTAATCTTCAGGATTCCAGTGTGATTTTGGAACTTCGGTTATGCCGTCTTCGCCTTGAAATATTAAGCGCCAATATTCTTTTAATCCCGGAGATTTTGGAAAGAAGCATCCAATGCCGATAATGGCAATCGGAATGTTTCGGTTATTTTTATTTTCAAACATTTGCAAGAGCTTGACAAAATTATTTAAGTTGATATATTGATATAACAATTAACCAAGAAGGAATTATGATAAAATATTATACAAACAGAGAATTGTCAAGGAAATTGGAAATAAACCTTGCCAGGTGGAAGAGGTGGTCAAGGGAATTTCTCCCTCCGGACCCTTTAGGGGGGATGCAATCCGGATACGCAAGGCAATACACTCCTGACAGCGCCTTTACAGTCTTTTTAGGTGGTTATCTGGTGGCTTATATGAAATTCACCATCCCGGAGGCAAAGCAAATCCTGAAAGATTTGCATGGCTGGCTTGTGAATAATGGATTTTATTTTCTTGATAAAGGGGACTCAAAAACTTCAGATCTTGTAAATAAGGTGATTGATAAATATATTATTTATATTTATGAAAACAGCCTGTCCGGGGAACACCTCGATTTTTATTATAAAATCAGGGGAATAATTTCTGACAGTCCTGTGGATTACAAAGGCTGTCAGGTGCGTGAAGAGCTCTATGTGGAAACAACGATCAAACAACCTGATAACAAGGCGCCTGAGCCGGATACAATTAAGGTTAAAATGTTAAACATTACAGGGGTCCGCAATAAATTATTAGAAAGGCTGGGGTTAAGCGGAGGTCAGAAGTCAGAGGTCGGAGGTGAGAGGTCGGAGATCAGAAGTCAGAGATCAGAAGTCAGAGGTCAGAGGTCGGAGGTCAGAGGTCAGAGGTCGGAGATCGGAGATCAGAGGTCAGAGGTCAGAGGTCAGAGGTTAGGGAGATAGGATTAGAAGGTTAGAAGGTTAGAAGGTTAGAAAAGATGAACATCCAGCGTCGAACATCCAGCGTCGAATTTTGAATGTTGCTATCGCTGCGCTCCTCCGTTTGAAAAAACAATAACTGTGAACCTTGAACTGTTGAACTCTGAACCGTTATATAAGCCTGTATATTTCTGAAAGTTCCATGGGAGAGAAGTTGCCTGCATTTGCCGGTAGTGTTACCCCATAGTTTCGAAGCAGATTGGCTCGTGTCACAACCGAGGCACCATAAAGAAGATTCATTGCAATCGCGACTGTTTTGCGGTTTTCCGCCTTTTCGAGAAATGATCCTTTCACCCATTCATTAAAGGCGCCTATGGCAGGGCCGCACCAGATCTGGTAATCCATTTTTCGTGAAGGATCTCCTGTTGTTGCCCAGGTCGAACTTTGTCCAAGATAGGATCGAAAGACAAGGGCCATCTTGTGCTTTGGATCCTTTTCAGCCAGCTCGATCTGTTTTGGATCACGTTTGAGGAAAAAGCCTTTTGTCTGGTCCCAGCTTTCTTCAAAACTGCAACGGAAAAGGTCTTGTTGCAGAACATGCCTTTGCTTTTCAGGTATGCTTTCATAACTTTCGTGCATGCTGTAAAGATCGTAAAGCTTCAAGGCACGGAAAGGAAACATGGTTCCTCGTTTTAATACCTGAACCTTTACTCCCATTTCAAACATATCTGCAGCCGGCGCCATGGTTATGTCCGCCTGGCCGGCTTCTGAAAGCATCCGGCGAACAGTTTCCGATGTTCCGGCCTCAATACAGGACTGGTTGACGGAGCCGGTTAGAATATAGGCGGCGCCCATTGCAAATGCCGCGGCTGCTGAATAAGGGGTTGCGATTCCTCCGCCAAGTCCCACGCAAAGAGGGGTTGTATATCTGTATTTTTCGGCGATTTTATCGCGAAGCGCAAGCATGGTAGGCAATAGTGTAATAGCCGGCCTGTTGTCTGTATGGCCGCCGGAATCAGCTTCTGCTGTCAGATCGTCGGCCATCGGGATCAAAGCTGCCAGGGTTGCCTCCTGTGCTGTAATCATTTTTCTTTCAACAAGCTGGGCCAGAAGTTTTTCCGGCGGAGGTGAAAGGAATTTTTCGGCGACCTCAACCCGTGATATTTTAGCAATTATCCTGTTTGGACATACTATATTGCCGCTCTGATCATTATGGATTCCATACACACGAAAGTAAACAAGGGGCAGAGTAAGGTCAAGATATGCAGAGGCGCTGACGAGACTTATTTCATGTTTTAAATAGAGATTTACAACTGCGGCCTCGAGTTTAGGGTCGTTGGGGCTGTGGATAAGATTAAAGCCAAATGGCAAGTTGTGTTCTTTAAGACTGTAGATTGCGGCCTCTATTTTATCTAGAGAAAGGCCTGCGGCGCCGAAAAATCCCAGCATTTGTGCGCGGCCGGTTTCTTGAACCATCCTTACAGAGGTGATTCCGTTGGCCATGGCTCCGGCGATATAGGCGTAGCGAAGCTTGTGTCTTTTTTTGAAATAAGGATCGCCCAGATTTTCAGGAGGTAGCGGCGGGGAATATGCGCAAAGAGGATGAGCCCCAGGGGATGCTTCCGTTAAATCGCCGATAGTAATTGTTCCGCTCCTGCCTACAGCGAGCCTGCCGTCCATGTTCAGCAGGAATACAGGTTCTGTAACCCGGTTGATCGCTTTTTTAACAGCATCATCTCCGGGCTCAGGCTCAGTCTTTCCCTGTGTCCACCATCCTATATTTTTATTTTTTTTGTCTTTAAATAGATGCAAAATTTATTTACCTGCGATCTTCATTTTCTTTAACCTTGTCTCGAAATACTACAAAAGGTTTTTTTATGCCGGTGATGTAAATGTAATTATATTCCTGTCAAAATGAACTGTTGAGTTTTTTTCAAAAATTACGTTGGATAGCAATAAAGATTTTTTTATAGTAGGTTAACTCTTAAATTGTCAAGGCAAGATCAGCAATGCCCATAATTTTCTATTTACTTTTATTTAAAATCTTTACCTGTGTAAATTTTTTTGGTATATTTTAAATATTAAAAATATTTTGATTGCTGATGGCTTAAGGAGAAAGACAAAATGAAGATTACTATTATATATGATAATGAGGCTTTTGATAAAAACCTTGAAGCTGATTGGGGGTTTTCATGCTTTATTGAGGTTTTTGGCAGGAAAATACTTTTTGATACAGGCGCAAACAGCGATATTTTGCTTGGCAATATGAAAAAACTAAGTATCGATCCCGCGCTGGTTGATATGATTTTTATTTCACATGAGCACTGGGACCACATCGGCGGGCTTTTATCTTTTCTTGAAATTAATCCCGCAAAGCTTTATATCCCTTCTTCCTGCCAGGAGGTCCCGGGATCAAAGGAATTAATAAAAGTTAAAGGCCCTGTTGAGATTCATGAGAATATTTTTTCCACAGGTGAGCTAAAGGGGCAGGAACAATCCCTTGCAATAAAGCACAACAAAGGTGTGGTTGTGATCGCTGGATGTTCTCATCCAGGTGTTCGGGAAATTCTTAAGGCAGCTTCAAGCTATGGCAAAGTTGTCACTCTCATCGGCGGATTGCATGGATTCAAAGAGTTTGATCTCGTGCAAGACCTGGAAAGCATTTGCCCGACCCATTGCACTCAATTCAAACAAAAAATCAGGCAGCTTTATCCTGATAAATATATTGAAGGCGGCGCGGGCAGGATTATTACAATATGAGCGCAAGGCAGGGAAAATATATGATTATTAATAAAGTTGACGTCAGCACAAAAGGTAAAAATTACAGCGGCATTATTTCTCTGACCCTTGTAAAAGAAGAAGATGGCTGGACATATAAAATCGGAGGTATGACCGGCGATGATTTGCTTTTAACATGGAGGGCTAAAACAGCGGAAAAGGCTTCCAGTAAGCTTCGAGATATTTATAAGGATGAAATTTGGGATTTTAAGATCGTAGAGTAAGTGATACCCTAATCGAGTCAAAAACCGATTAGGGAGTATCTGGTATTCGGTATTTGGTACTGGTTGAAAGGAATCTTTCGTATTTTGTATATCTCTATGGGTGCAGAGATATAAAATTAGATGTGAAACACCATAAGACCAATACCTAATAACAAATACCCAATACCACCCGATTGAGCTTTGCTCAATTAGGGTGATACTTTGAACGGTCATAATTGGAGCTTCTTTATTATGTTGAATTTTATTCTTTATAAGCCTGACCGTTTCAAAAAGCACAGTTTATAGCCGTGCAGAGTATACATGGAGATGGTAATGCCTCAGGAGAAATTCCGCCATAAGGTAGAACAGTTATTATCCATTGCCGATGTTAAGATTAATGGCGACCGTCCCTGGGATATTCAGGTTCATAATGATAAGCTGTATGCAAGATTTTTAGCCGAGGGTTCGCTGGGTGTCGGCGAATCATATATGGACGGCTGGTGGGATTGTGACAGGCTTGATCAATTATTTGATAAGGTTTTCAGGGCCAGGCTGGATGAAAAGATCAAACCGTTTTCCTGTTTATTTGAAGCTGTGAAGGCTAAAATAGTCAACATGCAAAGACCCTCCCGCGCTTTCAGGATAGGACGTCACCATTATGATATGGGCAACGATCTGTACCGCTGCATGTTAGACAAGCGCATGATTTATAGTTGCGCCTACTGGAAGGATGCAAAAACACTGGACCAGGCTCAGGAGGCAAAGCTGGATCTGATTTGCCGTAAGCTGGGCTTAAGATCCGGTATGCGGGTTCTGGATATCGGCTGCGGATGGAGCGGAACCGCAAAGTTTGCCGCACAGCGCTACAAAGTAGAAGTTGTCGGCATCACGGTTTCCGATAATCAGTATCAGGTTGGGAAGGAGCTTTGTCGCGGCCTTCCTGTTGAAATCCGCATGCAGGACTATCGCAGCCTTGATGGAGTCTTTGACCGCATTCTTTCAGTCGGCATGATGGAGCATGTTGGTTGCAAAAATTATGCAACATTTATGCGTGTAGTTAAAAAGCACCTTAAAAAGGACGGGCTTTTTCTGCTGCATACAATAGGTGGAAACTCTTCAGTTACAAGCACTGATCCATGGATTGATCGTTGCATATTCCCTGATTACATGTTGCCGTCTGCAAAACAGTTATGCACAGCCTTTGAGGGGTTATTTGTTCTCGAAGACTGGCATAGTTTTGGCGCTTACTATGATAAGACACTTATGCACTGGTTTAAAAATTTCCATGATAATTGGGATGTTCTGAAAAAAAGTTATAATGAGCGTTTTTACAGAATGTGGAAATTTTATCTTTTGGCCTGTGCTGGATCCTTTCGCGCCCGACAAAACCAGGTATGGCAGATAGTTATGTCTCCGAAAGGGGTGCCTGACGGGTATCAGGCCCAGCGCTAAGCAGAGTAAAAATTCTTTTGAACGTCGAACATCGAACATCGAACTTTGAACATCGAATAATGAAATCGCTTCGCTCCGCCAGTTTATAAATTGGCAGAATTCCTTATTCAAAATTCGACGTTGGACGTTGGACGTTCGATGTTCATAGCCTTTTAGCTTGATGAATTCGAATTTTTACGAATTCATCTTTACCTTTAATATAATAATAGTAATATTGTCGTCTCCTCCATATTTGTTAGCCAGATTCACCAGCGTGTCGCATGCCTTATCAGGCCTTTCTTTATTGACAACCGTAAGTATTTCTTCCGGAGAGACCTTATCGGTTAAGCCGTCGGAACTAATGACAAGGATATCATCTTTGAAATACCGAATTTCGCAGATATCGGGCTTTACCGTTTTTTCAATTCCTATGGCGCGGGTGAGTATGTGTTTCAACATGCTGCTTAGATACTTTGCCCCCTCCGGGTCGATAAGTCCGCCTGAGGCGGATTCAGCAAGAAGGTTGTGGATTACAGACACCAGCTTTATGCTTTTGTCACGCACAAGGTATATGGGGCTGTCGCCCACGTTGGCGGCAATGAGGGTGTTGTCTGTGAAATAGACGGCCGATACAGTGGAGCCCATCCCCTGGCAGGAGTTTTTATTGCGCGAGGCCTGGAATACCGCCTGGTTGGCCAGATGGATGCTGGAGAGGAGCCACGCCTTTGGCGTGGCCTCTCCCCCTTTTTCTTCCCTGAATCGCTTCATGTAGTTTTGGATTGTTTCAACCACCAGCTTGCTTGCCACTTCGCCGGCCTGGTGTCCTCCCATGCCGTCGGCCACCACATAAAGCCTCTGGCCGTCATCCAGAAACAGGCAATCTTCATTATTTTTTCGTTTTCTGCCGATGTCTGTAATGCCTGCTGATTCGATAATAACCATAATTATTTTTATATCACAAAAAAATGTTTTACAGGAAGATTTTCCTGAAGCAATAATCCTGTATTGATTTTGTTTTAATAGTATTATAGAAAGATTTTAGAGGCCTTGTTATGACGACTAAGTATCAGCAATTCGGTGAAAAAGGTGAATCTATTGCCGTTAATTGTCTTAAAAAACAGGGATACAGGATAATTGAACTAAATTACCGCACTAAATTAGGCGAAATCGACATAATCGCAAAACAGGGGAAAACCCTTGTCTTTATAGAAGTAAAAGCCAGAAAATCCAGCCGGTTCGGTCGTCCTGAATTGGCGGTAACCCCAAAAAAACAGAGAAAAATTTCAATGGTAGCTTTATATTATCTCAAATCTACGAAACAAAACAATGCAAAGGCCAGGTTTGATGTGGTGGCTATCAATTTAGCAAAAGCAAAAGAGAGGCCAAGCATTAAGATAATCAAAAATGCCTTTGAACTCGCTTACAAATAGCACTGAAGAGACCGGCAAGAAAGGGGAGCTTTATGTTGTTGCCACTCCAATCGGGAACAGGGAGGATATCACTTTAAGAGCCCTCAATGTCCTGGGGGGAGTTGATCTTGTCGCTGCAGAGGACACAAGGCATACATTAAGATTTCTATCTCATCATAATATTAAACGCCGTCTTATTTCTTATCATGAACATAATGAAAGGGAGCGCACGAAAAACCTGCTTGATAAACTTAACTCCGGGTTATCTGTCGCGCTTGTGTCGAATGCCGGAACGCCGACTGTGTCCGACCCCGGCTATCAATTGATAAAGGCGGCTATAGAAAGCGGGATAAGAGTTGTTCCGATACCCGGCGTATCTGCAGCCGTTACCGGCCTTAGCGTATCGGGAATGCCGACCGATTCTTTTGTTTTTGTCGGTTTTTTGGCTAAAAAAAAGGGAAAGCTGCTTGAGCAGTTAAGGAAACTGGCCTTTGAGCAAAGAACAATAATATTTTATGAATCTCCAAGGCGCATACAGAGACTTTTAGAGGAAATAATATTGAATATAGGGGACAGAAACGGTGTGTTGTGCCGTGAGATGACCAAGCTTCATGAGGAGTTTATCAGAGGTAATTTATCCGACATTCTCAGGTCGTTGAAAAAACGCCCGTCAATAAAGGGAGAGTGCACACTTCTTGTGGCCGGAGATGAGGAAAATGAAGATGTTTCCATGGAAAAGGTAAGAAAGGAAATAAAAAAGAGGCTGGTTTCAGCAAAAGGCGGCCTGTCCGACATTGCAAAAGGGATAGCAAAGAAATATAATCTTCCCAAAAACAGAGTGTATGACGAAGCTTTGAAGATTAAGGGGGATTGAGGAATTGAGGAATTGAGGGATTGAGGAATTGAGGAATTAAGGGATTGAGGGATTGAGGAATTAAAATTAGCAGAATACCTTCAATTCCTAAATTCCCCAATTCCTAAATTCGCAATTAAGCGAAGCGAATCCCTAACTTATGAATTTTTAAGAGAATTATATTATTATCCCTGCCTGCCGCAGGCAAGTAGTGGCTGAACTATTACAATTGGAGTAAGGAATATGCAAGGCCTTGATGCGATTTTTTCCCCGGAATCGGTGGCTGTTATAGGGGCGTCCACCAGGCCCGGAAAGGTTGGGCACGATATTTTTGCCAATATCTTGAGCGGAAATTATCAGGGTACACTTTATCCTGTTAATCCTAATGCCGAGTCGGTTTTAAGCGTAAGGGCATATCCATCTATCCTGGAAGCGCCGGGTGATGTGGATCTTGCAATAATAATTCTCCAGCCCAAACTTGCCTTAAAGGCTGTTGAAGAGAGCGTGAAAAAGGGGGTAAAGGGAATTGTGATTGTATCTGCCGGCTTTCGGGAGGTGGGCGCCGAAGGCCTGGAGATAGAAAACAGGATAGCTGCTGTTTGCAAAAAGGCAGGGGCGCGCCTTGTGGGCCCAAACTGTCTTGGCGTCATCAACCCGCTTCCTTCGGTAAGTCTGAATGCGAGCTTTGCAACGCGTATGCCTGCAAGCGGCAATATTTCCTTTATTTCCCAGAGTGGCGCATTGTGCACGGCTGTTCTGGATTTTGCCGCTGACAGGGATTTTGGTTTTTCAAAGTTCATTTCCATAGGC
Organism: Desulfobacteraceae bacterium; assembly: GCA_028571455.1. Classification (GTDB taxonomy): domain Bacteria; phylum Desulfobacterota; class Desulfobacteria; order Desulfobacterales; family ETH-SRB1; genus Desulfaltia. The sequence goes on along the minus strand of JAPVVG010000092.1, from coordinate 2,191 downwards.
AACAAGGCAGATGTGGATGAGCTTGATCTTCTGCGCTACCTGCATGAAGACATGGATACAAGGGTTATTTTGATGTATCTGGAAGAGCTTCGAAGAGGGGCTGGATTTATTGATACTGTCAAGGAGATTACCTCCGGAAACAGGCCTACCCCTATATTAGCCATGAAGTCGGGAAGGACAAGCGAGGGAGCACAGGCAGCAGCGTCTCATACAGGGGCTCTGTCCGGATCCGAGGCCGTGTATGATGCAATCTTCCAGCAGACAGGGATGATTCGTGTTGATTCAATTGATGAACTTTTTGATTTTGCAATTGCTTTTGCCTATAAAAGTGAAAGTGCTTTGGGAAAACTCACAAGGAAGATCCCGCACGGCAACCGGATTGCCATTGTTACAAATGCGGGAGGGCCGGGGATTATCGCTACCGATATTACTATGTCGTCCGGGCTCAGGCTTGCCAAATTCCATCAGGAAACGATTGATGCCCTTGCAAGCCATCTCCCCTTTACAGCAAACCTTCATAATCCCGTGGATATTATCGGAGATGCCGCACAGGATCGTTATGAAAACGCTTTAAGCGTTGTAATAAATGATAATGGAGTAGATGGAGCCCTTGTAATTTTGACTCCTCAGTCGATGACGGACGTTCTTGGAACAGCCGAAGCCATTATCAGAATTGCCAGGCGCACCCACAAGCCTATTCTTTGCTGCTTTATGGGGGTTGTTGATGTTTCCGCGGGAGTAAGATATCTTCAGGAGTATGGTTATCCGGTTTATAAGTTCCCTGAAAATGCGGCAAAGGCTTTCGGAGCCCTTTATAGACATTTTAAGTGGTTGAACCGGCAGCATTTTGCGCAATATGAATTAAAGCACGACAAAGAGCGTGCCGCGGATATCATTAAAAATTGTCTTGAATCAGGGAAAACCTGTTTAGGCGAACTGGATGGAATTGAACTGCTTAAATGTTACGGCTTTAATGTATTGCCGACACAGCTTGCGGAAAGTGAGGATGAAGCAACAGAGATTGCTGAAACTATTTCCTTCCCTGTGGCAATGAAAATTGTCTCGCCACAAATTCTGCACAAAACCGATGCCGGCGGGGTCATGTTAGGGCTTGAGAGCCGGGATGAGGTAAAAAAGGCTTTTAATAAGATCGTTGAAAAGGCTAAACAGCATGATCCTAACGCGGAAATAAAGGGTGTGCTGATTCAAAAGATGGCTATGCGTGGAGAAGAAGTGATACTTGGCATGAATCGACAAAAGGTTTTCGGGCCATTGCTTATGTTTGGTCTTGGCGGAATATTTGTTGAACTTTTTCATGATGTTGTATTTCGCATAGCCCCTATCGGCAGAAACGAATCCCGCAGAATGATTCGCAGCATCAGAGGATATAAACTATTGCAGGGCTTCAGGGGAAGGCCTGTGGTTGATATAGAAATTCTTGAAAAATCAATGGTAAGCCTTTCAGATATGTCAATTAACCACCCGGAAATCGATGAGATGGATATAAACCCGCTTCTGGTTCATGAAAAGGGAAAGGGTGCTACCGTGGCTGACTGCAGAATTATTCTTAAAGCGCCTGGCTCCGCTTCGCTCCGCAATTAGTCGAGTAGTCGACCACTCGACTACTCGACTAAAACCGAAGGATTTAATTGACTTGAATACTATTTATCCGGTTATACTTGAGGTTCCCGATGACAAGAAAAACCTTTCCGGTAAAAACAGGACGTTGTACCTCAGCAAATATGCAAGGGATGCCCTTGAAATATCCGCCCGGAAGGGCCGCATTCATTTGAGCGATCTCTTAAAGGATGAAAACGGTGTTCCCCAGCCCTGTGGAGGCAATTACTGGTCTCTTTCGCACAAACCCACATATGTTGCGGCAGTAGTGGCTCCTGAAAGAATCGGCATTGATATAGAAGAAATACGGACATGCTCAGAGTCTCTTTTCAGGAAAATAGCGGATCACAGAGAATGGGGGCTTTCTGATACAGATAAATTTAAGCTGTTCTTTCGTTACTGGACTGCCAAAGAGGCTGTGCTTAAGGCTGTGGGGACAGGCCTGAAAGATCTTTCAAAATGCAAAATTGCGCACCTTATTGATGAAAACAGTCTTGCCATAGACTATATGAATAAAAGGTGGCTAATTGAGCATCTCTTTTTTAACGGGCATATTGCATCAATAAATAAAGGT
>JAPVVG010000091.1 GCA_028571455.1 Desulfobacteraceae bacterium | reverse complement strand
GAGATGGTTATGCCTGGAGACAATGTAACCATTACGGCTGAGTTAATAACACCGATAGCCATGGAGAAGGAGCTGAGGTTTGCGATAAGGGAAGGGGGTCGGACTGTCGGCGCCGGAGTGGTAAGTGAAATAACTGGATAAAGAGAAATAGATGATGATGAACGCCAAAATAAGGATTAGGCTCAAGGCATATGATCATAAACTTCTGGATCAGTCGACATTAGATATTGTCGATACTGCTAATAAAACAGGAGCAAAGGTAGTTGGACCTATTCCGCTACCGACAAGTATCAACAAATATTGTGTGTTGCGTTCTCCCCATATAGACAAGAAGTCTCGAGAACAGTTTGAAATTAGAACACATAAACGGCTTTTAGATATTCTTGAGCCAACTCAGCAGACAGTTGATGCTTTAATGAAACTGGATCTTTCTCCGGGAGTCGATGTAGAGATAAAACTTTAGTCGACTAATACTTAGGATGCCCATAGGGAAATGCAAAAGCCATGTGTAAAGGATTAATAGGGAAAAAATTAGGAATGACAGGCCTTTTTTCTCCTGAAGGAAAATACTTTCCGGTAACGGTATTGCAGGCCGGTCCGTGTGTTGTAACCCAGGTTAAGACGGTTGCCACTGACGGATACAACGCTCTTCAATTGGGTTTTGGCGAAAAAAAGAAATCTCGCATAAATAAGCCGATCAAAGGGCATCTCAAAAGGAGTGGAGAGGGTTGTTTTGAGCGGCTTCGTGAATTTTCTGTGGATAATCCCGGAGATTACAAGCCTGGCCAGACATTGAGTCCGGATATGTTTAAGGTGGGCGAACGGATTGATGTTACCGCCAATTCCAAAGGAAGAGGTTTTTCGGGCGTTATAAAGAGGCATGGATTCCATGGCGGAGGTGAAACCCACGGAAGCCACAGCCACAGGGTTCCCGGTTCTATTGGATGCAGCGCATGGCCTGCAAAGGTTATTAAGGGGAAAAAAATGCCGGGTCACTACGGAAATGAGCAAAAGACGGTCAGAAACTTAGAGATAGTCGACATAAGGCTTAAGCAGAATCTTATACTTGTAAAGGGGGCTGTGCCAGGTTCTAGATCTGGATTGGTTTTGATAAAGGTAACCGTTCACGGTTAACAGTTAACGGTTAAAATGCTTCAGTCGTTGCATATACTATGCATTGCCTCTGCCTCAAATTGAGCTTATTTGTCATTTCGACTGGAGGGAGAAATCTTAAGATTCCTTCATCCGCCAAAGGGCTCTGGCGGATTCGGAATGACGGAAACGCAGTTTATAACCATGCAAAGTATAGTTCATTGAAAAAACTGTGAACTGTGAACCGACAACCGTGAACGGTTACTGCAAAGGTTTTGCAATGGAGGCTGCAAAAGGAAATAAGAGAGATATGGCTGTTGTTGATGTTCAAAATATAAATGGAGAAAAGATTTCGCAGATGGATCTTGCGGACAGTATATTTAATGTGCCCTTGAAAGAAAGCATCCTGCATGAAGTTGTTACAATGCAACTGGCTCGCAGGCGCTCGGGATCAGCATCTGTAAAACATCGCAGCGACGTTAAGGGCAGCGGAAGGAAACTTTTTCGTCAGAAAGGGACAGGAAGGGCACGGCGCGGTAATATCAAATCTCCATTGCTTAGAGGTGGAGGTGTTGTTTTCGGTCCAGACCCCAAATCATATTATTACAGTGTTCCCAAAAAGGTTAGAAAGCTTGCCCTTAAAATGGCACTGACCAGTAAATTTCAGGGAAATGCCATTGTAGTGCTTGACCGGTTTGAGCTTGAAAAGATTAAGACAAGGAAATTCGTAGAGGTTTTAAATAGTTTAAATGTGAAAAATGCATTGATTGTAACCGATAAAAAGAATGAGAACCTGGAACTTTCGTCAAGGAACGTGCCAGGCGTAAAGGTTTTAAGAATCGAGGGATTGAACGTATACGACATTCTCAAATACAAGAATTTGATCCTGGCTGAGTCTTCTATAAAGGTTATTGAAGGGAGGCTGCTTGAATGATCCAGTATGATATTATTAAACGTCCTTTAGACACGGAAAAAACTAATATTCAAAAGGAGCGTTTTCACCAGTTCTCATTTGAGGTGCATAAAAGGGCGAACAGGATTGAGATCAGAAGGGCAATTGAAAAAATATTCAATGTCAAGGTAAGCGATGTCCGGACAATGCAGGTTAAAGGGAAAGTCAAACAAAGGGGTCGGATTGTTGGGAAACGCAGGGACTGGAAGAAGGCGATTGTGACATTGATGCCTGGTGAACGTATTGATTTTTTTGAAGGGGCTTAGATAACTTGATAAGTGAGGCTTATAATGGCGGTTAAGAAAGTAAAACCAACCTCTCCTGGACGACGAGCGCAAGTATATTCAACATTTGACGAGATTACCACTGCAACACCTGAAAAAAGTCTACTTAAGCCGATCAGGAAGTCAGGAGGGCGTAATGTAAACGGACATATTACATGCAGACACCGCGGTGGTGGGCACACCCGGCATTACAGAATTATTGACTTTAAACGCAATAAAACGGAAATACCCGCAAGGGTGGCATCAATAGAATATGATCCGAACCGTAGCGCAAGGATTGCTCTTCTGCATTATGCAGATGGTGAAAAACGGTATATTCTGGCGCCGCTCGATCTTTCGGTCGGCGATACTGTTATGGCTGGACCAAAGGCCGATATTAAACCAGGCAATACTCTCCCATTGATAAACATTCCGCTTGGCACTCATGTTCATAACATTGAGCTGCGTTTGGGGAAAGGCGGCCAGATTGTAAGAAGCGCCGGAACATTTGCGCAGTTAATGGCAAAGGAAAATAAATATGCCCTGATAAAACTTCCATCAGGCGAAGTTCGGATGGTTCTTTTGAATTGCAAAGCAACTATAGGGCGCCTTGGCAATGTTGTTCATGAAAATATCTCTCTTGGTAAAGCAGGCCGCAAGCGTTGGCTTGGAAGACGACCAAAGGTGCGAGGAGTTGCGATGAATCCTGTTGATCATCCAATGGGAGGCGGCGAGGGGAGATCATCAGGAGGACGGCACCCATGCAGCCCACGGGGCATTCTTGCAAAGGGTTATAAGACTCGCAACAAAAAGAAAAGTAATCGATATATTGTAAAAAAACGTTCAAAAAGATAATTATAAATTCCTAAATTCGCAATGATAACGAATAACAAGCAAGATATCAGGAGAAAGTTTTATGCCACGGTCGTTGAAAAAAGGTCCATATGTTGAGCTAAAATTATTAAACAAGGTAACGGAAGCCCAGGAGACTCGAAGTGCCAGAGTTATTAAAACCTGGTCAAGGCGCTCGATGATTATTCCGGAGATGGTTGGTATCACTTTAGCGGTTCACAATGGAAGAAAATTTATTCCTGTTTTCATATCGGAGAATATGGTAGGGCATAAACTGGGAGAGTTTTCCCCAACGCGACTTTTTTATGGTCATGCCGGAGATAAGAGATCGAAATTAAAGAAATAAGTAGGAATTGAGGAATTGAGGAATTAAGGAATTAAAATCAATACAATACCTTCAATACCTAAATTCCTAAATTCGCAATTCCTAAATTATGAATTATGAATTATGAATTTTAAAAGGATTATATTATAATCATGGTGTCTTGGTGGCTGAAGTATTACTATTTATATCAATAGCTTGAGGTTCGTGGAGAGAGGGTAATGGCTGCAAGAGAGGTAAAAGCTGTATTAAAATATGTACGAATTTCTTCACTGAAGGTTCGGAGGTTGATTGAAGCTGTCAAGGGAAAGCCGGTTCAGGCTGGTCTGGATATTCTTCAATTTATGCCGCAAAAGGCAGCGAATATAATTGAAAAAATTATCCGAAGCGCCGTAGCAAACGCAGATCAAAATCCGGATATTGATGTAGATTCGCTCGTTATTCGCAATATAATTGCAAATCAGGGGCCCACGTTGAAACGTTTCAAAGCAAGAGCACGTGGCAGAGGCACAAGAATATTGAAAAGGACCACACATATTACTGTTATTTTAGCTGAAGATTCGGTGTAAAAAAGGAGGTAAAGGCTTGGGCCAGAAAGTAAATCCGATAGGATTGAGGTTGGGGATCGTTAAAACCTGGGAATCAAAGTGGTATGCTCAAAAGAATTATTCTAATTATATTCTGGAAGATTATAATATCAGAAAGTTTATTAAAAAAAGGCTTTATCATGCAGGGATAAGCAGGATTGAAATCGAAAGGTCATCTGAACGTGCAAGACTCCGAATCTATACGTCCAGACCGGGCATTGTTATTGGGAAAAAGGGTTCTGAAATAGCCCTGCTTAAGAAAAGCATTGAAAAGATGCTTGGCCATAATAAAATAGCGAAAGAAATCCTTATAGATATTCAGGAGGTAAGAAAACCGGAAATCGATGCCCAGCTTGTTACCGAGAATGTTGCTCTCCAGATTGAGAGAAGGGTTGCGTTTAGGCGTGCTATGAAGCGAGGGGTTTCATCGGCCATGAGGTTTGGCGCCAAGGGTGTTAAAATTATATGTTCAGGGCGTCTGGGTGGGGCTGAGATGGCCAGAACCGAATGGTACAGGGAAGGTCGTGTGCCGTTACATACTTTAAGGGCAGATATTGATTACGGTTTTATTGAGGCCAATACCACATATGGAATTATTGGTGTAAAGGTCTTTATTTTTAAAGGCGAGATTTTGAAGAAAGAATCAAGTTAGTGCCCTTCGGGCAGACATGAGTGCCTAAAGTGAGCTAAAGTGCCTAAAGTTGTGGATAATAATTTCTAAAGGGAGATAAAGGACATGCTGAGTCCAAAGAATGTTAAATTTAGAAAGCAGCAAAGGGGCAGAATGAAGGGCTTATCCACTCGTGGTTGCAATTTGAATTTTGGTGAATTTGGATTGCAGGCAATAGAATGCGGGGCAATCAGCTCAAAACAGATTGAGGCCGGACGAATCGCCATGACACGGCATGTAAAAAGGGGCGGTAAGATGTGGATAAGGATATTTCCTGATAAGCCGTTTACCAAAAAACCCGCTGAAGTAAGAATGGGAAAGGGAAAGGGCGCGCCTGAAGGTTGGAATGCAATAGTTCGTCCGGGAAGAATTCTTTATGAAATGCAAGGCGTGCCGAGAGATATGGCCAAGGAGGCGTTCCGACTCGCTTCACACAAGCTTTCGGTAAAGACAAGGTTTGTGGAAAGGAGCGATATATAATGAAAGCAGGCGACATTAGAGAGTTGAGTTCTGAAGAGAGACAACGGAAACTGGTTGACCTTAAAGAAGAGTTGTTTAATCTCTATTTTCAGCACGAAACAGGTCAGCTCGAAAATCCTCGAAAAATGAAGCAGATCAAGTGTGATATTGCAAGGATTAAAACCATAATAAAGGAAGCTTGATGCCGTCGTAAAAAGTCCCATCTATAGTTAACTTCGTGATTTTTTACGAGTTTATTAAATTTGAGGAACATATAATATTTATACAGAGAAGCAATAAATGCCATGAAAAAACAAGGTAAGAAAAGACAGGTGGTCGGGACCGTTGTGAGTGACAAGATGGATAAGACCGTAATCGTCCAGGTTGAGAGAATGGTTAAATATCCCCTTTATCATAAGTATATAAAGAGACGCTCCAGGTTTTCATCTCACGATGAAGGTAATGCCTGCCAGATTGGTGATAAGGTGTTAATAACAGAGTCAAGACCGATCAGCAGGACAAAAACATGGCGCGTAAGCAAGATTCTTAAGAAGGTTGTATAATTAAGGTAATTCGCAAAAATGATTCAGGCAGAGACGAGATTAACAGCAGCAGATAATTCGGGAGCTAAGATATTATATTGCATAAAGGTTCTTGGAGGCTCCAGGAGACGGTATGCAAGTATTGGCGATATAATTGTTGTAAGTGTGAAGGAGGCAATCCCTGATGCAAAGGTTAAAAAGGGGGATGTCTTAAAGGCTGTTGTGGTTCGAACCAAAAAGGAAATCAGAAGGCCGGATGGATCATATATTAGATTTGATGATAATTCAGCTGTTTTAATTAGTGCGAATCTGGAGCCCATAGGCACACGTATTTTTGGCCCTGTTGCAAGAGAGCTCAGAGCCAAAAGGTTTATGAAGATCATATCTCTGGCCCCGGAGGTTTTATAGGATATAACAGTTCGGCCACTAAGGCACGAAGACATGTAAATAGTCGAGTAGTCGAGTAGTCAACCACTCGACCAATTTCCCACTCGACTACTCGACCAATGTCAAAGAGAATTATATTATAATCTTGGCGTCTTAGTGGCTGAATTACTACGTCGAAAATAGTTAATTGTATGAGAAGCGGCTTATTATGAGAAATAGATGTCTTATAAAGAAGGACGATAAGGTTAAAATTATTGCCGGCAAGGACAACGGCAAGATCGGAAAGGTTCTCAAGGTAATCAAAAAGGATAAACGGGTTCTTGTAGAAAAAGTGAATTTTGTTAAAAGGCATGTAAAGCCCAGCGCTCAGAACCGGCAGGGAGGGATTGTTGAGGGTGAAGCTCCAATCAGCTGGTCTAATGTCATGTTGATGTGCGGCAAGTGCATGTCGCCAGCACGTATCAGGATGAAGAGTCTTGAGGATGGGGAAAAGATTCGTGTTTGCGTAAAATGTAATGAGATAATAGACTCTTAAGATCGTGTCGGAGCATAATAATGTCACAGTTAAAACTTTTTTATGAAAAAAATGTCGTTCCAGGATTGATCGAAAGATTTAAATACAAAAACATAATGCAGGTTCCTAAGCTTGGCAAAATTGTGTTGAATGTGGGTCTTGGGGAAGCGATTCATAATATCAAACTGCTTGATTCTTCTGTTGAAGAACTTAAACTGATCACAGGGCAACGGCCGGTTGTGACCCGCGCTAAAAAATCGATTGCAGCATTCAAGCTAAGGGAAGGAATGCCGATTGGGTGTATGGTGACGCTTCGTCGCAAAAAGATGTACGATTTTTATTGTAAACTTGTAAATATTGCTCTCCCTCGTGTTCGTGACTTTAGAGGCCTTTCAGGAAAGGCGTTTGATGGGAACGGGAACTATACTTTGGGGATAAAGGAACATATCATTTTTCCGGAGATTGATTACGATAAAATCGATAAGATCAAAGGTCTTAATGTAACCATCGTTACCACGGCGCAGACCGATGAAGAGGGGAAAGAGCTCCTTAAACTCTTAGGCATGCCGTTTAGAGATTGATTTTTAAACAAGGAGGATGAATTGGCAAAAAAGGCTCTTAGAATTAAGGCAATTAAAGAACCTAAGTTCAAGGTAAGGGCATATAATAGGTGCCCGATTTGCGGCAGGCCGAGGGGGTTTTTGAGGAAATTTGGAATTTGTCGTATATGTTTTCGTAATCTCGCTTCACATGGGATGCTTCCAGGAGTAACTAAATCCAGCTGGTAGTATAAGGGATTAAGGGATTAAGGGATTGAGGGATTGAGGGATTGAGGGATTGAGGGATTGAGGGATTGAGGGATTGAGGGATTGAGGGATTGATAGAATACCTTTAATTCCTAAATTCCCAAATTCCTAAATTCGCAATTAAGCGAAGCGAATTCCTAAATGCTGAACTATTACGAATTATCTAATACAAAATATTATGTTACGGAGAAGAAAATGTCGATGAGCGATCCAATTGCTGACATGCTAACCAGGATCAGGAATGCTGAAAAGGCAAAATTTAATAGTGTTGATATCCCCGGGTCAAAGCTAAAAACAGAGCTGGCCAAGGTCTTAAAGAAAGAAGGATTTATCAGAAACTATAAATTTGTGAATGATTCCAAACAAGGTGTTTTGCGTGTCTACCTTAAATATGGTCAAGGACAATCAAGTGTAATCATGGGGATTGAACGTGTCAGCAAGCCGGGCAGACGGGTTTATGCTAAGGGTAAAGATATTAAACCTGTATTAAACGGCATGGGCATTTCAATTTTATCCACATCCAGAGGAATAATGACAGACAAAACAGCCAGGCATGAAAATGTTGGAGGAGAAATTCTCTGCAATGTATGGTAGATAGATATCTAAAATGAGCGATTAGCCATTAGCGGTTAGAGCTCTTAGCTAAGGGCTAATTGCTAAAAGCTAACTGCTAAAAATCTTCGATTTGAGAATAGCATCCAACTGACTATAATTTCAGGTGTTTTGAGTTTTCGGACAGGCACTAATTATACGAATGCATATTTCATAAGAGCCAATCCGCCAAAGGACTCTGGCGGACTAACAGCTAATCGCTTAACGTAGGAGATAGAGGGGTATAAATGTCTCGAGTAGGTAAAAAACCGATTACGATACCTGATAATACAAAAATATTATTTAAAAACAGGGTAATTACTGTACAGGGTAAAAATGGCACACTTGAAAGGCCGATACATCCTGCTGTGAACCTGAAGATAGAAAACGGAACTATAAGTCTAAGCATCGACAAGGAAGACAGGATCAGCCGGTCCTTACATGGTCTTACCCGCAGCCTTATAGCTAATATGGTCAGCGGAGTGAACGAGGGATTTGAACGCAGGCTGGAAATTAACGGTATTGGCTATCGTGCCGCAATGCAGGGTAATTCCATTGTTTTAAATCTTGGGTATTCGCATCCAATCAATTTTGATCTGCCCGATGGTATTTCAGCATCTGTTGAAAAAAATAATGTCATTAAACTTTTCAGCATAGACAAGGAGAAGCTGGGTCTTGTGTCTGCGGCAATTAGACGATTAAGACCTCCGGAGCCATATAAAGGCAAGGGTATCAAATATGCAGAGGAACGAATTCGGAAGAAAGCCGGAAAGACAGGAACTAAATAAAGATATTAAGGGATTGAGGGATTGAGGGATTAAGGGATTGAGGGATTAAAATCAATAGAATACATTCAATTCCTAAATTCGCAATTAAGCGAAGCGAATCCCTAAATTCCTAAATTCGCAATCCCTAAATTTATTATATGTTTTTTTCGGATTTTGTGTTTCTTTATTTTGGTTTTCGTTCAGGTACTACTTTAGTCATAAGGATGTAAAAAGAATGGGTTCGTTAAATATAAAAAAGCAGGCGCGTTTAAAAAGAAAGAAAAGGATCAGAAAGAATCTGGTCGGTTCTACGCAACGACCCAGGTTGAGTGTGTTTCGAAGCGCAAAGCATGTTTATGCGCAGATAATCGATGATACATCCGGACATACTATTGCTGCTGCATCAACTGTTGAAAAGGATGCAAAAGAGCATTTCGCAGTTGAATCAAGCAAAGGGAAGGTTATTGCGGCAACCTATGTTGGAAAACTTATAGCAAAGCGTGCTGCTGAGAAAGGGGTTCAGCAGGTGGTATTTGACAGAAATGGTTTTCTGTTTCACGGCCGGGTCAAGGCTGTCTCCGAGGGTGCGCGTGAAGCCGGTTTGAATTTTTAGCCAATTTTATGAAGAATGGAGGAGGCAGATTCCTTGATTAAACAGGATGCAGGCGAGAATCAGTTAATTGACAAGGTAGTTCATATTAACCGTGTGGCAAAAGTCGTCAAAGGCGGCCGAAGGTTCAGCTTTAGCGCTATAGTTGTAGTCGGTGATGGCGAGGGAAGTGTCGGGTTTGGATTGGGAAAAGCAGGAGAGGTGCCTGAAGCGATTCGTAAAGGAGTAGAAAAGGCAAAAAAGAGCATGATCAAAGTGCCTTTGGTTGACAGCACAATTCCGTATGAAATTATCGGCAAATTTGGCGCAGGAAGGGTTTTATTGAAGCCTGCCTCCGTGGGCACCGGAGTCATTGCTGGCGGCGCTGTCAGGGCGGTGCTTGAGGCAGTAGGGGTTCAGAATATTCTGACAAAGTGTTTGGGATCAAACAACCCTCATAATCTGGTTAAAGCTACTATTGCCGGGCTTCAACAGCTTCAAAGCCGTGAACAGGTGGCCTCAAGGCGCGGCATTCGCGTTGAAGATCTATAAATATCGATACATTCGACTTTTACGAATTCATCAATATTAGGGAACAATAAATGGCTGGCATATTAAAAGTAACTCTTGTTAAGAGCATGATTGGAAGGCCGGAAAAGCACCGCAGAGTTTTGCGTGGAATGGGGCTGACAAAACTCAACAAAACCGTTGAGCTTAAAGATATGCCTTCGGTCCGTGGAATGATCAATCAGGTATCACATCTGGTGAAAGCTCAAGGAGAAGATCAGTGAAGCTAAATGAATTGTCACCGCCAAAGGGTTCACGGAAATCACCCAAACGTTTGGGACGTGGCGTTGGATCAGGAACGGGAAAAACGGCCGGAAGAGGAACAAAAGGGCACAATAGTCGTTCCGGAGGAGGGGTGAGGCCCGGTTTTGAAGGCGGTCAGATGCCTATCCACCGACGTTTACCCAAACGTGGTTTTACAAATATTTTTAGAAAACAGATTGCTATAGTTAATATACGTGATCTATCAAGATTTGAAACCGGCAGTCTAGTGGATGAGGCGGCCCTTATTCGTTGTGGACTTATTAAGGGCAGAAAGGATGGAATTAAGCTTCTGGGCCAAGGCAATATAAAATATCCGCTAATAATCAGAGTTAACGATATCAGCAAAGGAGCCAGAGATAAAATCGAAGCTATCGGCGGGAAGATAGAGGTCTTAAAATAATGGCAGTCAGTAGTTTCCAAAATATATTCAAAATACCCGAACTAAAAAAAAGGATCATTTATACACTGGCCCTTTTGATTGTTTATCGCATTGGTGTGCATGTCCCAACTCCGGGTATAGACGGAATCGCGCTCGCTTCATTTTTTGCAAAGATGGAAGGGACTATCCTCGGGATTTTTAATATGTTTTCGGGCGGGGCCTTAGAGAGGCTGTCGGTTTTTGCCCTGGGGATAATGCCCTATATCAGCGCATCCATTATCCTGCAGTTATTGACTGTAGCGATACCGCATCTTGAGCGGTTAAAAAAAGAGGGTGAACAGGGGCGCAAAAAGATTACACAGTATACAAGATATGGCACTGTTGTATTAAGCATCATACAGGGCCTTGGCATCAGTGTGGGTCTTGAAAGCATGAGCTCACCGGGCGGCGCTCCTATAGTTATACATCCGGGCTGGGCGTTCAGGCTTATGACGGTTATAACTCTGACAGCGGGAACCGCATTTATTATGTGGTTGGGCGAACAGATTACAGAGCGTGGCATCGGCAACGGTATTTCTCTTATTATATTTGCCGGTATTGTGGCCAACATTCCAAGCGCGGTGGGGAATTCGTTTCGTCTTCTTTCAACAGGGGAAATGGGAATATTTGTCATAGTAATAATGGTTGTGCTGATGGTTCTTGTCGTGGGATTCATTATATTTGTTGAGCAGGGACAGCGGCGAATACCGGTTCAATATGCCAAAAGGGTCGTCGGCAGGAAGATGTATGGCGGTCAGAGCACATATCTTCCGCTTAAGATTAATACTTCCGGTGTAATACCGCCTATTTTTGCTTCTTCAATAATCATGTTTCCTGCTACTATAGCCAGTTTTATAGCGATTGCGTGGATACAGAGCATTGCTTCTTCAATTGTGCCGGGTAATATTGTGTATGAATTGTTGTTTGTAAGCTTTATATTCTTTTTCTGTTACTTTTACACTGCTGTTACCTTTAACCCTGTTGATGTCGCCGATAATATGAAAAAACAGGGTGGTTATATCCCGGGCATCCGTCCTGGCAAGCGCACGGCAGATCATATTGACAGGGTTTTAACGCGTATTACTCTGGGAGGCGCAATATATGTTTCTGCAGTATGTGTACTTCCATCGATTTTGATAGCTAAATTTAATGTTCCTTTTTACTTTGGAGGCACCGCTCTTCTAATAGTTGTTGGAGTTGCGATTGATACTATTTCGCAAATGGAATCTCATATGTTATCCCGCCATTACGAAGGATTTTTAAAAAAGGGCGGGGCAAAAATGAAGGGACGGTTTTAAGGTGTTGCTATGGTAGTTTTAAAATCACCCCGGGAGATTGAAAAGATTCGGAAAAGCAATCAAATGGTTGCTGAAACACTTGCTATACTTGAATCAAAGATTAGGCCCGGAATAAATACTCTTTATTTAAACGAACTTTCGGAGAGACTGGCCAGAGAAAAAGGAGCAACTCCGGCCTTCAAAGGATACAGGGGTTTTCCGTATGCACTATGCGCTTCGCCAAACAATGTGGTCGTGCATGGATTCCCTTCCCAAAAACCACTTTGCGAAGGGGATATCATAAGCCTTGATTTTGGAATCCTTTTTGACGGCTATTATGGTGATTCTGCTATTACAGTGGCTGTTGGTAAAATATCAGAGGCTGCCGCACGGCTGTCTAAGATAACAAAAGAATCTCTTTACAAAGGGATTGAAAAAGCGGTTCCAGGCGGCAGGCTTTCAGACATTTCGCATGCAGTTCAATCACATGTGGAGGCTGCCGGTTTTTCGGTGGTTCGTCAATTTGTCGGCCATGGTATTGGCAGCAAACTACATGAAGACCCTCAGATACCCAATTTTGGAGAGCCTGGCATGGGGGTCCGCTTAAAAGCGGGTATGACCTTGGCCATAGAGCCTATGGTTAATGCAAAAAGTTATGATGTTGAAATACTTGAAGATGGATGGACTGCTGTAACAAAAGATGGTTGTTTGTCGGCTCATTTTGAGCATACAATTGCAATTACAGAAGAAGGCCCAGTTATCTTAAGTGAAATTGATAGAGGTTAAGACATGCCGAAGGAAGAGGCTATAAAGGTTGAGGGCAAAGTGCTTGAGACGCTGCCCAATGCAATGTTTAAGGTTGAATTGGAGAATAAGCACCAGGTGCTGGCGCATATTTCCGGAAAGATGCGTATGCATTTTATCAAAATTTTGCCTGGCGACACGGTTACTGTTGAGCTTTCACCATATGACCTTACTCGTGGCCGAATAACTTACAGGTCAAAATAGCCGATAGTCAAGTAGTTGAGTAGTCAAGTAGCCAACCACTTGACCAATTTCCCACTTGACTACTCGACCAATGTCAAAGGGAGTATAATATGAAGGTCAGAGCATCGGTGAAGAAAATATGCAGCAAGTGTAAAATAATCCGTAGAAAAAGGGTTGTAAGAGTAATCTGCGAAAACAAACGGCATAAACAGCGGCAAGGATAAGAGGAGGAGCTGGTTTGGCAAGAATTGCGGGCGTAG
>JAPVVG010000090.1 GCA_028571455.1 Desulfobacteraceae bacterium | reverse complement strand
GAAACAATATGCTGGTAATTGGTGAAAAAATAAATGCATCTATCAAATCCACGGGACAGGCGATATCCAACAAAGATCGGAAGTTCCTGGCAAACCTCGCCGTGGCACAAGCCGATGCAGGCGCAGATTATATCGATGTGAATGCCGGCGTCGGTCAGGACGCAAGAGAAGACGCATCGGCAATAATGGAGTGGGTGATAGATGTCGTGCAGAATGCAACCGATAAGCCAGTGTGCATTGACAGCGATGATCCCGCAGTCCTGGAAGCCGCCCTCAATAAATATCATGGAAAGACGGTAATGATCAACTCCGTCAATGCAGAACCGGAGAGATTGGAATCCGTCGGTCGCCTGGCGGCAGATAGAAAGGCATCCCTGATAGCCCTGGTTATGAAAGAGGAGGGTATCCCAAGAACCGTCGAAGAGCGGCTGGATGCCGCTGAAATAATAATAAAGCACTTAACGCGCCTTGGTGTTCAGGAAGACAAGATATACTTTGATCCCCTCGTTCTTCCTATTTCAGTGGATTCAACCCAGGGACTCGTCACGATAAAGACGATCGAGCAGATTAAATCACGTTATCCATCCGTCAAAACCGCTATGGGACTCAGTAATATTTCCTTTGGGCTGCCAAACAGGGGCATGGTCAATCGGTCTTTCATGCTCATGGCAGCTTCGGCAGGACTTGACGCGGCAATCATGAATCCCCTTGACGCCAGGATAATGAGTCTGGTCAAGGTTGCCGCTATGCTTACTGACAAAGACCCCCGATGTAAGGGATATATCAAGGCTTACAGAAAAGGTCTGTTAATAGACTAAAGCGGCATAGCCGCAAAGGGAAAGGGCTGAGCAATGAGCAATGAGGACTGAGAGCTAAATGCTAAAGGCCCGGAGAGGACTAATCCCTTTTACCTTTTACCATTTGCACAGAAAACGTAGTTGCTGCAGATAAAAATAAAAAGACAGGAGATAGATAAATTGCCCAGAGAAGGAATTTTAATTGATAATCCTTACGAAAGGATGACCGGGGAGCAGATTGAGAGAGTCCACAGGGCTTCCATGGAGATTCTGGTTGACCCCGGCCTGACATGTTTCAATCAGAAAGCCGCGGATATATTTGCGGCGGCCGGCGCGGATGTTACGTCTGTTGAATCCGATGACCATCCAACATGGCTCATCAAAATCCCGGAGAAACTCGTCCTCGATGCTCTTGAAAGCGTACCCAAAACGGTCAAGCTTGGTGCCAGAAATCCGGCCAATGCCCTTGTAATGCATGGTGAAGAGCCAAGGGTTTACTTTATCTCCGGATCCGAAACAAATATCTGGCTGGATGTCGATTTTCAAACATATACCAGGAAATCCGATCCCGGCATCGAGATTCAGGTACCCGAATTTATACCGCGTCGCGGAACAGTTGCCGATCTCTGCAAATCGGCACACGTCTGCGAACACCTGGAAACACTGGATGGCTATATCCGTACCGTAAACATCCAGGACAAGGACATTACGGAAGACAACAAGGACGTCAACAAATTCTTCGCATCTCTGAATAATACGACGAAGCATGTTATGGCTGGTCTCACCAGCCTGAACCAGCTTGACAACGTGGTAAATATGGCAAAGCTGATAGCAGGAGGAGAAGAACAACTCAAAGAAAATCCCATCATTTCGTTTATAACCTGTCTGGTAAAGAGCCCCCTGCAATTTGTTAATGATACTACGGAAACTTTTATCGAGATATGCAAGAGGGGATTGCCTATTGTAGTTTCCTCGTCACCCCAGGCAGGAAGCACGGCTCCTATCAAGGAAGCCGGCATCATTGCCCAGATAAACGCTGAAGTTCTGGCCGGAATCACACTGGGACAACTGGTCAACAGGGGCACACCCGTAATTTACGGGAGCGTACCGGTTAGAGCAAGAATGGATACCCTTGCTGACTCCTATGGCGCCGTTGAAACCAGCCAGTATAACATCGACTGCGTCCAGATGGCACGATTTTACAAGATACCGAATTATTCTACATCAGGCGTGTGCGATTCCAAGACGCCGGGACAGCAGACATCAATAGAGCGATTATTTTCGGATATACTGGTTACTCTCAGCGGGCCGCAGTTCCTGCATTGCGCGTATGGACTTCTTGACTGTAACTCCGTCTTCAGCCTTCTCCAGGCAGTTCTTGACGATGCCCACTTTCAGATGATCAAGTTTTTCCTGAGGAAGCCGCGAATCGACGAGGTAGAGATCACCGATACATTGAAACAGATAAGGGCAGTGGTGCAAACACCACAGAAACTTTACATCAAATATATTCGCAAGGTGATGAGAACCGGCGAACTCTCACCATCCTACCCGTTTGAAGGAGATGGGGAAACTGATAATGTGTTCGCACTGGCCTATGAAAAAATGAACGAGCTTCTTACAAAACCTGTGGAGCATATAGATCAGGCTACAACCTCCAGGATATTTAATGAAATACCCGGCCTGTTGCCAAGGCTGAACCGCAAAAGCGAGCGCATTCCCCGCAGCTTGCTGCGGGGAACTTCAATGTATATGAAGAAGGGAAATATAAATGACTGAAGACATTATTGCTGCACTTAAGGAAAATGTTATTCAGGGGAGAATGACCCAGGATGACGAGGGAATAGATGAGAGTTTAACGGGACCTGGCGTTCTGGAGTTGACCCAGGCGGCTCTGGATAACAACATTCCTGCTGATGAAATAATCACAAATGGGATAACAGCGGGGATGGAGATCGTGGGAGAAAGATTTAACGCAAAGGAATATTTTATCCCCGACATGCTGGCATCTGCCGAGGCGGTAAGCGCAGCTATGGACATACTGAAACCGCATCTCGAAGCCTCCAATATTGAAACAAAAGGGACATTCGCCATAGTCACGGTAAGGGGGGACATCCACGATATCGGGAAGAATATCGTTGCCATTCTGCTCAAGGGATCCGGCTACGAAGTAACGGATTTGGGAATAGATGTTCCTACCGAAAAGATCGTTGAGTACGTCAGGGAAAATAACCCCGATTATCTTGGCCTTTCCGCTTTGCTGACTACAACGATGCTGGCCATGGGTGATATAATCGAGGCACTTAAAGCAGCCGGCCTAAGGAATAAGGTCAAGGTTCTGGTTGGCGGTGCGGCGGTATCTGGGGAGTATGCCCGCGAAATAGGAGCGGATGCATACTGCGTTGACGGTTTCGATGCCGTCAGGGTTCTTAACACTTTTCAGGAAACAAAATCATAGAGATAGAGAGGCATGGTTATGGCAGGAATTGCTGGAATTTTAGGTGTTGACAATGGCAAATTAGATAAAATGCTTGAGAGAATCGAATACAGAGGTCCGCACGAGAGACGAATATACCGTAATGATACGGTAAATATAGGATGTAATGAATTGAACATAGGTGCTGACTGTAAGGACGGTTCTCATCACACATTCAACGGCAAGACGTCAGTGGTTCTCGATGGACGTGTGTACAATCCGAAAAAGGGAAATTCGACCGATGCTGAAGTTTTACTTGCCCTCTATGATAAGTTTGGTACCAAGTTTGCCGGTAAGATAGACGGAGATTTTGCCTGCGCCATATCAGGCAATGGCAGGATGTTACTGGCTCGTGACTGGGCTGGTATAAAACCTCTCTATTACGGGCATGACTGTGAGGGTGCATTGTGCTTCGCTTCTGAGGCAAAAGCCCTGGTGGATATAGTCGATAATATCAGGGAGTTCCCTCCCGGCTATGTTTACTCCCGTGAACTGGGGTTCCAGAAATTTAATTCCGAAGCCGTTGAAACCCCTGAGTTCGAGGATTATGGGCAGGCCAAAAAAGTAGTGAAGCAACTCCTGATAGAGGCAACCGAAAAACGGATGAAGGATAATGCCGTAACTGGTGTCCTGCTGAGTGGAGGATTGGACAGCAGTCTCATAGCCTACATGGCCTATCAGATAAAACCGGACATAGAATGTTTTACGGTCAGTATGGAAGAAGGACAGGATCTCCCACTGGCCAGGTGTGTTACCAAATATCTGGGCGTTAAACATCATATATTAATGTTTGGCGAAAAAGAAATAAACGAGATATTGCCTCGGGCCATCCATCACCAGGAAATGTACGAGGAAAGCTGTGTGCATGGAGCAATTGCCAATTTCTTGGCCGGCCGGTTTATTAATGCTCAACAAGTCAAGTGCGTTCTCACCGGAGAGGGAGCGGATGAGTTCTTCGCAGGATATGATGGTCAGTTCAAGCAAGGAAGTAATCCTGAGGAGGTCGCCAGCATAGTTGACAGCCTCATCAATGTTGCCTATAACACAGCGTTGCAAAGACTCGACAGATTAAATGCGGCAAATTCTTACGAAAGCCGTACACCATTCCTTGATGACAAGGTGATGGACTTTGCCTTGAAGATCCCGCTGGAATACAAAATCCATGGTGAGGAACAGACAGGAAAGTGGATCGTACGCCAGGCATTCGAAGGCTGTCTACCGGAACATATCATCTATCAAACAAAGCGCTTTTTTGCACAGGGCTCTGGCGTGGCGTATATCATGCGTAAACAGGCTGAAGAGGCAATTTCTGAAGCAGAGTTAACCGAATTCAACAGGGTAGAGGGTAATCCATTGCTATCATCTGTAGAGGAGTTATACTACTACAGGATGTTCAAGAAAACATTGCCTCACCCAGCATTTGACCGGCTGGTAGGAAGGTGGGACCCATTGAGGCCATCTTTCTTCCATAAATGGGAGAAGCCGAACTTATAAGCCGGTATTCCGGTAAGTTAAACAGGCGATAAAAGAAAAATTTCAGCAGGAGGTAATTATGGAAAAGGATTTTCATTATTATGTAACCTATGCATTGGCCAATAAGGCGGGCTTCAGCAACGACGATTCATATATCATTGCCTATGCTTCTCAATACATAGACGACAATAACGAACATCAATATCCTAAGAAAGACGGCCTGCCGCAGTTTCCATTCGGGATAAAGTCTAATGGCGGATTCTTCCGGCCCATTATGACGCAGTCCATGTCTGTGAAATCTCTTGTGTATGAGATTCAAAAATTCGTTTATGTTCCGTTTCATTTCCTGCCTGGCGACAATAATCAGCCAATCAATGGCGGGTATAACAAGTACAGCACGACCCCTGACTCCCAAAACGCCCGAAAACTTCTGAGAGCAGCGCTCAACACTCGCGATCTTTATAGGATTGGAATTGCTCTCCACACATTTGCCGATACATGGTCTCATCAAAATTTTTCAGGGTATGAGGAAGATTGGAACTCTGTTTTCCACTGGCGTAATCCATTTCGGGCTTTGGCGCCGAATATCGGTCATGCTGATGTTGGTCATTTGCCGGATGAAATATCCACGACCTGGAATGACTACCGCTTTGACAAGCCCTATCGTAAGAGAAACAATCAGAAAATAGCGATTCAGGCATGCAAGCGCATTTTTCAGGAACTAAGAACTGCGCGAAAAGGCGATATTTACTGGATGCATGTAGAAAAAGACTTCAAAAAGATAATCAATTCTGAAGATTACGATGACAGAATCAATAAGGTTAAAAAATATGTGAACAAACCGGACCTCAGCTATAAAAGAGATGAATGGGTTGATGACGCCATTAAAGACCGAAAAGGAGAAGATTTAGAAGCCTCTGCAAACTTTAAAAACACCCACTGGTATAAATTTCAGTTAGCTGCCAAAGCGCACTTAGTAATGGTTATGGATATGTTAAAGAGCTATTGACTCCCTGTCTCCCCTGGCGCAGTACTTGAACAAAATTGAACATTTTTCAAAGGTCTCAAATTTTGATAAACTTTTTCATCTGTTGTAAATTCTAAACTCTGGCGTCTAAGAATATCGTAATACAGCATAATCTGCTTGATATAATTTATAGGTTCTATTCCCCTGCAATAACCGTATTTAGCCTTTTTATAATACTTTCGATATCGTAAAAGAGGTAGAGTTTTTTCCAGAGAAGACCATTTGTCCGGATCAAGGTTCATTTGTTTCGCAAGATTTCTTGCATCCTGTATATGTCCCTGGCCGATATTATATGCAGCAAGAGCAATAAATAACCTGTCCGGAGAATCTATCCCATTAAAATGGTCATATAAATTTTTTAAATGGCGAACTCCTGCATTAATATTCTGGACAGGATCGAACATGTCCTCTACGCCAAGACTGTTAGCAGTTAAAAATGTAAGCTGCATAAGGCCAAAGGCCCCTGAATGACTTGTTGCCATGGGATCGAAATGAGATTCCTGATACATCTGAGACGCTATCAATCTCCAGTCAAGATTATATTTTTCAGCCGCCTCCATAATAATATGTTTGTATCTCGGCAGCCTGGTATTAAGTCTTGTGTGATATTTTCTAAGATCAACATAATCAAAATTATCTATATCTGCATAATATTTATTATATATTTCGGCAAATTTGCCGTTTGAGTTTATTTTATCAAAAAAGAAATTGATTTTATTGAGAAGTTTCCTGGAGCAGGACTTAACGGCCCAGCCCAGAGATTGCTCGTCGCTTATTGGGAATGCAAACGCTATCTGAGGATAGTATCTCCTGTTAAGCAAAGCAATGTTTTTGTCTGCAACAGTGACTTCAATAGTTCCTTCTGCTACCTGTTGTATCAATTCATCTGTGGGTATATCGTCATGCAGTTTAATTGTAACATCTATTCCATCTTTTCTAAGCGCTTCAAGCCGTTCCTGATATGACGTTCCCTTTCTTACATGGACGGTTTTACCGGCAAGATCCTCAATTTTTTTAATACCTGTATTGTTGCGACGGATAATAACATATTGCCTGGTTGAAATATAACCATTGGAAAAGGCAGCCTCTTTTTGCCTTTTAGGAGTGACAGTCATACTGGCGGCAATAAATGAACCTGTTCCATTCTTTAAAGCCGGAATCATTGAATCCCATTTTTCATCGATTTTTACATCTAAATTAACCCCAAGATAATCTGCAAAAAGCTTTGCAAGTTCATATTCAAAGCCCATGGCCTGACCTCTGTATAAATAGTAACAATGTGAATTGTTACGAGTTATTACAGTAATATTACCTGTTTTAAGGATATTATTCAGCTCGTCAGGCTCTGAATTCACATAGATAAAAAACAGGCAGCAAGAAAGGAACAAAAAAATAACCGCTGTGTTAACTATAAATTTCGGGGCGTTATTGATTCTATTATCGGCCATTTGTAGTTAAAAGGCTCCTAATTGACACTTAATTATTTTTATTTTCATAGCCTCGCACGCACAACTTACCCTCAATTTATGAACATTATATAACTGAAGCCTGAAGACTATTAGCCTGAAGACTATTAGTAGATTTTTATGGGCCACAGGTAGTTAAGGGCCTTCAGCTTATAACTAACAGCCTACAGCCTAAACAACCTGAATAGTTACATGCATTTAAGCTATTAGCTTATACAGCAATTCAATTAAAAATACAATTATAAAACATAGAGCTTCTATTTGCTTGAAGTAACTAAAAGTATTTGTTAATATTTTGAATTATGACAATAAAACGTAAAAAAACACGGCAGATCATGGTCGGAAAAGTAAAGGTAGGCGGAATGGCTACTATTTCCGTACAGTCCATGACAAATACATTTACTCAGGATGTTGCGGCCACTGTTTTACAAATAAAACGTTTGGAAGAGGCCGGATGTGAGATTGTCCGGGTAGCTGTGCCGGATAAAGAGGCGGCCGAGGCAATTTCTGCAATAAAGGATAAAATATCAATTCCCCTGATAGCAGATATCCATTTTGACTACCGCCTGGCGATTGCTTCGATTAGGGCCGGCGCCGACGGTTTAAGGTTAAATCCGGGCAATATAGGAGGAATCAAAAAAATAAAGACGGTTGTTGACTGCGCAAAAGAATTTAATATTCCAATCAGGATCGGAGTTAATTCCGGTTCTCTTGAAAAAGATATTTTGAAAAAATATAAAGGTGTTACTGCTGAGGGCATGGTTGAAAGCGCCCTCCGTCATATAGAATTATTAACATCATATGGCTTTTATGATATAAAACTATCTATAAAAGCATCAGATGTGCTCCGCAGTGTTGAGGCTTACAGGCTGCTTTCATCAAAGACCGATTTTCCTCTTCATGTGGGTATAACAGAGGCCGGACCCCTTTATCCGGGAATAGTCAAATCATCACTCGGTATAGGGATGCTTTTAGCAGAAGGGATAGGTGATACGATCCGTGTTTCTTTGACCAGAGATCCTGTCGAAGAGATTCGTGTGGGTTATGAAATCCTGAAAGCTCTTGATATCCGCCGACATGGTCCTGATATTATATCGTGTCCGACCTGCGGCCGTTGCAAAATTGATTTGTTTAATATTGTAGAACAGGTTGAAAACGCCCTTATATCAAATCCTTTGCCGATTAAGGTAGCCATCATGGGATGTATTGTAAACGGGCCGGGAGAAGCAAGGGAAGCGGATATCGGAATTGCGGGTGGTGATGGCACAGGAATACTGTTTAAAAAGGGAAAGGTAATAAAAAAGTTTTCTCAGGAAAAACTCGTTGATGTTCTATTGAAAGAGATTAAGCTGATGGATAGACAGATATAATCAAATTTAAACACAGAATAGACAAAGTATTTAGTGCCTGTCCGAAAACCCCTGCCACATGATTTGTTGGGTTTCGCTCACTGAAATCATATTTTGGTAATTGGTTGATATTCGTAGGTTGGGTTGAGGTACGAAACCCAACATAACTGATTACGCTCAACCCAACCTACAAAAAACCTGAATTTTCGGACAGACACTATTTATTATGAATGAAAAAACGATCAGGATTCCTATTGAGCGGATTGAACAGGCTATCTTGTTAATACGAGGGCAAAAAGTTTTGCTGGATGCTGACTTGGCCGTTCTTTATGAAGTCCCAACTAAAGCATTGAATCAGGCTGTTAAACGGAATGAACGGCGATTCCCGCCGGATTTTATGTTTCGACTGAGCAAAAAAGAAAAGGGTGAACTGGTCACAAATTGTGACCGGTTCGAAAGGCTAAAACACTCCTCAGCTTTACCCCGTGCCTTTTGCGAAGCCACGTAAGAAGATTGGGCTTGTGGTAAAGGAAAAGAAGGCTGTTTATGGCAAAAGGACAAAGGGAAGTAAAAGAAAGAAATGATACCGGAAAAAACAACATTCAATCAAGATAATATCATTAAGGGTCAAAGGCAGACCTGCCCCCTTTGAGACCAATTACTCGTTAAAAGATTAACAGCAACTTATAAACTAATGTTCCAGAAGCCCGTCCCTATAATTCTCCGATTTTTTTGAGAAAATCGTTATAGACAAATTGACTATACCACCGACCTCGACGAATCATCTCGTCTAATAATGGTTTAACTGTAGAAATTAATCCTTGATCTTTGGCCATCAATAAGACGGTTAATGTGCCGATGACATGAAGTCCCTGCTCTTTGGCTATCAGATACCCTGTCCGTTCATCAATAATCAAGGCATCTGCCTGAAGTTCTTTGGCTAACACAAGCGCTTCGGCTTCTCCACGATCCACATCGTGGAGTAAAAAACCCACGTACGGTGTCCCTTAAATCTCCTTTACCTGAAAACACGGAGCATCAACCTCTTGATGTCCTGGGGCTTTTTTCGATTTGAGTTCATGATAGACTGCTTGTGGAATATAAATCATTCCAAAAAGTTGAGAGAGCAAGTCAATTCGACCTATTGTGGCCAAGGAAATAATTGGTGTACTATTGCATACAACCTTCATACAGGTGACTTCTGAAGCATATGTGGAGTTGTCTTGGCACTCTCAATCATTTCGTCAATGAGCGCTCCATCATAATCGAAAATCGGCTCGTTTTCCGCCTGGAGTTTCTGAATGAATGCCAGGCGCGTATATCCAGCAAGTTCAGCCGCTTTTCCTAAGCTTAATTTCTGTGTTCGATATAACCAAAGAGCATACTGAAAGAGCATAGCTTTGGCAAAGGTCTCTTTTTTTTCTTTCAGGGAAAGCAGAATTGAGTCGTCTATCTGGAATCGAATTTCTGTCAACATGCCTTTTATCCTTATAATTGATATACGTGAGAATATTCACATTTTTTGCACATTATATATAAAACAAAATATAGAATAGAATACAAATATTCAAGCTCTTTCCATCATTTTTACCAACCTTTTTTGAGAACGCCGCATTTAAAGAGATTGATTTTATACTTATCCTAAACGAAAAACTTATTCTGACGATTGAAGCCAAACCGGCCGACGCAAAATTTTCACCTCAACTCAGAAGATTCCGCAAAGCCGTGGATGGGAAATTCCCCTTGACCCGAACCTTGACAAAACTTGTGATATCTTATACGAATTATTAATAAAATCGTTCAATTGATGGCTGATTATTAAAAATACAAGTACCCTCAGTGTGTTCTATGTGTTTCAAGAGGACATCCTACTTCCACTAATGTGCTAATCAAGATGACACCGAGATCCAATGAGGCCCCCCTTTTTTGTTTTCCCTAAATTACAGAACAAATTGACACAAAACCGCTATCTATGCTTTAATATTACAATTACAATCCCGGATGATTTTGTTAATAATGTCAATTCTTCACTTTTTATGAAAGGCTTTCAATGGGCTACTCAGCATACCTGAAACCACGGCAAGAGGCGATTTCTGAAGAAGGAATTGAAGGAATTATCGATCTGGCGAACCTGAAAGATGAATCCAGAACCAAAATTGAGGCTCGCCCGGATAATTTTTTCAAACTTACCTATCCAACCACAGATGTTATTAAGGTTCTTGATGAAATCAATGCAAGATTTTCATCTTCAAAGAAGACTTCAGGGCTTTTTCTTTTCGAGGGTCTGAAGGGCAGCGGCAAGTCCCACCTCCTTTTGATGATTTACCATTTGTTTAAAAACCACCGGATTGCCCTGGAATGGCTCAATGAAAATGGACTGTCATGCAAGATCCCACAGGATGCTGTTGCGATAATCAATAAATTTACCGATGATCCTCATGATTCCATCTGGAATATGATTTTCGAGGCGCTTGGAACAGAGGCTAAGAAGGGCATGACACATCCAAAATTAGCTGAATTTGAAAAGGCCCTTGGAGGCAAGAAGATAGTCCTGATATTCGATGAGCTGGAACAGGGCATTAAGGTCATTGGCGATCCTGCGCTCCAAGCCCAAAACATTGCCTTTCTCCAGATGCTTTCTGAATTCAGCAACCGTTCAAAGCGAGTAACCATGTTCGCGAGCATTTACAGCACCCAAGAAGAGCCGGGTAGCACCCTGAAACGTGTTCCTCGATGCGTGGTTCAATTCGACAATGCCAAAGACCAGACTCATATTATTTTGCACAGGCTGTTTGAGAACTATAAACAATTTGACAGGACTTCTATTCTGCCGGTGCTTGATAGTTACGTCCAATTATGGAACAAACATGCGCCAATTGACCAGGAAGAGCTTAAAGCCAAATTTAACGATACTTATCCTTTTTCGCCATCTCTAATGGATATTATCCTCAAGAAAATACCGGCAAGAGGTGGTTTTCAAAATGTACGGGGCGCTTTAGCCTTTCTTGGCAACCTGATTAGATTAACTCACACCGGAAATGATATCATAACCCCTGCTGATGTTTCGCTTGAAGATAAGGCTACTATAATCATGCTGAAGGATCTGGACCTAAGCGGTGATCTGATCAACCGGGCCAAAGAAAATATGGAAGACCTGATTCCCAGAGTGCCCCTGGCTCGCCAGATGGCGCCTACAGTTCTTCTTTATACATTGACCGGCTTGGGTGCTGATATCGGTGTTTCTCGCGATCACCTTATCAGGGATATTTTATCACCCTCAACCGATATCAATGCCGTTGAACAGACATTAATGGGTTTCCAGAAGTACGCTTCCTACTTCTGGCACAAGGACAACCGGTATTATTTTGACCTTGAAGAAAACTCTGAAGCCAAAGTGGAGTTTAAATCCCTTCAATATACGAATGCGCAGGCCAGGGAGGAATTATATGAAATCCTGAAGTCCGATATATTCAGGGAAACGGTGAATTCGGCTATTTTTGGTTCAGTGGAACAAACACAGGAATTATTAAAACAGTTTGATAGATCCCGCCTCCGCTATATTTTGACAGGGCGAAGGCTTACGCAAGAGGAAAGACATCAGATCTATTATGGAATGGATATCCGAAATCTAATCCTTCTGTTAGAACCCAAGGACGATAAATTTCAACTCGCAAATGACAAGGACTTGCTTAAATGGGCAAAACGATGTCTTGCTGCAAGGGACTTAGCTGATAGCACGAGAAATGGATCTCGACAGAACGATTATAATCGCGTTGCCGGAACGGACAAGAGGTATATCGTAGAAAGAATCAAGAAGGCGGGTCTCGTCTTTGTAAGCTGGGAAAAGTATGGGAGTTCAGTGACTGAAGACAGGATAGAGCTTGAACCTCTTGCCGGAGATCTTTCCAAAGATAAAGTCCTTGATAAGCTGAATCAGGACTATTTCCCGATGCTCCGTTTTAAAGAACATCTCGAAGGGAGGATAGACCAGGTCAAGGATTGTCTGGTCAAAGAGATAGTCGCCGAATACCGGGCCACGCTCGGCTTTCCTGTTCCGTTGTTTGCAAGATCCGTTTCCAATGCCATTCGCGAGCTTTGCAAGGAAGGGGTCATAGGCATTCAGCATAGCGCGGGCAACTTTTGCAATATTAACCCGAGTCTGACTGAAACCGAACTGTTTAATGCCAAGGTAACAGATCCCTTTGAAGAATCAGCTAAAATAGAGCTGTGTCCAAAATGCGGCCAGTTCCCCTGCCGGTGCGAAAAACCGTCTCAGGAATGTCCGGTATGCGGGCAATACCCATGCCAGTGCCAAACACCACCAGTGGTTTGCCCAATCTGCGGGAAAGAACCTTGCGAATGCCCCAAAAAGGAATCTCTTACAATTAGAATACCTCCTCAAAACAGTATTGGAAGTCTTCGCCAGGAAACAGCCTATAGGTTGCAGGATTACGAAGATGGGATCATTATCAGGGTTACCTACAAAATTTTTCTCCAAAAAAATAACATAGGCGACCTCAGCACTCTGCCTTCGGGTATCAGGGGATCCCTCAGCGGAGAAGCTGATATTACTGCCGAAATCACAATCTCAAAGACCGGAACATTCTCGAAATCACAGATTGAGCAGCATATTGAGTCCCTTCCTGTCATTTCCGAGGCCGATTTTTTTGTGGACATGGAGGTGGAAGTCACAAAATAAAGGATAGGGGAAAAATGGAAATTATGCATCAAGCCCTTTTCAATAAATTAACCAGACCCGGCCCCCGCCTTACCTGGATAATAGAATGGCTGCTGGAGGAGGTGTGGAGCCCTGAGCGTTATCAATCATTAAGCCCTGTGGAATTCCTTCGCACCGGGGAGGAAAAGATTAATCGTTTTGAAATGCTGGCCGCCTCAGCCGCTGACGGAATTTATGGCGAGCTTCTTTCCGGGCCGGACCCCTCAAGAAATTTACTTGGCGCTCTATCAGATCCAAACACTGCCGTTGTTGTTTTTGATGGACTCTCCATCAGGGAAGTGCCAATGATTCTGACTCTTGCAGATAAAGCAGGTTTCACAGTCTTGCGCCCAGGCACATCCCAGGCCGCCATACCCAGTGAAACGATTGATTTTATTGAACGGGAACTGCCTTGCGGACATATTGCTCCATCTCAGCTTCAAACCAGAAAAGAGCTCAAAGAAAAAGGGATTGTCGCAATTTACAGCAAAGATATTACCCAGCCCCTTTCAGGGAATTATGAGAGTTCCTCTCTTCTTGTGTGGTCTTCTTTCCCGGATATTACATACAAAGACAGCGGAGCCAGATTTGAGAGTCACTTTGAGAATATCCACACTTTGTTTGAAACAGCCTGGATTAATATCGTTCAGGCAATAAAAGGGAAACAAAGAATCATAATTACGAGTGATCACGGATACGTTTTTTTTGGCACAGGTATGGATTTCCCCAGAAGCTCTTCCGAGATGAGGGAATTAAATGCCTGTTTTGGAAATGACAGGAACGTTTCTTTGGAAGAAAAACCCGATATCCCTGTAAGTGATGACATTTATATAAGTCAATCCCAAAAGACAGCCATGGTAAAGGGACGGGTGAGGACAAAATCAACAGGGGATGCAGCAAGAAAGCTCTATAAACACGGTGGGCTGTCATTAATGGAAATGATAACTCCATGGATTGAGCTTGAGGTCAGTCAATAATGGAAGACAGCATTAAAAAGGCTATTGAAGAAAGTTTTCCTGTTGTTGAAATCAACCGGCTCGCCATACCGGAAAGAAACGCTTTCAAACCGATTTACCAGATGCACAAATGGTTTGCGCGCAGGGCTTCGTGCGTGTTCAGGGCAATTCTGTTAGCTGCTATGAAACCCGCCGGAACAGATATAATGACTGAGTTTTACAAAGATCACACCAATGATCCGGATACAAACGGAGTCAGGATATTGGACCCGTTTATGGGCGGAGGAACCACCATAGTGGAGGCCCTTCGATTGGGTTGCCATGTCACCGGTATAGATCTCAATCCCGTAGCGTGGTTCATTGTAAAGACCGAAGTGGAGCCGGTAGATATAGATGAGCTGAAGGCTGCCTTCAAGAGGCTGGAACAACGGATAACATTAAGCGGAAAACCTTTAAAAGAAGAACTGCTCAGTCATTACAAGACAGAATGCCCATGCTGCGGAGCGGGCCGCGAACAAGCGGATATCATATATACATTCTGGGTCAAATCAGCTATCTGCACAAACCCTGACTGCCGCAAACAAGTGCCATTGTTTCCAAATTACATTATTGCAAAAAAGTCTCCTTCTGTTCGTTATGTGCCGGATTATCAATGCGTCAAATGTAAAAAAACATTCGATCTGGATATGACCAGGACATCGTTAATCGCTGAAGAATCCCTGATGATAAATAATCCAAGGGATGCGGTCGGAGAGAGAAGAAACAACAGGCGTTGGGCACCTTATAATTCGATCGAACACAGCGTCAAGTGTCCCTGGTGTGCCCAAACCAACAATTTGCATGGTTCAACTCTAACCAATTTAACAAAGACGAAGAAAAATGTCCCTCTAACGGTTTTATTGTGCCCCCACTGCTATGCTGTCTGGCAATATAGGGGAACATTGCCGGAAGAGGTGTCTTGTCCTGTTTGTTCAAAAAGCTGCAAGCCTTTACAGGGAAATACAGAGAAAGGCGCTTTTATTTGTCCTTCATGCGGGACTAAGGATAAGATTATTAATTCCATCCGAAAGCTTCCCGGGAACCAACTCCTTCCAACCAGGCCTTATGCTGTAGAGGGTTATTGTGCGGAATGCGCGGGAGATAAAGAAGAATTGGATATACATGGAGACCTTTTGAAACGTAAGAAAATAATAGCGCATCAATGCAATATCCATAATAACAGAGGCAAATTCTTCAAAAGGATCACACCCGCGGATCTCAAAAAATATCAGAATACAGAGAAGGGGTGGGCAGAGGAAAAGGACAGGCTGCCTTATCCGAAGAGTGAAATTCCTGATGGTCAGGAAACACATAGGTTATTAGAGCATCACTATGCATATTGGCATCAGATGTTTAATGTCCGGCAATTGTTGTGCTTGGGTACACTGTTGAAGGCGATTGGAGAGGAAAAAGATCAGGTTTTGAAAGAGATGTTGTTAAGCGCATTTTTTCAAGCATTGAGAAATAATTGTATGTTTTGCTTCTACAATTTTGGTGCTGGTAAGTTAGAGCCGTTGTTTTCTAGAAAGGATTATGCGCCACCAGCAACACAATGTGAAAATAATGTATTTGGAGACAGGTACGGCAGAGGTACTTTCAGAAGCGTGATTTCCAAAATTATAAAAGGAAAAGATTTTTGCTGGAAGCCTGTCGATAGAAGGCATATTGCTTTAAAGAACAATAAAGCTAACCTGGAGGATGTCGAATCAAATGAAATTATAAAAATAGACAATTCATCAGATTCGCTCTTTTGCATGAATTCGTTGAATCTTTCAGAAAAACATATTTCTCAAATCGATCTAATTATTACAGACCCACCTTATGCGGATAACGTAAATTATTCAGAGCTGGCTGACTTCTTTTATGTCTGGCTACGAGTACTTTTAGGAAAAACTTACTCCGCCTTTGCCCCTGATCACACACCAAAAGCTGAAGAAATTATTGAGCATCGGTTGCGTGGCAAGTCATTGGAAGACTTTCAAAATGGCCTTAGCGATGTGTTTGAAAAATCAGGTAATTTCTTAAAAGAAGATGGTTTACTGATATTCACATACCATCATGAAGCTAATGAAGCTTGGCACGCTGTATTAGAGGCCATTTTTCGAGCAGGATTTTTCTTAGAAGCTGTTTATCCATACGAATCTGACGCTCGGAAAAGTGGCTCGATGGGCGCACAAAAGATTGCCTATGATATTATTCATGTCTGCAAGAAGAGAAATGGGAAAACAAATACGAAGCAGCGATCATGGGCTGGGGTCAGAGATGAAATCCGGAAAAAGGCCCGTGTGGAAATCAAAATGATAGAATCGGGCAGATATGGCAGCGATAAGTTGGCAAGCGCTGACGTCAACATAATCCTTATCGGTAAGTGCCTTGAACTTTACAGCAGACATTATGGAATGATCGTGGATTATAAAGGCGAAGTTGTGCCTCTTGGTGAAGCGCTTACATCAATCCGTATGATGGTGGAGCAGATCGTCACCACTCAGCAACCCCTTCCTTCGGAACTCGAGCATATTGATCCAGTAAGTTACATATATCTCACCTGTCTTTGTGACAGAAAAGAGATCAAGAGCGATGAAGTGCACAAAACTACCAGGGGAATTATGGAGCCCGAGGTTCTGATTAAGGCCGGTGTGATGAGAAAGGGCCGGGCCAAGCGGGGCAGAACTTACGAGGTAAAGCTTCCGGTTGAGCGATATAAGGATTTGACGAAATTGTTTAAAAGCAAATCAAAAACCTTGGACCAGCTTTTGCTCTTTCCTGAAATGGAGGAGGCCAGATTTGATAATGTAGCCCTGGTTAATGTCCTTCATTACCTGATGGGTCTTGCCGAAGCAGGCGAAAACCTGGTTCCGTGGTTAAATGAGTTTAAGCCTGTCATTTCCAATATCCGGGTTTCTTTTGAGTATCTCTTGGGAAAAAATCCAACTTTTCAGGGTCCAATCAATAAAGTGCTCAGCATAATTGAGGTTTGATATGAGAGGATATGAAATCCTGGAACAAAAATACCTGAAGCTTTATAGAGAAGATGGTATAACCCCTTACAAGATAAAGATCGGTCTTCTTGATTTTCTTCGGGAACTTAATGCCGGATCTGAGGATCTGTCAAGGTGTTCTTCTTACATGGTGGTGGGCATTGATGATGTTCTTTATCTGACAAAGCGGGAACAAAGACGCGCAATCGCGCTTGATATCCATAAGGTCCTTCAATCTGCGGCAAATGATCTGGAAAAGAAAAAGATTGAAGTTCAAATCGTCTGCAAAGGCAGGCTGGTTCCAGGGGCAGCTCTGTGGATAGAATATCGGGGAGAGAAACTTCCCATCGATTTCATTTTTGGCACTCCTATAAAGCGGGAAATTCATGGATTTCCTGTTTACACTACCAGCTTTAATCTGTCGAGTTGACAGGCAGGCAGATTGAACCTTAATAATTGTGTTGGAGAGATATCTAATTTCATGATATATGACAAATAAATTACATGAGTTGAGGAACATTAAATGCCTTTATCTGAAATAATTCCGTCATCAATTAAAATTGACAAACTTCTTAACAGGATTGGAGAAGGTGATATTAAAATTCCCGCATTCCAAAGAGGATTTGTTTGGAATCAAGAACAGGTGCTTGACCTTATAGATAGTATATATAACGATTATCCGATAGGTAGTATATTGCTTTGGAACTCATTAGAAAGGTTAAACTCAACGAGAAATATTGGTGGATTTCTCATCCCAGATCGTGAACCTCAGTATCCTGTAAACTATGTGCTTGACGGGCAACAAAGATTATCTGCTATTTATGCAACTTTTTGTAATGATCGAGCAGAAGCACCAGAAAATAATCAATACGATATTGATCCTAAAATATTTGATATCTACTTTGACTTATTAGAAAAAAAATTTCTTTCTAAAGAGGACATTATTGTTGATCACCCTAATATAAAAATGAGTTCCCTTTTTGATATAGAAAAATTTTTTGAAGAGATTGCAAATATTGACTCAAAATTTCAAAAAGCTGCTCGTGAGCTACAATCAAAATTTCAAAATTACGAAATATCAATTATTACAACAAATAAACGTACAAAAGAAGAAGTCGGAATCATATTTGAGAGAATCAATAACACTGGTACTAGTGTCATGTCAAGCTTCAAGTGTCGGATAAAGACGAGATAGTTTTATTCGGGCATCTTCGGTTCTGAATTGCCAATTGACCTTGGCATTCTTGTTGTTTCTGAATTCCTGCCATGCCCGTGTCTCTTTCCTGACAAG
>JAPVVG010000089.1 GCA_028571455.1 Desulfobacteraceae bacterium | reverse complement strand
GAGCAGAGCCCTGGAGATGTTGGACAGACACTTTGCTCAATGGCGCCGGCAGGAAATCGACTGTTTCGAGCTGAATGATCGAATTCACAGCTTTCATCAAAAAACATCCCGTGAGCTATGGGAAACCTATTCTTCCATGGATGACGATTTTCTCGTCTGCAGAGCGGTCAAGCTGGATTTTTTGTCCAGGGAAGAAGTTCCGGAAAAAGTGGCTGAGGCCATCCTGTTAGTTTAAATCTAAAACCGTATTATAATTTTTGAAGTTTCACACCTTCGCCGTTTATGTATTCGATTTTCGGGGGCCATATTTCTTCTCTTTCAACGCGCCGTTCTATAACCTGATCTGATATTCCAAAAGGTTTACACAAGGCTGTACTAATACTTGACAAAACTATTCCTGGATCTGATGCGAGATAATCTAACATGCCAATTTTTTGTATTTTATTTAAACAAATTTCTAATTCAGATAATAATCTATCACGAGGGACTAAGACTCTGCCGGCAAATTCGTTAGCTTGGTATTCAAAAAACTTATACTCTCTTTCAGATATATTGAGCATAAATTCTTTCCAGTCTGAGGGTTCTTTAATTGCAAAGGTTTTGTATATCTCTTTATGTAAAAAAAGGTGGCCTAATTCGTGGGCAAAAGAGAATCGGAGCCGATTGCTAAACCTTTCATCCATATAACGTGTATTATCAACTACGATACCTGTAAGATCAATCTGAAGATAGGCATCTATGTCGCAATCACTCAGCAAATCATGCTCCGGTTCGATGTTTAATTTGAGCCTTTTTTCAACTATGCTCTCGATGTCAACAGGTAGTGTGCTTTCGGGCCAGAATTTAGCTCTAAAATTTTCCGCTACTTGCCAGATTTCTCTTTTTTCCAGGTAAGTGCATTTGAACTTCGAATAGTCTTCCATCAACCTTCTCCTCTGATTTTTTCGATCAGCTTTTCTATTTCCTCAGCGGTAGGCTTTTCGCTTCGAACAGTCCTGAAGAACATCGGTAATAAGTTAAGAGTTTCCTGGTCAGACAGGATATCTTTTGGGATGATTCCTGCGTCAATAGCCGCTTTATCTTTAAGTTCGTTGTAAAGTTCCGAGCTTTTTTTAATGCCCAATACTTCAGCGATTTGGTCGAGTTTTTCATCACCTTGAGGCGGGGGCAAAATTCCTCTTTCAATTTTGCTCCAATTACTTGCGTCAGTAGATAGCTGACGGCAAAATTCCCTGAGGCCGATGTCTCTGTCGAGCCTAAGAGTTTTAATGAATTCCCCAAACATTGTTCCTCCTTCCTTTGGATTGTTTTGTTGGACCTCCTTAGTATTATTTTTATGTGGTAATTATTCAACTACGTGGTAAAAATAACACCACACTTAAAATCTGTCAAGTCCTTTTATGAAAATCATAACATGGATTCACCAAATATGTATGGAAGTTGTGGTCCATTCGCAAATCAGTTGTCGGCTTAGGAACCTGATAATATTATAAAATATGACACATAATTATTCAAAACCAATTCGTAAAAAGCTGCTGGAGCTGGCCGGGTTTGCACATGAGCGCGAATTGAGCAGAGCCCTGGAGATGTTGGACAGACACTTTGCTCAATGGCGCCGGCAGGAAAT
>JAPVVG010000088.1 GCA_028571455.1 Desulfobacteraceae bacterium | reverse complement strand
GATAGATTTTTTCGATGATTCAAAGGCAACAAATGTTGATGCAGTTGCAAAGGCGCTTGAAACTTTCAGCAAACCGATAATCCTTATTATGGGGGGTCGTGATAAGGGAAGTAATTTCCAAATCCTCAGAGATTTAGTACGCCAGCGTGTTAAAAAGCTCATTGTTTTGGGAGAAGCAAAAGAAGATATATTATTCGCACTTGGCGATATAACACCAACAAAAAGCGCTTCTTTAATGGAGGATGCAGTGCTGTCGGCATATCATGCAGCCTCTCCAGGAGATGTGGTGCTTCTGTCTCCAGCATGCGCCAGCTTTGACATGTATGATAGCTATGCTCGGCGGGGAGAAGACTTTTGCAGAGCTGTCGGCAAACTAAATAAAAGTGGGCTGAAATGAAAAAAGGCATAACAGAAAAAAAGCCGGTTTTAACATCAAGTGGCGCGGAGTCAGGCTATTATGATGTCAAGCTTTTGTTTCCGGTACTTTTCCTTGTGGGGATAGGAATTGTAATGGTTTACAGCGCCAGCTCAGCCCTTGCGCTTAAAAAGTTCGGCAGCGATTATTATTTTTTAAAAAAACAGGTCCTTTTTTCCCTGTCAGGTATCTTGGCCTTAGTCATTTGCAGACATATTCCATTGAAACTTATCCGTTCTTTCACATACCCGATTCTTATTCTGGCTATTGTTTTGCTTGTTGCAGTGAAGATTACAGGACTTGGATATTCTGTGAATGGTTCAACGCGTTGGCTGCGGTTCGGTGGTTTAAGCTTTCAGCCGTCGGAATTTGCCCGTTTTGCGCTGGTAATCTATCTGGCTTATTCCATGAGCAAAAAAAAGGATGTTCTCAAAGATTTTTATATAGGGTTTTTACCTCACTTTTTTATTCTTTGCATATTTACAACCCTGATATTTTTTCAGCCTGATTTTGGGTCTGCGCTTATTCTTTGGGGTATTACATGGATTATGCTTTATGTCGGGGGGGCGCGCATTTTACATCTTTTATCGCCTCTAATATTTTTACTCCCTGCTGCTTACTTTTTAATAATTACTTCAGCATATCGCTTAAAACGCATTATCAGTTTTTGGGATCCGTGGCAGTATTCAACGAATGAGGGCTATCAGATCATCCATTCTCTAATGGCCTTTGGCACAGGTGGAATATGGGGCACAGGAATCGGAAAAGGTTATCAGAAACTGTTTTATCTCCCTGAACCACATACAGATTTTATCTTCTCGGTTATTGGTGAAGAGCTTGGCCTGTGTGGGGTTATAGTTATCATAGGGCTTTATTTTCTGATCTTATGGAAGGGTATAAACATTGCGAGAAATGCCAATGATTATTTTGGGTCGTTTATGGCTGTCGGCATTACATCTGCAATAGCTATTCAGGTTTGCATTAATATGGGAGTTGCTGTTGGACTTTTGCCAACCAAGGGGCTTTCATTACCTTTTTTGAGTTATGGCGGGACATCACTTTTATTCAGTATGGCATCAATAGGGATTTTGATGAACATAGGAGCGTCAAGCTTGAAGGGCAAATAACTTATGCGCATTATTATCGCCGGCGGCGGTACAGGTGGGCATCTTTTTCCGGGAATTGCTATTGCAGATGCCTTTGCAACGCGGGATGAGAAAAACAAAGTTCTTTTTGTCAGCGCAGGCAAGCCTTTTGAAATATCGGTTTTGTCAAAAACTGCTTTTAAATATAAATCTATTACAGCAGAAGGGATCAAAGGCAGGGGATTGTGGAGACAAATTGTTTCGGTTTTAAAAATACCAAAGGGGATATTTGAATCCATCATGATCCTTAAGAATTTCAGGCCTGACCTTGTTGCAGGGGTTGGCGGTTATTCTGCCGGACCGGTTGTTATGGCCGCATGGCTTATGGGCATTAAGATTGTCCTCCATGAGCAGAATATTTTGCCTGGAATTACAAATCGTATTTTATCCGGTTTTGCAGACAGGATATATGTATCCTTTAAAGATACAAGATTAGAGAGATTCCGATGGCTTGCCCCTATTGAGCCGAAAAAATTGCTTGTTTCGGGAAATCCGGTACGCAAGGAGATCCTGCAATCTGTAATGGATCAACAGGACAAAAGTTTGGCTGATACAGGGCAAGAAAAACCTTTTACAGTACTGATTCTTGGAGGAAGCCAGGGGGCTCACAGCATAAATATGGCTGTTTTGGAAGCTCTTGAATACTTAGATGAAAAGGATAAATATTTTTTCGTGCATCAGACCGGATCGGCTGACGAACAAGATGTAAAAAAAGCATACATGAAAAACGGTATTTCCTGCATGGTTAAATCTTTTTTCGACGATATGGCCAGGCAGTATCATAATGCCGATCTAATTGTTTGCAGAGCAGGCGCGACAACTGTGGCGGAGATTGCGGTCATGGGCAAGGGGGTGATTTTCATACCGTATCCTTTTGCCGCCGACAATCACCAGGTTTTTAATGCAGGTTCACTTGAAAATGCAGGCGCGGCCGAAATGATACTTCAAAAAGATCTTACAGGTAAAAGGCTTGCCAAAAGAATCGAGCACTATGCATCAAATCCGGGAGCCCTTAAAGCTATGGCTTCCAGGGCAAAATCAATTAGCAGACCCGATGCCGCGGAGGCTATAGTTGATGATTGTTATAGGTTAATTGAGGGATTGAGGGATTGAGGAATTATAAGATTAGAAGTCAGAAGTCGGAGGTCAGAGGGCAGAAGTCGGAGGGCAGAGGATAAGAATGCTGGAATGCTGGAATGCTGAAATACTGGGATTGAGGGATTGAGGGATTAAAATCAGTAGAATACCTTTAATTCCTAAATTACAAAATTATGTATCTTAAAAAATATCACATGCACTTTGTTGGAATAGGCGGCATAGGGATGAGCGGT
This sequence comes from Desulfobacteraceae bacterium, assembly GCA_028571455.1. Lineage (GTDB taxonomy): Bacteria > Desulfobacterota > Desulfobacteria > Desulfobacterales > ETH-SRB1 > Desulfaltia. The sequence continues at coordinate 15,230 of JAPVVG010000088.1, read as the reverse complement.
ATTGCCGAACTACTTCTCAATCTTGGATACAAGGTTTCAGGCTCTGATATAAAATTGTCATCTATTACCAAACACCTGGAAAAGCTGGGATGCATTGTATTTAAAGGGCATTTTAGGGAGCAGATCAGAGGGGCCGATGTTGTGGTAACATCGTCGGCAATTGGGCCTGCAAATCCGGAAGTTGTCGCAGCCCGAGAAATGTCGATTCCCGTGATACCAAGGGCTGAGATGCTTGCCGAGCTTATGCGTTTAAAATACAGCATTGCAGTTGCAGGAACGCACGGCAAGACATCGACCACCTCAATAATTGCAAGTGTTCTCGATAAAGGGGGGTTGGACCCAACAGTCGTTATCGGAGGAAAACTGAAAAGCATCGGCGCAAATGTGCTTCTGGGCCAGGGAGACTTTATTGTGGCTGAGGCAGATGAAAGCGATGGTTCATTTCTAAAAATGTCTCCCGCAATAGCGGTAGTGACAAATATAGACATGGAACACCTTGATTTCTACAAGGACCTAAACTCCATAAAGGAGGTTTTTTTAAGATTTACAGATCGAGTCCCTTTTTACGGCCTTGTTGTCCTTTGTCTGGATAATGAGCCGATACAGGACTTAATCCCAAAAATAAAGAAAAGATTTGCCACATACGGGATGAGCGCGCAGGCCGATTTTCAGGCCAGGAATGTATCGTTTGAGGGTCTTAAAAGCAGATTTAGTATTTATCATCATGGTTCGATGCTTGGTAAAATAGTTTTGAATCTACCTGGGTTGCATAACATTTACAATTCCATGGCAAGCATTGCAGTGGGAATTGAACTAAATATTCCGTTTAAAAAAATTAAAGATGCTCTTGAAACTGTTGAAGGGGTTCACCGCAGGTTTGAGGTCAAGGAGGAGATAAAGGGAATTACAGTCGTGGATGACTATGGTCATCACCCTACGGAAATCAAAGCAACACTGCAGGCCGCTAAGACGTGCTGGCCTGACAGGCGCAAGGTGGTGGTATTTCAACCGCACCGCTATACAAGGACCAAAGCCCTTTTTGATGATTTTACGCGCGCTTTTTACCAGGCTGACAAACTTATACTTCTTCCCATATATCCGGCTGGAGAAGAAAAGATAAGAGGGGTTGACAGCCTGTTATTGTGCGAGGGAATCAAGGCGCATGGCCACAGAGATGCCGTATATGCAGACAGCGTTTCTGAATCTGTTTTTTATTTGAAAGAAACATTAAGGCAAGGGGATATTCTGCTTACTCTCGGCGCAGGGGATGTGTGGAAAGTAGGAGAAAAGGTACTGGAAGAGATGAAAGCAAAGAGAAAAGAGAAAAGAGAAAAGAGAAACCAGCAACCAGCAACGAGAAACCAGCAACCAGCAACGAGTCCGCCAAAGGGCTCTGGCGGACTTAATCCTGACTCAAAAAAATGGCTTGCAAAGATTTTTGGCAAAAATGTCAAATTCAACGAACCTATGTCCAGGCACACCTCTTTACGGGTTGGCGGGCCTGCCTGGGCTTTTGTAACCCCTGAAAGTTTTGAAAAACTTTCGGAACTTATCAGGTGGTCTAAGAAAAAAAGGATTTATTGCATGGTGATCGGTGGCGGCACAAATCTTCTTGTAAAGGACGGCGGCATAAATGGGATTGTGGTTGTTCTTAAAAAGTGTCTTGACGGTATTGCCCGAACGGACAGCGGAAAGGACTCTGTAGTTGTTACAGCCATGGCCGGCACAAGGTTTCAGACCCTTTGTTCTTTTGCCCTAAATAACGGTCTTGAAGGAATGAATTTTGCTCTTGGCATTCCTGGAACCGTGGGAGGCGCCATTATAATGAATGCCGGCACTGCTTACGGATCAATGGCCGGTGTTATTGATTCTATAAAGGTTTTACTGCCGACAGAGGAAACCAGAATTATTTTAAGGCAAAATTTGCAGTTTGATTACAGAAAACTCTCATGGGACAGGAAGATAACAGATATTGATAATTGGCAACCGATTATATTAAGCGCTGATTTTTCTCTGCATTCTTCGGACCAGCAAAGGCTGAAAAAACAGGCTGTAGAAATTTTGAAGGCACGCAAAAAAAGACAACCTTCGGGCTTTCCAAGCGCTGGATGTTTTTTTAAAAACCCTGAATCCGGTAAAACAGCAGGGGAAGTCATTGATCTGGCAGGGCTTAAAGGGAAATCGATCGGGGGCGCAAAGATATCATCAAAACACGCAAACTTTATTCTGAATAAAGGCAATGCATCGGCAGCAGATATGTTAGCGCTGATGGAACTCGTTCAGGAGAGGGTGTCGAAAATTTTTAACATCAAGCTTGAATCGGAAATTACAATAGTTGGGGTATAAACATATGCGACAAAACTATTATAAAAACAGCCTGGCAAAAAGACGCGCTAAAGTTATTCAACGCATTATTGCCTGTTTCAAAATAATGGCCGCAGTTTTCTTAGTGACGGCGATGAGCATTATTTTCATTTTTGGTTACGACCTCTTGACCCAGTGTGATTATTTCAGGGCAAACAGTATAATTGTTAATGGAATGAACAGACTCTCCAAAAATCAGATAATTAAGCATGCCAGTATTAATGACGGAATAAATATTTTTTCCGTAAATCTTTCAGCAACAAGAAAAAGATTGTTGGCGCATCCATGGATTGCCGATGCCGAAGTAAGAAGGGAACTGCCGGACGGAATAAATATAAGGATAAAGGAGCATAAACCTCTTGCCATCATAGACCTTGGTCGCAAATTTCTGATAAACGATCATGGAGAGATATTTAAAGAGTTAGCGGCTTCAGATCCCGGCAACTTGCCGGTTATTATCGGTCTTGAGTTTTCCGATCTGGATGTTTCCGGAAAATTCCGCAACATACCTTTCAATGCTGTAATGGATGTATTGCAATTAGGGCAAAAGGAGGGATCGATTATTCCAAACAGATTATTAAAAGTAATCAGGGTTGATAGAGAAATAGGCATTACACTTTATGCGTTTAACGGCATCAAAGCTATCAAGCTTGGATATAATAACTATCCGGACAAGTATGAAAGGCTTAAAAATGTTCTTTTCTATATGGAGAAAGGGCATAGCTTTTTAGATTTTGATACTGTCGACTTGAACAATTTAGATCGCATTGTGGTAAATCCGGTTAGAATTAAATCACCGACCACGGATTATAAGGAGGCTTAAGATGCAGGGACAGGAAAAGATAATTGTCGGCCTTGATATTGGAACCACCAAGATTTGTGCCGTGGTTGGTGAAATATCCGGAGATGAAATAAACATCATCGGGATCGGCACTCATCCCTCAATCGGACTTCGAAAAGGGGTAGTGGTCAACATTGAATCAACAGTGGAATCGATAAAAAAGGCTGTTGAAGAGGCTGAACTTATGGCCGGATGTGAAATTTCATCTGTTTATGCCGGAATCGCCGGAGGACATATAACAGGCTTTAACAGTCGCGGGATCGTGGCAATAAAGGGTTCGGAAATCACAAAGCAAGACGTGGAACGTGTGATTGATGCAGCGCGGGCTGTGGCTATTCCTATGGATCGCGAAGTAATACATGTGCTCCCACAGGAGTTCATTGTTGATGACGAAGACGGCATCCAGAATCCTGTCGGAATGGCAGGCGTGCGATTGGAAGCCAAGATTCATATTGTTACAGGGGCTGTAACATCTGCCCATAACATCGTAAAATGTGCAAATCGGTCAGGTCTTGATGTATGTGATATTGCGCTGGAGTCTCTTGCTTCAAGTGAAGCGGTTTTGACCGGTGAAGAAAAGGAATTAGGCGTAGCGCTTATAGACCTTGGCGGCGGCACCTCGGATCTGGCTATCTTTTCCAGGGGCAACATCAGGCATACATTCGTATTAGGCATCGGAGGTAACAATCTTACGAATGATCTGGCAATCGGGCTGCGAACACCACATGCTGAAGCAGAGAAGATAAAGAAAAAATACGGGACCTGTATTGCCCGTGATGTACATGGTGAAGAAACAATCGAAGTGCCCGGCATGGGTGGGCGTAATCCCAGAAAACTCCCGATACAGATATTAGGAGAGATTTTAGAGCCACGCATGGAGGAGACCTTTGCGCTGATAAAAAGAGAAATATATAGGGCCGGCATGGAGAATATTATTTCATCAGGAGTGGTTGTAACCGGAGGCTCAGCCCTTCTGAATGGAGTCGCAGATGTTGCGGAATCTGTATTACAACTTCCAACACGCCTTGGCAAACCCAGGGGAATCAGCGGGCTTGTCGATGTAGTGAATAATCCCATGTATGCCACAGGTGTCGGGCTCGTTATATATGGCGCCAGGAACCAGAGCATAAAGAAATTCAGAATCCGTGACGCAAATATATTTAATAGCATTATGAACAGGATGAAAAGATGGTTTAAAGATGTAATTTAATCTTAATTGGTCGAGTGGTCGAGTAGGAGCGGCTTTCAGCCGCGATTCCTAACTAATTCATCAAATATAGATAGTGGCTATAAATTAACTTATATATAGGGAGGGGGATTATGTTTACATTTGTGGAAAATGATAAATCTGCAAAGATCAAGGTTATTGGCGTAGGAGGGGCTGGAGGAAATGCAATCAACAACATGATTGATTCCAGGCTCCAGGGGGTAAAATTCATAGCGGTCAATACAGATTCCCAGGCTCTTGAGATGTCAAAGGCGCCGATCAAGATCCAGATAGGAGAAAAAATGACAGAGGGACTTGGTGCCGGCGCTAACCCCGAGGTTGGCAGAGAGGCTGCTCTGGAAAATGCAGATGCAATAAGAGAGGTTCTTGAGGGCAGCCATATGGTATTTATTACCGCAGGATTTGGAGGTGGAACCGGCACCGGCGCTGCGCCGGTTATTGCCGAGATTTGTAAGGATATTGGGGCGCTGACGGTTGCGGTTGTGTCAAAACCTTTTTCGTTTGAAGGGAAAAAACGGGCCAGGCAGGCAGAAGAAGGGATTGATGCATTAAAGGAGGTTACCGATACCGTGATTACAATACCTAATGACAGGCTAAGAGGCCTGGCATCCAAAAATGCAAAGATGATTGAAATGTTTAAGAAGGCGGACGAAGTATTACTCCATTCGGTCAAGGGGATTACCGATCTTATCATGATGCCCGGCCTGGTAAATCTTGACTTTGCCGATATAAGAACAACTATGTCAAGAGCAGGTCTGGCCATTATGGGCATTGGCGTTGCGAGTGGTGAAAACCGCGCAACCGAGGCTGCTGAACGCGCGATATCCCATCCGCTGCTGGAAGATATTTCTATTGCCGGCGCCAATGGTGTATTAATGAATATAACATGCTCCAGTGATTTGACAATGGAAGAGATGTCGGAAGCTTCGGAACGGATATATAGTGAAGTTGGTGAAGATGCGGATATTATATGGGGGGCGATTATTGATGACAGTCTTAATGATGAGTTACGCATAACCGTAATTGCGACAGGAATAGGCAATGGTTCTGGATCGTCAACGCAGAGAAATAGTTTGGTCCATAACCTGAGAGGCAAGGTCAGGGATATAACCCCTGCCGACTTGCAAAATTTCGTAGACTATGACGAGCCGACATTTATAAGACAGAAAGTCGCGGTTGGTGAATCTGCCGGCGCCATATACAGGGGGTATAAGGGAATAGTAATTGACAATGATCTTGATGTTCCCACCTTTTTAAGGAAGAAGGCGAATTAGTTTAATTTTCCGCCCTCAACGCTTTTATTAAGTTATTCATATCTTGTGGAATTGGTGACTCAAAAGATATTATTTTTTTATTGACAGGATGTGCGAATTCAAGTCGCCATGCATGAAGCATCTGTCTCGGGACGGTTTTAATATTTTTTATTGCCTTACGCCGGCCATATACCGGATCACCAACAACAGGATGGTTGATTGCAGCGCAATGCACGCGAATCTGGTGTGTGCGGCCGGTTTTCAAATTTAGCTCAATTAATGTTATATTATGAAAACGTTCCCTGACCTTCCACAATGTCTCGGCCGATCGGCCTTGTCGAGTTATAGTGGACATTTTCTTTCTGTCAACCGGGTGTCTGCTGATTGGGAGTGAGATTGCGCCTGAATCAGATTCAAATTCCCCGTGAGCCAGAGCCAGATACTCCTTTTTAATCCTTCTGGATTTGAATTGAACGGTAAGGTTATTATGAGAGATCTCATTTTTTGCAACAAGCAAAGTTCCTGATGTGTCCTTATCAAGCCTGTGAACTATTCCGGGCCTTAATTTCTCTCCAATTCCTTCAAGCCCCGGGCAATGATAAAGCAGCCTGTTTACTAAAGTTCCTGTATAGTGACCTGGCGCAGGATGAACAACGATACCGGACTGCTTGTTAATAACCATTATATCTTTATCTTCGAATAATATATCGATTTTTAAAGGCTCGGGTTTACATTGGATAGATTCCGCAAGAGGAAGGGAACCGCGAATTTCATCCCCTATTTTTACCAGGTATCCAGGTTTCTTAACAGCCCCTTGAACCAATATCTTGCCTTTGCGAATCAGACTTGCCGAAAGGGATCGCGAACAATTTGAAGTGTGGGAGGCAACAACTACATCAAGACGCTTGCCAGAGTCGGCTTTATCAACAAGAATGGTAAAAGTGCCTTTTTCGGGCATAATTATGGGATTGGGGGAATATTTATTCTGGCTCATCAAATAGAGACTCTATCTTCGACATGATAGTCTCTTCGTTAGTGTTGGCTGCAGTCGAAAGTTCACTTATAAGCAGGGTTGTTGCGGTATCAAAAAGCTTGCGTTCTCCAAAGGACAGATCTTTTGTTATTTTAATAAAATAAAGATCTCTAAACACTTCCGCCACGTCATAAATAGATCCGGTTTTAATTTTGTCCATATACTCCCTGTATCGCCGGTTCCAGGTCTGGTTGTTAATTAGCGACTCTCGATTCTGCTTAATAACATCGTATACCTTTGGGATTTCTTCTTTACTAATGACATATCTTAATCTGACTGATTCTACATTCCAGATGGGGATCATGATAACCATATTATTTTCAAGCACCTTCATGATGTAGAAATCATGTTTTTCATCGTTTACCACTCTGCTTTCGATTGCTTCAATCCGGCCAACCCCGTGTGCAGGGTAAACCGCAAGATCACCAACTTTAAATTTACGAATTTTCTTGTGCTTTGTGATATCTATTTTTTCTCGCATTTTTGAACTCTAATACTTTTTATTAATATATATATAATATCAACAATCAATTCAATAATCAACAAAAAAAAGATCGACATTTTAAGCGCCGATCCTTTAAATCTGTGCAAAATATTTATTTAGACCAAACCCCTGTTTTCAACCAAGTTTGTATCAAATATGTTTTTTTTGTTGTTAAAACAGTTCATCGCATATGTTATACCTTTGCAAAGGATCGTTATTATGGCATCCTGAGCTTTTGTGATTATCTGATCCAGATTTTTTTTTTCATTATAACTGAATTCACTGAGGACGTAATCGGTGATATCAATATCCTTTCCCGAAGATCCAATGCCGCGCCCTATGCCGATACGAAGACGTGAAAAATTGTGCGAGCCTAAAAATTCAATTAATGATTCTACGCCGTTGTGCCCCCCTGACCCTCCTTTTTGTTTTATTCGCAATGTTCCAAAGGCAAGGTCAATATCGTCATGAACAACCAGAATATCCTTACAGGATATGTTGAAATATTGTTTTATTTTATGAACAGGGGGCCCGCTTCTGTTCATAAAGGCCATTGGTTTGGCGAGGATAACATCGACGCCTTCAATAAAACCGCGGCCTATCAGTGCATTAAACTTTTTTTTGCCAAGCGGGATGGAAAAGGAATCCGCGATTTTATCAAGCACCATAAATCCGCAATTATGACGGGTTGTTACATATGTTTTGCCCGGATTTCCCAGCCCAACTACAAGGGATACTTTTTTTTGGGGCATATTTAACCTTCAGGCTCAGACACCTCTTCTTCAACAGCAGCCTCTTCGGCCTCGGCTTCTTCAGGCACAGCTTCTTCTACAGCCTTTGGACTGGCTATTGTTAGCACTGTAAAATCAACATCTGCCGGGATTTCGATGTTATCTTTCAGAGGAATGCTTTTAACATGCAGAGAATCACCAATATCAAAGTCGGTAATATCGATTTCAAAGGATTTCGGAATTTCTAATGGCAGGCATAATACCTCCAGTTCACGCCTTATGATCTGCAATACGCCTCCCTGTTCAACACCCTTTGATTTCCCCTTTGTTACAACAGGCACTTTGATCTTTATCTTACGATTCATGTCAATTTCATAAAAATCCACATGAAGGATATTCCGTCCAACCGGATGCATTTGCAGTTCCTTGATAATGGCGGGTTTGGTGTAGGTTTCGTTGTTTTGAACTACAAGATTTAACAGAGCCTGACCGGTTTTGCTTTTTTTGAGAGCCCGTTCAAGCTCGCTAAGATAAACGGAAAGCAAGACAGTTTTTTTGCCACGGCCATAAAGCACCGCAGGTATCTGTTTTTTTCGCCGAAGAGCGCGGGCATGACTATTTCCAACAGATGTTCTGATATTTGTTTTAAGTTCAATTAACTCCAAAATTCCTCCTTGAAGATCAGTATTTCTTACACAAAAAGAGATGTAACCGAATGACCTTTATAGCTTCGGATTATCGCTTCTCCAACTAATTGCGCAATAGAAAGCACCTTTATTTTGTTACATGCTTTAGCCTTGCTGTTTAATGGGATTGTATCGGTCACAATAACGCTTTTTAAAGCAGATTTCATGATCCGGTCGATCGCCCGACCGGATAGTACGGGATGTGAGCAGCAGGCATAGATCTCCTTTGCTCCGTTTTTCGCAATAGCGTCCGCTGCCTCGGTTAAGGTTCCCGAGGTGTCAACCATATCGTCAAGAATAATTGCCGTCTTTTCAGCAACATCTCCTATTACCGCCATAGCCCTGGCCTTATTTGGAGCATCTCTGCGCTTGTCAATGACGGCAAGATCGGCATGCAGGCGTTTTGCAAAGGCTCTTGCTCTTTCGGCTCCCCCCGCGTCCGGAGAAACAATGACAAGATTGTTTTTAAAATTGGTTTTAATATAATCAAGAGTAACCGGGGCGGCAAAAAGATTATCCACAGGGATGTTGAAAAAACCCTGAATCTGGACAGCGTGCAGATCCATAGTAATTACCCTGTTTGCACCGGCGACTGTCAGCAGATCTGCAACAAGTTTAGCGCCGATGGGAACGCGTGGCGCCACCTTTTTATCCTGTCGGGCATAGCCGTAATAAGGCATTACTGCTGTTATCCTGCTTGCCGAAGAACGCTTAAAGGCATCTATCATTAGAAGCAGCTCAACAAGGTTGTCGTTTACAGGGGAACATGTTGACTGAACCAGAAAGATATCCTTTGATCTTACATTTTCATCAACTTCGATCTGTATCTCTCCATCGCTGAATCTGCCTACCTTGGCTTTACCAAGAGGGACATTAAGATAATCGCATATTTTCTTTGCAAGAGATGGGTTTGAATTTCCTGTAAATATTACAAAATCTTCCATTTAACGCTCCATTTGTTGAGCTTACCAGCTTAATCTTGGCTGGGGCGGGAGGATTCGAACCTCCGAATGCAGGAACCAAAGTCCTGTGTCTTACCGCTTGACGACGCCCCAGAATTGGTCGAGTGGTCGACTAAGCTATCATTTCAGCTTGAAACAGTTTCCAGTTATGTTTATTTAAAATGGCGTTATAGGCAATTTGAGCTTTGTCAAAATCAGGAAAGATGCCAAATACTGCCGGCCCGCTTCCTGACATTAGAGCGCCCATTGCCCCATGGCTTAAAAGAGCCTCTTTTGCTTTGTTAACATCAGGACATATTGATGCGGTTATCTCTTCAAGATCATTGCACAAATGTTTTTCGATATTAAATATCTTTTTTTTAAAAATAATAAAGTTAAGCTTTTTGTTGCATTTTGTCAATTCTAAATTAAGGCTTTTATATATCTCTTTTGTTGAAATAGCAAATTTTGGGCAAACCAACAATATTTGAAACAGCTTAAGTCCTTCGTAAGGTTCCAGCTTTTCGCCGATACCCGTGGCTGTCGCGGGTTTCCTGAAAATAAAAAATGGAACATCAGCCCCGATTGAAAGCCCAAGAGACATTAGCTTATTTTGGGGAAAGGGTTGGCCGTAAAAGCGGTTTAAACCCAAAAGAACAGTGGCTGCATTGCTGCTTCCACCGCCAAGACCGGCTGCGACAGGTATCTGTTTTTCAATCCCGATTTTTACACCTTCGTTCTTATGAACGGTTCTGAAAAAAAGATTTGCCGCTTTTACGGCAAGATTACTTTCATCTTCAGGCACTTCCGGGTCGCTGCAGGATAAAGTTGTATGTTTTGCGCCAAAAGAGAGTGAAACCGTGTCATAAAGACTTATACAGCACATAAGTGTAAACAGATCGTGATATCCGTTTTGCCTTTTTCCTGTTATCTGCAAAAAAAGGTTAATCTTTGCCGGAGATAGAAGATTCATACGCGTTTTTCAAAGGTCTCATTATGAGAAATTGAGGGATTCAGGAATTCAGGAATTTAGGAATTGAAGGTATCCTATTGATTTTAATCCCTCAATTCCTCAATCCCTAAATTCTGCATTGTATTGTTTTATTTTGTCATCTTTATAACAATAAATCCTGCATTAATTCTCTTTATCAGCATTTCGATCGATTTGCCCTTTTTGATTTTTTTAATTCGATTATGATATTCATCAGCGGTAGTTATCCCTGTCCGATTTATTTCTTTAATAATATCGCCAGCCGTTAATCCTGCTTCAGATGCTTTGCTGTTTGGCCTGATGGCAACCACCATTACCCCTTTTGCTTCTGATGTTATGTTAAATTGACGGGCTATTTCCGGTGTTATCTTTGACACACGAATTCCAAGTTCATCTCCCTGCCCTTTTTTTGATTTATCGGTATAGACTTTTGAAGCGTCCCTTTTGACGATCTTTACTCCAACAGTTTTTTCTGAGCCGTTACGTAAGAGTTTTATTTTAACAAGTTCTCCAACACCGGTGTTTGCGATCATTGTGGTCAGAGCCCGACCTGTTTTTACCTTTTTATTATTAACTTCAAGTATAATATCATTTGGTTTGATTCCCGCTTCATCGGCAGGGTCGCCTGGAAAAACCTCGAAAACAAAAACTCCGTTTTTGTCTTTAATGCCGTAATATTCCGCTAACTCTTCGCTAAGATCCTGAATGGCCACACCCAGCCATCCTCGCGTTACCTCTCCACTTTGCCTAAGCTGCTCAATGACCCCTTTGGCAAGGTTAATCGGGATGGCAAATCCTATTCCCTGGCCGCCGGCTATAATGGCTGTGTTTATTCCCACAACCTCCCCTTTCATATTGACAAGCGGACCTCCGCTGTTCCCAGGGTTAATTGATGCATCGGTCTGTATAAAATCATCATATGGCCCTGATCCGATAACTCGTCCTTTGGCGCTTATAATTCCGGCGGTTACAGTGTGCTCCAGGCCAAAAGGGCTGCCTATTGCCATAACCCACTGGCCAACCTTCAGCGAGTCTGAATCCCCAAACCTGACAATATGGAGATTTTGCCGTGATTTGATTTTAATAAGGGCTAAGTCGGTGTTGGAGTCCTTTCCAACGATCATTGCGTCAAATTCATTTCCGTTTTTTAGCTTTACCTTTATCTTGTCTGCATTTTCTACAACATGATTGTTTGTGACAATATAGCCATCTTTATCAATAATGAATCCTGACCCGAGGCTTCTCTGTTTGAAATCCCTAAGAGGTTCTTCACCAAAAAATTTTTCAAAAAAGTCGTACATTGGATCATTCTTGCCAAAAGGACTTCTTGAAAAATGACGAAATACGCGGCCACCGCCCTTAATAGTTTTAACAGTCCTGATGTTGACTACCGCCGGGCTGACAGATTCGGCCAGACTGCTGAAGCTTTCAGGTATTGTAAGATAATTGTCTGATTTTGCCTCAACGTCAGATTCAGGATAAAAACTTGAAATAACCAAAAGCACGACTGCTATGAATGTCATGACAAAAAAAACTTTTCTTCCTGATACGTTCTTTATTCTAATTATTTTCATAAACAATTTCCCTATATATAGGTCTCTGTCATTCTTTAAAATTCTCACGCAAAGCCGCAAAGAACAAAAAAAGAAAACCTTACCGCCTTTGCGTGAGTCTTCAACCTTCAGCCTAACCAACCTGAGTAGCTATCCTTTTTCTTTTACATATATTATTCTGAGGTCGTAGAGGATATTTTTTAACATGTTTTCTTCTTCTGTAGTTAAGTTCCCTTTTGTTTTTTCCTCCATCATACTCAAAATGTCTATTGTTTGTTTCCCCATTGCCAGGTTTTTAACATTTTTACCTGAAGCAGGATCCTCAATAACACCAAGGTGCATTAATGCGGATGTGTTCAAAGAAAAGATAAAAGTCGCAAAATTTATCTCCGGCATATGAATTTCCGGCTTCTGCTTCTCTTCCGGAGCGGTCTCTTTTTGCGCCTGATCTTTAACCTCCTCCCCGGAAGATTCCTTTTTGTCCTCTTTCTCTTGATCCCCTTCAGCAAAAATCCTGCGGTCTTTAATAATAAAGCCCTTATCTTCTTCCGTCATGCCTAATCTCCTCTATAAACTAAAGTTCGAAATGTGTTACTGAGTTAACCGTCTCCAAAACACGAAGCTTTTCAAGAACCTCCTCTGGAATCGGTGCGTCGGTTCTAAGAAACACAACAGTCTTTTTACCATCCTTTTCCTGACCAACCTGCATCTGGGCAATATTAATGCCATGCTTGCCAAGAACGGATCCAATACTGCCTATAACGCCCGGCCTGTCAACATTATTTATTAGGGTCAGATGGCCATACGGAATCATTTCGAGACGGAAATTATTTATCTTTACAACCCTGACATCTTTTTTGCCAAATACAGTGCCTGCTATAGTGCTTGCCATTTCCGTAGTAGCTACCCGGATAGTGATAAGGTTCAGATAATCCTCAGACTCAGAGCTGAAAGTCTCTTTAACCTTAATACCCCTTTCCTTTGCAATAACCGGCGCATTAACAAAGTTCACATTATCCTTAAGCATCGGGGTAAGGAGACCTTTTAACACCGCGGTTGAGACAGGCGACAGATCAATGTCCTGAAAATCCCCGGTATACTCAATAAGAACCTCCTTTATAGGACCCCTGGAAAGCTGGGCCTGCAGACAACCCATCCGATCCGCAAGCGACAGAAACGGACCAAGCTTTATAAGAAGTTCACCTGTAACAGATGAAACATTCACAGCATTAACAATAGTTCCATTCTTTAGATAGTCAATTATCTGGGTGGCTACTGCAACAGCTACATTTGTTTGGGCTTCGCGTGTAGAAGCGCCGAGATGCGGGGTGCAAACAAGCCGGTCAAGTGTAAGAAGAGGTGAGTCCACAGGGGGCTCGGTCACGAAAACATCTAATGCCGCGCCTGCGACTTTTCCTGAATTCATGGCATCATATAGATCAGCTTCATTAATTATACCGCCTCGAGCGCAATTAACAATCATAACCCCTTGTTTCATCTGCTCAAAGGCCTCCTTGTTTATCAAACCGATTGTATCCTTTAGCTTGGGGACATGCACCGTTATATAATCGGCCTGCCGGTATAATTCAGGCAGAGAAACACTTTTATAGCCGGCCTTCTCAATATGTTCGGGTGTAATAAAAGGATCGTAAACAATTACCCGCATTTTCAGTCCCTGTGCGCGATCAGCTACAATGGAACCGACTTTCCCAAAACCGATAACCCCGAGAACCTTTTTGTAGAGCTCTTTTCCCTGCAGTTTTTTCTTGTCCCAGCATCCGGCTTTTAATGATGATGTGCCCAATGGAATGTTGCGTGTTAGTGAGAGCATCAGAGCAATAGTATGTTCGGCAGTAGTTATAACATTGCCCTCAGGAGTATTCATTACAACAATACCCAGTTTTGTGGCTGCCGGTATATCAACATTATCGAGTCCGATTCCCGCACGACCAACGACTTTAAGCAGTGTTGCCGCTTTGAGAAGATCCTCTGTTACCTTTGTAGCGCTACGGATAACTAAGGCATGATAATTCCCAATAATACTTTTTAGCTCTTCCGGAGATAGTCCCACATTGACATCGACTTCGATTTCCTCCGCATCCTGAAACATTTGAATCCCGATTTTTCCGAGATTATCGCTTACCAAAACTTTCATCATCTTTCTACCTCTCTTCACTACGTGTCACTCGACCTCCTGACCTCTGAACTTATAAATAGCATTTATGCTTAACAAAAAAAACTATTGAAACATACAACAAGATAGTTATAATATCTTAATTTTTTGTAACTAATCAGCCACTAAGACACCAAGGCACTAAAATTATAATATAGTTCTCTTATAATTCATAATTTAGGGATTTAGGGATTTAAGTCCGCCTGCGGCGGACCTCAATTCACAATTCTTCAATCATATCCCTCTGTTGTGCCTTGGTGGCTACCTGAATGGTTACAATTTTTTGAGAATTCTTAAAAATGTTTAAATTTCAATATATGAAAATAACAATTTTATCAATATTTGTTATTTTATTTAATTTTGTCAGTTCAATAGAGGCAAAAAATTTTAAGATCGCAAGCTATAATGTGAAAAATCTTTTTGATATTGCCGCTAATTAATCGTGGTATTGATTACCCATATCTTAAAAACTATTATTAGAAATTTACAAACTCATTATCTCGAACTTGCTTTGTCTTGAAATTCCCCTAAAGCCCCCTTTTAAAAAGGGGGACTTTCAAACTTCCCCTTTTTTAAAGGGGGCCGGGGGGATTTTTGCCTGTTTTTCGACTTTTTGCGAAATCATCAATGTTAAATAAAAAAGGATGAAATAATGCCTGTTGACATTAATATAATCGACTCCTTGAATCTTTTTGAGGACCTTTCACATGCCGAGCTGGAAGAGATCGCTCCCTTGATGCGCCGGATTAAGGTAACAGAAGGGGAGGCGATAACGCGTCGAGGGGATCCGGCTCATACCATTTTCATTGTTTTATCAGGTAATTTTATGGTCTTTTTTAAAGAGGGCAGATCATATACTTTACATAATAAGGGTGATATTATAGGATTATCAACCGTGGCCATCCCTTTTTATTATACCGGGACAGCGGTTGCGCTGTCAGATGGGGTGGTT